>CAZNCQ010000187.1:0-13992 GCA_964571275.1 uncultured Myxococcales bacterium
TTGCCGATCAGCGTCTCGAGCTCCGTCAGATCCTCGGCCACGTCGGCCAGCGACGTCCGCGCCGTCTCGGCGTCGCCCTCGGCCGCCAGGTCCAGCGCCACCCGGATGCGCGCCAGTGGCGTTCGCAGCTCGTGCGAGAGTCCTGCCAGAAGCTCGCGCTCCGCTTCGCGCGAGCGCGCGATCCGCTCCGACATCCCGTCGAACGCGCGCGCCACGAGGCCGATCTCGTCGCCACGGACGACACCGGTGCGCACCGACATATCGCCGCCGCCAAATGCTTCCGCCGCGCGCGCGATCCGTTGCAGGGGCCGCACCAGCGTGCGCCAGACCAGCAGCCCGACGACGCTGATCCAGGTGCTGATGATCGTCAGATCCATCATCACGCCCCAGAACGGCGGATCGAGCAGCTCGCGGTCGAAGACGCAGAAGCCCAGCAGGCGGTCGCCGTCGTACACCGCACTGACCACCGGGCCGAAGAACGGGGTGTTCGTGTCGCGCGACAGCGCGCGCCGCCGCTCCGCCTCCGTCGGCGGCCGGAAGGCGGGCCGGATGTTGGTCGCGACGAGCGCGCCGCTGGTGTCGTAGATCGACGTGAGCAGCCCGGCGCTGTGTCGGATGCGGTCGAGGTCGTCCTGCATTCCGGGACCGTTCCAACGCGACGGTATGTTGTGGAGGACCTCGCGGCCCAGCGCGGCGCTCTTGGGCCACTGGAAGTGGATGAACTTGTGCGCGGTGTACCAGCTGAACGCGATACCGAGCGCGGTCACCACGCCGATCGCGAACACGCGCAGAACCAGCGGCACCGTGCGCCGGCCGATCCGCTCCCCGGCTGTGGCGCGCGTGCTCAAAAGGATGCCGAGGGGAACAAGGGGCGTTGCTGCCAAGCACCGGTACGCAACGTCTGGACCGCTGCGGCGGCGCTCCAGGCGCGGCCGAACGGTCCGCGGCTCTCGGCGCCGATGCCCAGCACCAAGAGGTCGACGCCGGTGCAGCGCGCGTGCCGGGTGAGCTCCATCCCCGGCGCGCCGACCAGACTGGTCGCCACGCAACGCACACCTTCGGCGGCGGCCGCGGTGGTGCGCGCGCGCAACCCACGCTCGACGCGCGCGAGCACGGCGTCGATGTCGTCGAGCGCGCGCCGGTTGCCGAACACGAAGGCCTCGGTGAACCCGTCGAAGACGTGCACCAGATCGATGACCGTGCCGGTGGTGGCGGCGATTCCGAGCACCAGCCCCATCGCGGAGTCGGACGCGTGCGAAAAGTCGATGCCGACCATGATCCGCCGCGCCTCGCTCGGGAAACGCACCGGACGGGGGCGGCGGTCGCGCTCGGCCAGCCAGAGCCGAAACGGGGCGAG
The DNA here is from genome assembly GCA_964571275.1 of uncultured Myxococcales bacterium. Classification (GTDB taxonomy): domain Bacteria; phylum Myxococcota_A; class Polyangia; order Fen-1088; family Fen-1088; genus DASRQZ01. Next base: position 1,358 of record CAZNCQ010000187.1, read on the forward strand.
CTCTTGCGATGCCATCGCGGCCGCCGGCGCCGTGGTCGAAGCGATCGCCGGAACCGATAAAAGTCTCATGGTGCCAATTGTGGACCGGCGATTTGTCGGGTTCGTTGCTCCACTATTACGAAATGTGTCCGCGCGTGGCCCGGGCGCCCCGGTTACCCGTCGGCCAGCATGTAGCCAAGCCCGCGTATGGTCTTGAGCAGATGCGGATGGCGGGGATCGCTCTCGAGCTTCTGCCGCAGCCGCGAGACGTGCACGTCGATCGAGCGATCGAACGCCTCCTCGGCGTTGCCGCGCGCCAGATCCAGGATCTGCTCGCGGCTGAGCACGCGGCCCGCGCGCTCCGCCAGCGCGCGCAACAACGAGAACTCGTAGGTCGTCACGTTGATGGTCTTGCCGCGCAGCGTGACCGACCGCGTGGTCGTGTCGACGCGCAGCGGACCGACGATCAACACCTCGCCGGACGGGCCGCTGCTGCCTCGGGCCCGGCGCACCTGGGCGCGGATGCGCGCCAGGAGCTCGCGCGACGAGAACGGCTTGGCGATGTAGTCGTCCGCGCCGGTCTCGAGACCGAGGACGCGGTCGGCCTCCTCGCCGCGCGCCGTCAGCATCACGATCGGCACGTGCGAGCGCGCGCGGATCTCGCGGCAGACATCGATGCCGCCCATCCCCGGCAGCATCAGATCGAGCAGCACGATGTCGTAAACCGCGCGCGCCACCGCGCGCACGCCGGTCGGTCCGTCGAAGGCGCGATCGACCACCAACCCGTGCGTTTCCAGGTAGCGGGCGGTGAGACGCGACAACTTCTCGTCGTCGTCGATCAGCAACACCCGGATCCCCTCGAAGGGCGGGTTCGCCGCGGCGGCGTCCATGTGCCAGGGATGATAGCGCGGCAGCGCGATGATGACCCGGTCTTAAGAATTCGTAACAATTGGCGCAAGGCAACGACGCGGCGCCCGCGCGGCCGAGCCCGGGGGCGCCCGCTCTCGCCACTCAGTGATGGGGCGGGATGTCGAGGGGGCGATCCTCGTCGTCGCGCTCTTCGAGGCCGGGGTGCTCGCCGGCGGTGGTTTCGTAACGGCGGAGGCGCGGCGCCGAGATCCGTTCGTACCAGTCACGCGTGACGCGGCCGGCCAGCTCGCGGTTGCCGAGCCCGAACGCCAGCGCGCCCGCGACCGCCATTGCCGAGATCAGCACGGTGAACGCGATCGTCACGATCGCCGTGGCGATGTTGAGCTGCTGCAGGGCCATGAACCCAGCGACGGTGAGGATGGCGCCGCGCACCAGCCGTGCCCAGAGGACCGTGCCCGCGCTACGCGCCAGCGTCTCCCGGTAGAGAAAGTTGGCGGCGATGTACGCGACGACGACGATGCCGGCGGCGGCGAGGACGTTGGGCAGGTACGCGAAGACGCGCGCGAGGCCGGCGCTCAGCCACGAGAGATCCAGCGCGTCGATCGCGACGCCGATTGTGATCAGCGCCGAGACCCAGTAAACGATCCGCCCGCCGGTTCTCGGCAAGCGTTGGAGGCCAGCCGTGGATCCCAGGAACCGGCGGGCCCACGGCCGTTTGTCGAGTCCGATCGCCGACAGGACGCGTCGGGCGATCCGCTCGAGCGCCATGGCGATCAGGAAGCCCACGGCCAGAATGACCAGCGCAGCAATCAGGTTGGGCAGGAACCCAACGACCCGACTGAACGCATTCCCGAACGCGGTTGTGATTCGCATGGCGCCTCCGTGGTTTCGGTTGCTACTCCCAAATTGAGTGCAGGCGCTGTCCGGTCAAGGGCGCACCCCAGGGAGCGCAGCGGACGCGCCGCCTCGGGTCCGCTCAGCCGCCCGATGACGGCGAGGGCGAGGGCGATGGCGATGGCCAGGGCGGCGCGGCGCGCACCGCCTCGACCAGACGGACCAGCCGATCGACGTCGACCGGCTTCACCAGATGCTCGTAAAACCCCGCGTCGAGGCTGCGCTGTCGATCGTGCTCCTGGCCGTAGCCAGTGAGCGCGATCAGCCGGCAATCGGCGGTCTCGGGCAACACGAGCAGTCGCGTCGCCAGCTCGTAGCCATCGATCACCGGCAACCCGATGTCGAGGATCGCGACCTCGGGCGCGAAGCGCGCCGCCACATCGAGCGCGGTCATCGGATCCGTCGCCATCTCGACCGCGTAGCCCGTTGCCTCGAGCGCGTGCTGCAGCAACTCGGCCGCGTCGAGGTTGTCGTCGACGATGAGCACGCGTCCCGAGCGCGAGCCCGCCTGCGCCACGCTCCCCTTCGCCGGCGACGGCAGGCGCGTCTGATGGGCGGCGGCCGGCAACGACACCGTGAACGTGCTGCCGCGTCCGAGGCCGTCACTGTGCGCGGAGACCGTGCCTCCGTGCAGAACCACCAGATTCTTCACGAGCGCCAGGCCCAGCCCCAGGCCGCCCTGCGCGCGATCCGCGGAGCGCGCAGCCTGTTCGAAGAGATTGAAGACCCGGGGCAGCATCTCGGCCGAGATGCCGATGCCGCTGTCCTTCACGGTCAGGATCAACTGTTCGTCGCGCGCCTCCACGCTGAGCTCGATGTCCCCTCCCGGATCGGTGTAGCGAGCGGCGTTGGTCAAGAGGTTCGCAATGACTTGCGCGAGCCGGATCGGATCGGCATGGCAGAGGAAGCGCCCCTTCTCGCAACGGATCGACAGCCGGTGGTGGCGTTGCTCGAGCAGATCGCTCGCCATTTCGACCGCCTTGACGGTGACGTCGGCGAGATCCACGATCTCGCGCCGCAGGTCGACCTTGCCGCGCGCGATCTTCGCGACGTCGAGCAGATCGTCGACCAGGCGGGTGAGGTGGTTGACCTGCCGCTCGATCACCAGTTGCTCGCGCGTGAACGCGCCCTGGCTCTTGTGCCGCATGAGCCGGAGCGCGGTGATGATCGGCGACAGCGGATTGCGCAGCTCGTGGCCGAGCATCGCGAGAAATTCGTCCTTGGCGCGGCTCGCGGCCTGTAGCTCGCCGAGCAGCTCCTCGCGCTCGGCCTGCGTTTGCTCGACCAGGTGGCGCCGCTCGAGGTCGCTGGCCTCGCGTTCGGCCCGGTGGTCGACGCGCGTCTTGGCCAGCTGCAGATTCCCGCTGATCTGCTCGAGAAAGCGACCGTACGGTTCGTCGAACGACAGGCGCGGGCTGAGACCGAGGAGCAGGAACGTCGCCTTCTCGCCAGCGCGCACGACCAGCGGCGCGACGTAGACGTCGCGCACCGGCTCGGCCGCGGTCGCCTCGCCTGCGCGCGCCGGCGCCGGTCCGTCCGCCAACGAGACCAGGAACGGCCCGCCGACCGAGCGGTGCTCGAGCTCGGTGCCGACCCGCTCGGCGATCACACGCGCGGCCTCCGCGTCCATTCCGACCGCGGCAGCGGGTGAGAGCGCGCCGCCGGCGCGTTCGCGCTCGTAGATCCCGGCGAACGGAATGTCGGCCGTGCTGCGGCCGATGGTCGCCAACGCCTTTGCGATCAGTGACGCTCGATCGTCCGCGATCGACGTCTCGCCAACCAGCGCGTGCAGCATGTTCGCGCGCCGTTCGCCGAGCACGCGGGTTGTCGTCTCGGTGCAAATGACCAGCGTCCCCTCGACCGCGCCGGTGTCGCCGAACACAGGCGAGTAGGTATACGTCCAGTAGACCTCTTCGTTGCGGCCGTTGCGCAGGATCGGAACCAGCGAATCTTCATTCCAGCTGCCGATCCCGCGCTGCATGACATCGTCGATCTGCGGGCCGATGATCGGCCAGATCTCCTGCCAGCAGTCGCGGCCCGGTTGCCCCATGGCGCGCGGGTGCTTGCCGCTGCCGAAGCTGGGTAGATAACCGTCGTTGTAGAACTGGACCAGCTCGGGCCCCCACCACAGAAACATCGGTTGGCGCGCGCGAAACATCGTGGCCAGCGTCGTCTTCAGCGTCGAATGCCAGCCGTCGGGAGAGCCGAGCGGCGTCTCCTCCCAGCGCACGGCGCGCGCGGTCGCGCCCGAGATACCGCCGCCCCGCAGGAACCACGGCACTGCGTCGGGGGACGCCTGCGCTGGGATCTCGGCCGGAGGAGGCGTCGGAGCCATCAAGGCATCAACATAGCGCAACTGACTTCCGCCGCCGCTGGCGGATGATTAATTCCGAGGAGCGATGCGCGGGAAGGGGAGGTCGGTCGCGATGCGATCCTGTCGGACACGAGCGCTCGGTGCGGTCTGCCTGCTGGGGTTGTCGGCGTGCGGCGGCGGTGGTGGGGCGGCGGATCCGGACGGTGCCCCGCCGGATCGCGGCGACGCCGCCGACGGAGCGACGGCCATCACCGTTGACGCGCAAGGCGTGCTGCCCGGCAGCGTGCGCATGGCCGTGCCGGCCTACTTCGCGCCCGGACCCGAGTGGCAGCGGCTGATCGCGGCGGCTCCGACGGTGGGAATGATCATCGTCAACCCGGCGAGCGGGCCGGGCACCAGCACCGATCCGCAGTACACGCAGGCGATCGCGCAGGCGCGCGCCGCGGGGATCGTCGTGCTCGGCTACGTGTCGACCAGTTACGGGCAGCGCCCGGTGGCCGACGTCATCGCCGACGTCAACAGCTACTACAACCTCTATTCACTGTCGGGGATCTATCTCGCCGAAGGGCCGATGGAAGCCGACTGCACGCCGCTCGAGGCGCAATACCGCAGCGTGGCCGACGCCGCGCACGCGCGCGACGCGCACGCCTACCTCGCGGTCGGTACGCACTACTGCCCGACTTACGTCTACTTCTTCGATCTGATGGTCGAGTTCGCAATGAGCTGGAGCGACTATCAATCGTACGTCGTTCCCACGTGGATGCCGTCGGGCTCGCCCGAACGCTTCTGCCACTTCATCAGCGACGTCCCGGCCAGCGACGCCGGGGCGGCGATCTCTCGCGCGATTGCCAACGGCGCGGGTTGGGTGTTTGCCACCGATCAGTCCGAGCCCAATCCGTGGGGCCAGCTGCCGGTGTATTTCGATGCCGAGCTGCAAGCGATCCGCACGCTCGCGCCCTGAGCCGGCCCCCCCCCGCATCCGGCTGCGGGGCGGTCAGTCACCGCAGGCGGCGGCGCGCGCCAGCAGTTGCTCGCGCTGGCGCGCGTTCCTGGCCAGCGCCGCCGCGCGCTCGAATTCGGCCCGGGCCTCGTCGAGCCGTCCCAGCTTCGCAAGCAGGTCGGCGCGCGCGCTGGGCAACAGGTGATAGTCGCGCAGCGCCGGCTCGTCGCGCAGCGAATCGATGATCGCCAGCCCGGCGGCCGGTCCGACGGCCATCGCCGTGGCGACCGCGCGATTGAGGTGCACGATCGGCGATGGGAGCTGCAGCGCCAGCTCCTCGTAGAGCGCGACGATGCGCGCCCAGTCGGTCTCGTCCGCCGCGCGCGCCCGCGCGTGGCACGCCGAGATCTCCGCCTGCAGCTGGTAAGGCCCCGGCGCGGCGCCCAGCGCCTGCGCCGCCGCGAGCGCCGCCAGCCCGCGGCGCAGCAGGATCTGGTCCCAGCGCGAGCGATCCTGATCGGGGAGCAGCACCGGTTCCCCCGACGAGCCGACGCGCGCGCCGGCGCGCGATGCGTGCAGCTCCATCAGCGCGACGAGGCCATGCACCTCCGGCTCCTCGGGCGCGAGCCCGGCCAGGACGCGGCCGAGGCGCAGCGCCTCCTCGCACAGCGCCGGTCGCATGTGGTCGTCGCCGGCGCTCGCCGAATAGCCTTCGTTGAAGATGAGGTAGATGACCTCGAGGACCGAGGACAGCCGCGGCGCCCGGTCCAGGCCGCGCGGCACCTGGAACGGTACCCGCGCCTCCGCCAGCGTGCGCTTCGCGCGCACGATCCGCTGCGCGATGGTCGGCTCGCCGACGAGAAACGCACGCGCGATCTCGTCGGTGCCGAGCCCGCCCAGCAAGCGCAACGTCAGCGCGACGCGCGCCTCGGGCGACAGCACCGGGTGGCACGCCACGAAGATCAGGCTCAGGAGATCGTCGCCCACATCGTCGTCGAGACCGTTGATGATGCGTTCGACCATCTCCGACTCCGACCTTGCGCTCTCCTGCTCGGCGTCCAGCGCCTGCCCCAGCTCCCGGTGCTTGCGCGCCAGCAGCGTCCCGCGGCGCAAATGATTGATCGCGTGATGCTTGGCGGTCGCCATCAGCCATGCGCCCGGGTTGTCGGGCACGCCCGCCGCCGGCCACTGCTCGAGCGCGGCGACCAGCGCGTCCTGCGCCAGCTCCTCGGCGACGCCGACGTCGCGCACGATGCGCGCGAGGCTGGCGTACAGCCGCGCGGATTCGATGCGCCACACGGCATGAATCGCGCGCCTGGTCTCGTCGTCAGGGGAGGGGGCCACCGCCGTTCATCAAAGCACGCTCGCCCGCCCGCGCAAGCACGGGCGAGCGTGTCCTGACGTCAGGCCGCCGGCATGTCATGCAGCAGGCGAACCTCGCTCTCGCCTTCGCCCGCGACCGTGAGGAACCGCTTGGTCCACTCGATCGCTTCGGGCTTCGACTTGACTTGCAGCAGCGCGAAGCCCGCGATCAGCTCCTTGGTCTCCGGGAACGGCCCGTCGGTGACGGTGAACTTGCCGCCGCCGTCGAGCCGCACGCGCGACCCCTTCGAGCTCGGCAGGCACCCCTCGGCGGCCAGCAGCACGCCGGCCTTGTGCATGTCGCCGATCAGCTTGCCCATCGCGGCCATCTCCTCCTGCGTCGGCGGCGCGTCGCTCTCGGCCTTGCTCGGTTTGTAGATACATAGGAACCTCATGTTCGCCTCCTTGGTGTTGGGAGCGGGCCCCCCAGTCGACCTCGACTGGATTCGAACCTCGCTCCTGTCCGAACGTCAAACGGCGGCCGCACAGATCGACATGGTCACTCCCTTTTTTTCGCGGGCCCGCTCTTTTTTGTCGCGGGTGGCGGTGGCGCTGGCGGTTGTGGTGGCGGGCTCGGCCGGCGGCTCGTCCGCGGTCGCGGCCGGCCCCGATGCCCCGCTCGGCACCGTGCGGCAACAAGTGCACCGCGCCAAGAGCGAGCTGCAGAAGCAGGTCACGCTCGGCGACTACCACGCCAGCGCCTATCATCCGACCGCGATCGTCGAGCGCATCCACGCGCTGGAGAGCGCCGCCGCCTGGGCCGAGCTGTGCGCGGCCTTCGGGGAGCTGGCCGACGACGAGCTCGAGCTGTTCGAGGACGAGGTCCGCAAGCCTGACCACCTGTCGCGCCTGTCGTGCGCGCCGGCGCTCCTCCGCCGCATCGACGCCTACTGGCGCGCGGCCGCCGGCCGTCTGGCCGAGGCGCACCCGCTGTCGGCGGCGCCGGCGCAGCTGGAGAGCATCGCCATCCCGGTCGACCTCGGCCGGGACGGCGTCTTCACCGACGGCCTGCTTGCGGAGGGGCAGATCGCGATCACCTTCGACGACGGCCCGCACGCGACGCGCACGGCGCGCGTGCTGGAGATCCTGCGCGTCGCCGGCGTGCGCGCCGATTTTTTCGAGATCGGGCGCAACGCCGCGGCTCACCCCGAGATCTCGCGCCAGGTGGCGGCGGCCGGCCACGTCGTCGGCTCGCACACGTTCAGTCACCCGGATCTCGGCAAGCTGCCCGAGCGGCACGCCGAGTCCGAGATCGAATCGGGCGAAGCCAGCGTCTCACTGGCGCTGGGGCGGCCGGTCACCGAGGTGCCGTTCTTTCGCTTTCCCTACGGCGCGAAGACGCCGGCCGAGATGTTGTTCGTGCAGAAGCGCGGCAACACCACGTTCTTCTGGAACATGGATTCGCAGGACTGGAAGATCCGCAACCCGCACCAGCTGTTCCTGAACGTGCTGCAGCAGCTGGATCGGGCGCGGCGCGGGATCATTCTCTTTCACGACATCCACGAGCAGACGGTGATCGTGTTGCCGCACCTGCTCCAGGAGTTGCGCGTGCGCGGCTTCAAGACCGTCGTCTTCGTTCCGCAGGGCAGCGTCAAGTACCGCGACTGAAGCCGGTTCGATGTTCGACCGTGCTCGGTGACACATGCGGGTGTCGGCGGTGTTTCCTCCCACAACAACGGAGGGAGATCGATGAAACCGGTCAACTTCTTAATTTGGCATTTGCTGGCGCTGGCAGTCGCCGCCAGCGTGGGATGCGACGGCATCCACCTCACCGTGCCCTTTTACGCGATGGCCGGCGCGAACTATCGGTTCTGATCGCCGCCATGTCGCTCCGTGCTTGCTCATCCCTCGACGGTCGGGCGTTAATGCATGGTGCACGAGACCGCTCGGGCACGGAGGGACCAGCGCGTGGACATCGACGGCGCACTCAACCAGGCATATCGACGACCCGCGGGCTTCGCTCGTGTCGTGATCGGTCTCTTCTTGCCGATGGACCTGGCGTTCAAGAGCCTGATCATCCCGGGGTACCTGGAAGCGGTCGGGCGGCGCGCCGACGGAACCTCGCGCCTGGCGCTGTGCCTGAAAGCCGGGGCCATCGCGCTGTCGGCCTGGGCGGTCGTGGCGTGGCTGGTCACGCGCGCGGTCGATCGCTGGCGCGGCGGCGCGGCGATCGAGGCGGCGGGAAGCGCCGATGACCCACGAGCGCGCACGGCGATTCTCGAGGCGGGGCTCGCCGCGCAGCGCTTCCCGCAGCAGATCGCAATCGCCTGGTCGGCCGAGTGGCTGCTCCTCTTCGTGTCCATCACCGTGCTCGGGGGCTCACCGAGCGTGCTCGTTTCGGGGTTCTTCTGCGCCGCCATGGCCAGCGGCCCGCTGCCGCTGGCGCACAGCCTGGGCGCCTGGCTGGTCGGTCCGGTCACCCGCGGCGTGTCGCTGGCGGCGCGCACGCACGGCGTGGCGATCCCGGCGCCGCCGCTGACCCTGCGCGGCCGGCTCGTCTTCTACTGCCTCGGACTATGCCTGGCGCCGGTCTTCTACATGGCGGCGGTGGTGTTCGCGGCGCGCGCCCCGTCGGAGCCGGCGGGGCATCTTCTGATGACGGTGCTGATCTTCTTCGCCGCGATCGTGCTGTTCGCGCTGCTGTGCGCGACGTTGCTCGCGACCACGATCACCGGGCCGGTCGCGGAGATGGCGGCGGTGATGCGCGCGATCGCGCGCCAGGGCGACGTCGCGCGCGTGGGCCGCGTGCCGCTCTACCAGCGCGACGAGGTCGGCGCGCTCGCCGAGGTCACCAACCAGATGATCGACCGGCTCGAGGCGACCGAGACCTCGCGGGCATCCGCCGCCAGCGCGCTGGCGGCGCTGAACCAGACCCTGGAACGGCGGGTCGAGCTGCGCACCGCGGAGCTGACCAGCCGCAACGCGGACATGCGCCTGGTGCTCGACAACGTGGATCAAGGCTTCTTCACCGTCGATCGCGCGGGGGCGATGTCGCCCGAGCAGGCGGCGATCCTGACCGCGTGGTTTGGTCCGGTCGCCTCCGGCGAGCCCATGCCGCGCTACTTCGGTCGCCACGACGGCGCGTTCGCCGCCAATCTGGAGCTCGCCTGGGAGCAGCTGGTCGACGACGTGATTCCGCTCGAGCTCGCGCTGGCGCAGCTGCCGCGGCATCTGGCCGCGCGTGGCCGGCGCTTTCGCCTCTCGTACGCCGCGATCGGGGCCGAGCCGCCCGCTCGTTTCCTGGTGGTGGTCTCCGACGAGACCCAGGCGATCGAGCACGAGGAGCTGCAGCGCGAACGCAAGGAGATGCTGTCGCTGTTCGAGCACATGCTCGCCGATCGGTCCGGCTTCATCGGCTTCATGGACGAGGCGTCGGAGATCATGGCGCGGGTCATCGCCGCGCGCACCGGCGATTCGTTGGAGATCAGGCGCGCGTTGCACACCCTGAAGGGCAACGCCGCGCTCTTCGGCCTGCAGAGCGTCGCCGAGATCTGCCACGAGCTGGAATCGCGGCTGATCGACGAACGCATGCTGCCCGACGCCGAGGCGTTCGCGCGCCTGGAGGACCGCTGGTCGCGGGTGTCGGCGCAGGTCGAACGCCTGCTGGGGCAGGGGCGCCATGTCATCGAAGTGTCGCCCGAGCAGGTCGCGGCGCTGGAGCGCGCGGCGCGCGCCGGCAACGGCAGCAACGGCGAGATGGCGCGGCTGATCCACGAGTTGACGCTGGAGCCGATCGAGCGCCGCCTGCGCCACTTCGGCGAGCAAGCGGCGCGCATCGGCCAGCGCCTGAGCAAGGAGATCGCGGTGCGCATCTCGCACGACGGCCTGCGCCTGGACGCGCGCGAATGCGCGAAGCTCTGGCAAGCCTTCGTGCACGCCGTGCGGAACGCCGTCGACCACGGCATCGAGCCTGCGGACGAGCGCGCAGCGGCGGCCAAGCCGCGCGCCGGCCGTATCGACCTGCGCGGCCGGCGTGACGGCGCCAGCGTGGTGATCGAGATCGAAGACGACGGGCGCGGTATCCCCTGGGACGAAGTGCGGCTGCGCGTGCGGGCGCGCGGCGTGACCGCGCCGTCGCGGCAGGAGCTGGTGGCGGCGCTCTTCGCCGACGGGATCTCGACCGCGCGCGAGGTCACCGAGACGTCGGGGCGCGGCCTGGGCATGGGCGCGCTGCACGCGGCGGTGCAGGCGCTGGGCGGCGATCTGGAGATCGACAGCGAGCCGGGCCGTGGCACCTGCGTCCGGCTCCGCTTTCCCGAAGCGGCCGTGCGCCCGACCTGGCTGCGGAGCTGATGCGCAACCCGTGGCTCGACATCTCGCTCGCCGACGACGAGGCACATCTGGTGGCGTCGTCGAACACCATGCAAATCAATCTCCCGACGGGGAAGATCTTTCAGCTCTTGTCCTTTGTTTCGGCGAGAGCGTCATCGCGCGCGGGCTACCACGGGGTAACCAGGCGACGCGATCCGTTACCGGTTTGTAGCAGCTCGGCACACCCGGCCCGCGAAAAGACTTCATTTCCGGGCATCCGGCGCCCTGGCACGAGACCTGAAGGAATCGCGCCGACTCTCATAACGAGATCTCGGAGGTACCATGCTCGATTCCATGCCCGATGGCGACGACGGCCGCGGGGACGTGACGGATTCCGGACCGGTGGCGGAGAGCCCGCGCAGCACCCATCACGAGGTCACCGTGCGCCGGCTCGTTCACGAACCGCCGCAGGACGCCGCCGACTGCGTGCGCGGAATCCCGCGCGTGAACGGGCTCGAAGGCGACGTGATCGTCATCGGCGCGGGCGTGACCGGCCTGACCGCGGCGCTGGCGCTCAAGCGCGCGTCGCGACGAGTGATCGTGCTCGACGCGCGCCCGCTGAAAGAGAGCGAGAGCTGCCGCACGACCGCGCACCTCAGCGAGGTTCCCGACACGCGCCTGTCGGTGCTGCTCAAGTGCTTCGGGCTCGACGACACGCGACTCCTGATCGAAGGACAGCGCCTGGCGATCGCACACATCGAGCAGCTGTCGAGTGAGAGCGGCATGGACTGCGGATTCGAGCGGCTGCCCGGCTTTCTCTACGCCGAGGCGGGCGATCGCGCGCAGCGCCAGGCGCTGGAGGCGGAGGCGGAAGCGGCCGACGCGCTCGGCTACAGCGACATCCGCACCACCGAGATCCCGGCGTCATTCGCGATCGCGGGCGCGCTGCGCTTCGACAACCAGGCGCAGTTTCGCCCGGGGTCGTACGTCGCGGCGCTGGAGTCGCAGATCTACGGTCACGGCAGCGTGGTGGTGCGCGGCGTGCGCGTGCACGCGATCGAGAGCGACGCCGCGCGGCCGCGCTGCCGCGTCTCGACCAGCGGCGGCGACGTGATCGCCGAGCGAGTCATCGTGGCCACCGACGTGCCGATCGGCGATCGCTCCGCGATCCGCGCGAAGCTGGCGGCGTATCGCTCGTACGCGATCGCGGCGCGCGTGCGCCGGCCGCTGGGCGCGCTGCTGTGGGATCTGGCCACGCCGTATCACCACGCGCGCACCGCGCGCATCGGCAACCGAGAGTTCTTGATCACGGGCGGCGGCGACCACCGCGTCGGCGAAGAGATCGATACGCGGCAGATCCTGACGGAGCTCGACGAGTTCGCGCGCACCCACTTCGGGCCGCTGGAGGTGACGCACCACTGGTCGGGCCAGATCATCGAGACCGCCGACGGCTTGCCCTACGTCGGTCCCGAGGCGGCCGACGACGGGCGGGTCCTGTTCGCGACCGGGCTGTCGGGCAACGGCATCACCAACGGAACCCTCGCGGGGCTGCTGCTCGCGGATCTGGTGCGCGGGCACGCCAACCCGTGGGCGCGGCTGCTGGCGCCGGACCGCTCGCGCTCGCTCGCCTCGGTGGGCCGCAACATGGGACGCAATCTCGCGGCGGCCAAGCGGCGGCTGACCGGACGGATCAAGGAGCTGGTCACCGACGTCGAGCACTTGCCGGCGTCGGCGGGCATGCTCATCCGGCGTCAGGGCGAGCGCCTGGCGATCTACCGCAGCGCCACCGGCGCGTTGCGCGCGCTCAGCGCCGCGTGCCCCAGCGGGCGCGGCCACGTGCGCTGGAACGGCGCCGAGAAGAGCTGGGATTGTCCGTCGTGCGGCAGCCGTTTCGATCTGGCGGGCGCGGTGCTCAACGGCCCCGCCGTGCGCGGCCTGATGCCGCGTCCGTTCGTCGACGCGACACCCGTGCCGGCGCACGCTGCCGGGCCGTCTCCGGCCCCGGTCGCGCAGGCTGTCCCCTAG
>CAZNCQ010000188.1:0-13946 GCA_964571275.1 uncultured Myxococcales bacterium
ACGTCACCGCGCCGCTGGGCGTGGGCCTGTTCCCCGACATGCGCCTCGGCTGGGCCGCCGTGGCCGCGCACGCGTCGGGGCGCCGCTTTCTCAACCTGTTCTCGTACACCGGCGCGTTCTCGGTGTTCGCGGCCAAGGCCGGCGCGCGCGAGGTGATGGCGGTCGATCTCGCAGCCAAGGTCCATGCGCGCGCGCGCCGCAACTTCGAGCTCACGGGCCTCGACCCGGCGAAGATGGAGTCGGTGAGCGGCGACGCGATCAAGACGCTGGAGAAATTCGCCTCGCGGGGGCGAAAGTTCGATCTCATCGTGTGCGATCCGCCGACGTTCTCCCACGGGCCGGCCGGGCAGTTCAACGTCACGCGGGATCTCGCGCAAGTCGCGGCGGTGGCGCTGCCGGTGCTCGAGCCGGGCGGCATCCTGGTGTTCGCGACCAACTCGACCAAGGTGTCGGCCGCCGACCTCGACCGCGCGCTCGGCGACGGAGCCGGGATCGCACGCACCGACCTGCGCGTCTTCCAGCGCGTCGGGTTGCCCGCCGACTATCCGGTCGCTCCGGGCTTTCCCGAGGGCAACTACCTCAAGGTCGCGCTCGCGGTCCGCGCGTAGTCCCAGCGCTCGTCAGAGAGGGAAACCGCCGTGGCGCCGAGACCGCCAACATCCTGACTATCAAGAGTCCGGACTCGACGCGTGTGGCGTCCTCGCGGTTCTGGGACTTCTAGGCCGGCGCGGAGAAGCCGCCGTGGCGGGTATGGCTCTTGTCGACGCGGAGGTTGCGCGTCTTCACCTCGGTCAAGTACTGCGTGACCGTGTTCTCGACCGACTCGTTGAACTTGACCCGGTTCTTCGCGATCTCGCGCAGCGAGGTCACGGCCGGCTTGTTGTCACACCGGACCAGCGCCTTGGCGCCGTTCGCCAGCTGGCGGGCGCGCTCGGCCGCCAGGATCACCAGCGCGAAGCGGTTGTGAACGTTTTCCAGGCAATCTTCGACGGTGACGCGAGCCAAGGTGTCCTCCGGGAACGTTTTCGAACGAAGTCTACTTATATTTTCACGGCTGTCAAAGCAGCTCGTGCGTCCGCGGGCCTCGCATTTTGGCGGGCGGGACCGGATGGGCTCGGCCGCGCCTGGTCAGGTCCATTTTCGGTTGGTTGCAAAGGCCGGAGTCAAAACTTAAACTTAGTCTGACTAGATTACCGTGTTAACTCTTGGCTGATTGCCCGGAAGCCAAGAGGCCACGGGAGAAAGCAAGCGATGCCGCCCATCAACGTAAACTGGAGCGATCTCGAGATCGCTTTCGAACGCAACTCGCCCGATCAAGAGAGCTTCCTCGACCTGGAGAACGGCGACCTCCTCTCGATCATCGAGGGAGAGCCGGACGCGGCCGCGCGTCGGGCGCGCGTGGCGGCTCACCCCGATCGCTTCCTGCGCGTCGATCCCGCGTCGTCCCGCGAGCAGTACCGCTGGATGGAGCGTTTCGTTGGCTCGGTCTCCGAGCCCGCGCTGCGGGAGCGGCTGCTGATCGCCATCGACGGCAAGGGCGCGTTTCGCCGCTTCAAGGACGTGCTGCTGGCTTTTCCGGCCGAGCGCGAGCGCTGGTTCTCCTACCGCTCGGAGCTATTGCACTTTCATATCCAGACCTGGCTCGACCACATGAAGATCGAAGTGGCGAATCAGCCGCCCTGGGGCCACGTCAGCCAGCCGGCTGAGCCGCTGGAGATCCCGCGGCCGATCCCGTCGGGTGAGGCGCCGGGCGAGATCTTGCGCCGCCAGGCGCGCGACCTGCTCGATGAGATCCCGGCGGCCGAGCTGCCGTCGGCGCTCGCGTTCCTCGAGTTCCTGCGCGACCGCGGCGCCAGCACGTTGCTGCGCCCCGCGGGCGAGCGCCGCCGCAACCATCTGGAAGGCGAGAACGAAGACGACGCCGACGAGGATTCGTCGCTCGAGCTCCGCTAGTCGAAGACTCGGACGCTCGCCGGCGTTTCGCTAGCCTTCGGCGGCGCTCGGCTCGGCGTCCTCGTTCTTTTCGGGCATCGGCGGAAGCCAGATCCATCCGTCGAGGCGCCGCGCGTCGCTCACCGTGCCGGCGCCGGCGATCCCCTCGGGCAGCGTCCAGGCGTCGCGCGCCCAGAGATAGCCGGTGAAGGCGCAGATCACAGCGTCGAACAGGTGATCGCTCTGAATGCAGAGCTCCCGCCAGACGCCCGGGCCGAAGCGCAGCTCGGGTGACAGCGCCTCGAGGATCTCCGCGCGCGTCTCGCGCTCCTTGAGATGCTTCTTGTACGGCCGCACGAAGCCGAGCGCCGCCAGCGTCCCCTTGGGATAAACCTCGAGCAGGTTGTCGTTGAGGTGAAAGCGATCCGCCAGCGCGCGCGTCAGGTGGGCCGCGCGCGCGGCGAGCGGCCCGGTGCCCTGGCCCAGCGCTTCGCGTGGCACGATGCCCAGCCGATGCGCGAGATAGACCTCCGTCGTGCGCTGGGTGTACGGCGTGATTGAAGGCTTGCCGCGCCGGTAACGCTCGCCGGCGTTGCTGGCCGCGCTGATCGCGCGCATCTCGACGACGGCATTGTCGACGCACCCGTCCTGCCCCGGGCACACCGGCACCTCGCAGCGCAGGCACGGCGGCAGCGTCAGCGGCGCGTCGATGCAGAGCAGCGTATCGTCGCCGTGGGAACGGATCGCGTCGACGAGCATCGAATCGTAGAGAGGCTGCGCGCCCGTGCGCGGCGCGATCTCCACCACCGTCGCGCCTTGCTCGTCGGCGCGCAACGTCGCAAGAGCGGTCTTCTTCCCCTTGCCGCCGCCCAGGTCGACGCCGAGCGTGTGGTTGAAGTGACGCGCTTTCACGATGTTTTTCAGCGTGCGGTATCGCCGTCGGGGCGTCAACAGGAATGGGCTTGGATCGCCGCGCGCGGCCGGCGACGCGTTTTGGACTTCGTTTGACTTGGGCGCAGCAGCTTCTTATGCTTGCATCATCCACTGCCTGGACCGGAGTTTCCGGCCGGGACGGAGGCCACAATGCGTCGCTCCCTCTTCAAGTCGAAGATCCATCGCGCGACCGTCACGCACGCCGACCTCGACTACGAAGGCTCGGTCACCATCGACGGCCATCTCATGCGCGCCGCGAACATCCTGCCGTATGAACGCGTGAACATCTGGAACGTCACCAACGGCAGCCGCCTCGAGACCTACGCGCTCGAAGGACCGCCCGGCTCGGGTCTGATCTGCGTCAACGGCGCCGCCGCCCACCATGCGAAGCCGGGCGATCTGGTCATCATCGCCACCTTCGCCGACGCCGTCGACGAAGACGAGGCGCGCGCGTGGAAGCCGACCGTCGTGCGCGTCGACGCGCACAACCGGCTGCTCGCCGACGCGCCGGCCGAAGAGCTGCCCGGACCGCAGCGCCGGCTGCGGCCGGTCTGAAGAAGGCGCGAGACCGAAATGGCGTTCTCTCGGATCGATGCACTGCTGGGTTTCATCCAGCAGAAGCCGGAGGATCCCTTTCCGCGCTACGCGCTGGCGCTGGAGTACAAGAACGCCGGCCGCCTCGATGAGGCGCGCGCGACGTTCGACGCGCTCATGACCGTGCACCCCGACTACACCGCCGCGTACCTGCACGCCGGCAATACCTTGCTGGCGCTCGGGCTGCGCGACGACGCGCGCGGAGTCTACCAGCGCGGCGTCGAGGCGTGCGCGCGGCGGGGCGACAGCCACGCGCGCGGCGAGCTCGAAGGCGCACTCGCGTCGTTGTGAGCAGTCACCGTGCCGTCATTGTGACCGGTCGTTGCGACCGGTCGTTGTGACCTTCGTTGTGACCCTGCGGCGGGCCGCGTAGAGTAGCGCACCGCTCCGTGACCATCCCCCGCGCCATATCGCCTGCCGCCGTCCTGATCGTGGCCGTGGCGTTTGCCGGTTTCGCGGGTTCGCAGCGAGCGTGGTCGCAGGCGCCGGAGCCGACCGCCGCCACCGACGACGAGAAGACAGCGCCGCCGGCGGTCGATCTCTCCGCTCTGGAGCGCGCGTATCGCGCCGAGCGCAACGACCGGATGCGCGCGCACATCGCCGGCGACATGGGCGGCATTCCCGCTGCGATCCCGTTGCTCACCGAGATCGTCGAGAAGGATCCGTCCGACGACGTCGCGCTCGCGGCTGCGTACGCGCTCCGCCGCACGACCGTCGGCGCGCTGGTCGGCTCGCTCGAACGGCGGCTGAAGTCGGGCGCGCGCGATCCCGCGGCGCACGAGCGGCTCACACGCGAGATCGAACGGCACCAGTTCTTCGCCGCCGGCCAGAACCTCCCGCACTTCCTGCGCGAGGCGCCGCCCGTCTTCTCGCTGAACCTCGACAAGAAGCGCACGGTGCGCGTGCTGGCCTTCGGCGACTTCGGCGACGGCAGCGCGCGCCAGGAGCACCTCGCGGAGGCGATGCGCCGCTTGAACAGCGGAAAGCCGTTCGACCTCGCGCTCACGCTGGGCGACAACTTCTATCCCGTCGGCGTGAGCAGCCCGTCGGACGCGCACTTTCAGCGCGACTTTGCGCGCCTCTACGGACCGATGCACGTGCGCTTTTACCCGACGCTGGGCAACCACGATTGGGTGTTGCCCGACAGCCCCGCCGCCGAGGTGTTGCACTCGGCGCAGTCGCCGTACTGGCACATGCCCGCGATCCGCTACACCTTCGTCGCCGGGCCGATCCAGTTCTTCGCGATCGACACCAACCTGGTCACGCGCGCCGAGCTCGAGTGGCTGGACCGGGAGCTCGCGCACAGCACCGCGCGCTGGAAGATCGTCTACGGCCACCATCCGATTTACTCCAACGGCGCGCACGGCGACGAACCGGCGGTGCGCGACAACGTGCTGCCGTTGCTGCGCGGGCGCGCCAACCTATACCTGTGCGGCCACGAGCACGATCTGCAGCACCTGGCACCCGAGGGCGGCGTGCACTTCGTCATCGTGGGCGGAGGCGGTGCGCAACCGCGGCCGACGAAAGCAGGCCCGCGCACGCTCTTCGCCGCGAGCAAGAACGGCTTCGCGGTGATCGAAGCCAGCCGCACCAGCCTGTCGGTGAACATCGTCGGCGAGGATCTGAAATCGCTGCACCGGTTCTCGATCGGGGACTGACCAGCTCCGTCCGCGCGTGTCAGAAATGTGGCGCGGAAAAAGCGCTCGTAAGTCCGCGACGACGCCGATTGTCGGCGTCGCGATCTGTACGCGGCGATGCGACATGCGGTCGGTTGTGCTCGCTTGTACGTGCGTGGTTGATACGATGAAAGGGTCTCATTTTCATGGAGGCCGAGACATGTCGAATCCCGCTTTGAACGAGCCCACTGCTTTTGCCACTTCCGATAGCGATCCGAGGGATCCCGTCGCCGAGGCGCTCAAGATGGTCGAGCAGACCCACGCCGCTCTCTTGAAGGTGCGCGCACAGGTCGAGGACGCGACACGATTGCTGTCGGAGTTCGCGCGCATCAGCGCGGTGTTCGATTCCGTGGGTGACCGACTGGTCAACGCGACCTTCAAGGCCTCGGGTGAGGCGACGCGCGGGGTGCCTTCGCACACCGTGCTGGTCGCGTTCGTCGAGGAGCTCGGCGATCTCGCGCGCCTGTCGCTCGGCGGCGCGCGCGACGTGCGGCGCGAAGTGCGCGCGCGCAGCAACAGCGCGGCGCCGTCGGCGGCGGTGCTTCACGAGACCGACGCGATGTTGAAGGACCTGTCGGCCACGCTGCGCCGGATCTCGCAGCGGCCGGCGGCGCGCATCGTGCCGACGCCGAACCCGATCGAGATCGAGAACCGCACGGTGCCGCCGCCTCCGCCGCGCGTGCCGTCGGCGCTGGAGCGCGCGCTGGCCGGCGGCGTCTTCGCGTCCACCGGCCCCAAGTCCGGCGGCTACAAGAACTAGCTGGTTCAGTGCGTGCTGGGGGCGGCGGCGAACGCCGTCCCCAGCGACGTGAGCGCGTCGCTCGTGTCGACGAGGTTGTTGTTCGTCGTCCACGGGTACCACGCGTAGCGCTCGATGCGCGGGTGCTTCGCGAACATCGCGATCGCCGCCGTGTAGAACGCCTGCACCGTCGCCATGTCGGGGTTGCTCAGGTTCAGGCAGCCCCACTCGGTGATCCAGATCGGGCGGTTGCCCGGGATCGCCTCGGCCCACTTGATGTACGACTCGAGCTGCGACGCCTTGTTGTCGCACGAGCCCGCGTTCCAGCCGTACCAGTGCAACGCGATGAAGTCGACGCGGAAATTCATCGTCGTCGCCTCGCTCATGAAGCTGGTGAACCAGGTTTGCCCTGGCGCATCCGCGGACGTTGCCGGGCTGCCGACGCGGACCGCTGCGTTGGCGGTGATCTGCGGCCACATGCCGATCACCTGGTCCACCGTCAGGTTCGCCTGGTCGGTCTTGTTGGGCTCGTTGAAGCCCAGCACGGTCTTGTATCCGGCGGCGGCGATCTTGTTGAGCGCGCTGGTCACCGCGTCGGGCGTCTTCTCGCTCTTGCCGGCGATCATCGGGATGAAGGGCGAGCCGGGCGCGTTGCAGCTGCCCGGGCTGGTCGTCCAGTTGTACCACCACGACGTCTTCAACGTCGTGAGGTCGTTGCACGCCGAGTTGGCGACGCCCTTGAACGGCAGCGGCGCCGTTCCACCGTCGGGCGCGCCGGCGCCACCCGCGCCCGTCGTCGTCGCTCCGCCGGCGCCGGTCGCACCGCCGCCGCCGGTGGCTCCCCCGGAGCTGGTGCTGGATCCGCCGCCGCCGCTGACGGCCGCGCCGCCCGTGCCGGCGCCGGTGCTACCGCCGCTGCCCGTGACCGTCGTCCCACCGGTGCCACCCGCGCCGTTCGTGCCCGGGGCGCCGCCCGTCGCATCGCCGGTCGAGCCGGCAGTGCCGGTGCAGCCCGCTGCCAGCAGGATTCCAGCCGCGAACAGCCATGAGGTCGATCGGTGCACGCGAACCTCCAGAAATTGCAGGTCGGCTCGGCGGTCGGTTGCCGCGCGGAGCCAGGGCGGATGACCTGGAGTATACGCATTCCTGAGCGCGGGCCAAGCTCAGATCAGGTGCGCCGCTTTGACCTCGAGGTAGCGATTCACCACGCTGGTCGACAGCGATTCGGCGGCGGCCTCGATCACCAATGCACCCGAGCGCCGCAATCCTTCGAGCGCCTTCGCGCGCTCGAGCGCCAGCTCGGACGCCGCGCCGATGCGGAACAGATCGGTGACGTCGCGGATCTCCTCGTTGCGCGAGCGCTCGATGTATTCGTCCTTGAACAGCACGACCAGCACCAGGTGCCGCGCCGCCAGCTGCTGCACGCAACCGGCCAATGAATCGATCGAGCTCGGCTCCATCGCGTCGGTGAAGAGCACCGTGAGCCCGCGGCGTGGAAAGCGCCCGAGGATCGCGCCGGTCATGGTCAGGTAGGGCGGCTCGCGCAGCGTCGGCTCCAGCACGTGCGTCGCCGTCGCCAGCGCGTGCAGCTGCGCCGCGCCGCCGCGCGGCGCCACCTGCGCGATCACCCGATCGGCGAACGCCACCAGGCCGACCCGATCGTCGGATCGAATCGCGACGTCGCCCAGCAACATCGCGGCCTCGATCGCGTGATCCAGGCGGCTGCGCCCGTCGACCTCGCGCGCCATGCGCCGCCCGCAATCCAGCACGAGCAGCACGTTCTGCCGCCGCTCGGCGCGCGTCTCGCGCACCACCGGGCGGCCGCGCCGTGCGGTCGCTTTCCAGGAGACCGCGGCGTAGGGATCGCCGACCGCGTACGGGCGCAGGGCGTCGATCTCGGTCCCCTGGCCGCGGGCGCGCGTGAGCGCGATCCCCATCTCGTGCAGGCGGCGGTGGCGGCGCAGCGCCTCGAAGCGTCCCACCGCAGAGACGTTTGCGATCACCGACAACGTCGATGTGCCGGCGTCCGTCCCCTCGGCGTCGGCGGTCGCGCGCGCCAGCCCCAGCGGCCCGGTGAACGTGATGGTCGGGGGTGGCAACGGGAACCGGCCGCGCCGCCGGCAGGCGAGCGTGAACGAGCGCGTCTCGATCGCGCCCGGGGGCAGGCGCACGCGCAGGCTCACCTCGCGCGGCTCGACGTCGGCGGGGAAGCGGTCCTCGACGGCGACGGTCGCCGCGCGCACCGACGCGTTCTCGATCGTATACGTGATCACGAACGCCTTCTCGCGCATGACCGTCCGTGGCGGCTCGCGCGTCACGTGTGGTCGCGCGAGGCTGGCCGCGCGCGCGTCGAGCAAGAACGCGACGACGATCAGCAGATTGAGCGCGACGACCACGGCCAGCATCGCGTGAGCCGCGCCGCCCGCCGCCGCGAGCGCCACGCCCGGGACGAACAGCAACAGCAGCTTGCGCGTGGGACGAATCGCGACCATCGTCGACCGTCAGCTCGGTTCAGCGCGCGGCGGCCACGGCGGCCGCGGGCGCGTCCGCCGAGCGCGGCACCGGCACTTCGTTCAAGATCTGCGCGACCACCTGCGCCGCGGTGATCCCTTCCATCTGGGCCTCGGGCGTCAGGATCAGCCGGTGCACGAGCACGAACGGCGCCAGCTGCTTGACGTCGTCGGGAATCACGAAGGAGCGCCCCTCGCAGGCGGCGTGCGCGCGGGCCGCCGCCAGCCACACCACCGCGGCCCGCGTCGACGCGCCCCACGCGAGCGCCGGGTGCACGCGTGTGCGGCGCACGACTTCGACCAGGTAGTGCTGCACCTCGACCTCGATCGCCAGCTGCGCCACCTCGGCCCGGATCGCCAGCAGGCGATTGACGTCGAGCACCGGCGTGAGGCCGGTCGCTGCCGCGCTCCAGGGATCGAGCCCGCGCGCGTACCGTGCGATCACCTCCCGCTCCGAGCGCTCGTCGAGCGCGCCGACGGTGATCTTCATCGCGAAGCGATCGAGCTGCGCCTCCGGCAGCGGGTACGTGCCCTCGAACTCGATCGGGTTCATGGTCGCGAAGAGCGTGAACACCTTGGGCAGCGTCTGCGTAACGCCGTCGATGGTCACCTGCCGCTCCTCCATCGATTCGAGCAGCGCCGCCTGCGTCTTTGCCGGGGCGCGGTTGATCTCGTCGGCGAGCGCGATGTCGGTGAAGACCGGTCCCTTCATCAGGCGGAACTCGCTGCGCTGCACGTCGAAGACGTTGGTGCCGGTCACATCGGCCGGCATCAGGTCCGGCGTGAACTGAATGCGCCGGAACGCGCACCCGGCCGTCAGCGCCAGCGATCGGATCAGCAGCGTCTTGGCGGTTCCCGGCGGGCCCTCGAGGATCACGTGACCACCCGAGAAGAACGCCGCGAGCAACGCATCGATCTCGCGGTCGCGCCCGACTACCGCGCGCCCCATCATCTCCTTGAACGACGACAGCACGTTCGCTAGCACTGAAAGACCTCCTTCTCGATGGCTCGAAGCTCGGCGGCCGTGGTGACCGCGTCGCGCGCGGAAGCGGATCGGCGCGGAAGCGACAGCAGGCGCTCCGCCTGCTCCCAGGCTGCCGTCGCGCGCGGGCCGAGATCGGGCCGCACCGACGACGCCCAGGCGACGAAGCTGCGCCCACCCGTCGCGTGCAGGCGACCGGCGGCGCGCGCGTCCAGCCCGACGAGCAACGCGGACAGCGGCAGCCCGACGTCGCCGCTGCGCCCCCACCAGTCGGCGACCGCCTGCACGTGGTCCTTGGTCTCGCGCCGGCGCGCCGGTGGATCGGCGTCGGCGCGGTGCGTGCGGCTGCCGAACCCCCACGCGCCGAGAGCGAGCACGAACGCGAGATCCAGCGCCGCCCAGCGATAGGGCGCGCGCCAGATCAGCGTGATCAAATTGAGATCGCCGTACCCGGTGTGCACTTCGTCGAAGGCGTGCTTCTCGCCGAGCTCCGACGCCAGGTGCACCCAGAACAGCGCCGCGCCGCCGTCGCCGATCGCCTGGTTGCGCAACGAATCGAGCGCGCCCAGCGAGACGACGCTGCCGTCGCCGAGGGTATAGGCCGCCACGATCGGCTCGCCGTTCACCGAGACGTAGACCTCGTGGGGATCGACGCCGGCCAGGTGGCGCAGCGATGCTTGCGGCGCCGTGAAACCGCCGCCCCATCTCGACGTCACGGAACATGGTTTCTTGTCGCCGCACGCGCTCTTCTCGGGATGCACGCCGGTCGTGCCCGCACGCGTGAAGAGATCGGCGAGCAGATCCGGCGGCGCGACCAGCGTTCCCCCGCCCTTGACGAACGCGACCGCCCCCTCCGCGTCGACCGGCGGCAGCGCGCTCGGCGACAGGATCCAGAGCACGGCGTCGTCCTTGTCGAGCCGAAAGCTCCGGACGCGCGAGACGGCGAGGTGGCTCTGCTCCAGCAGCAGATAGAGTGCCTTGGCGCCGTTCTCCCCCGACGAGTACGTCGTGGCCACGAAGGTCTGGCGATCGTTGTCGGGCGCGCGCAACGCGCTCCAGAGAACCAGCGCCAGGACCGCGCAGGCGCCGGCGACGAAGAGCATGAGCCGGCGCGGCGTCACGCGGCGGCCTCTCCCAGCTCGGCGAGCAGGCGCGCCTCGCACGCCTCCAGCGCGGGCATCGTCGGGTCGGTGCCGAAGGCGACCCTCTGGGTCGCGCGCGTGAACTCGACCAGCGCGGCGGGGCGGCCAAGACGATCGATCCACTCCCAGTCGGCCAGCGTCGGGCGCCAGGCCACCGATTGGCGCCGGCATTCGAGCAACAGCCGCGCCTGTTGCAGCGCGCGCGCCGCCTCGCGCAGCCGGGCCTGCGACTTGTAGCGGCGCGCGTCGGCGAGCAGCTCGTCACAGGTCGGCACGCGCGCGCTCCCGAGCTCGCCGGCGCGGCCGTGGCGCGTGCGCGGTGCTTCGCGCAGCAGGCGCCGGAACGTCACGAACACGTAGTACCCGAGGCCCGCGAGCGCCACGACACACAGGACGACGATCACCCAGCGGCCGATCGGCGGCACCCGCTCCAGCCAGGTCACCAGCCGGGACCAGACCTTCTTGATCGCGCGCCACCAAGCCGGTTCCGCCGGCCTTCGAAACTCCGGGCTCGCCAGGATCGCGGTCAGCCGATCGCGAATCTCGGCGTCGGCAGGTAGGCTCACGCGGGTCCGGCTGGTCCCGCCGCGCCTTGTATCGTCGCCGGCGCCGCCGCGGGGGCTGCGGCGGTCGCCACCGCCGCTTTCGCGCGCAGCTCGAGATCGTAGCCCTCGTCCCGAACGCGGGCGTCGAAGTAGATCAACACGAGCGCGATGGGCAACAGGGGACCGAGAATCATCTGCGGCAGGAGGCTCACGACGCCGCCGACGAGGGTCTTGGAGAGCCCGGCAGGGATCAACATTCCGATGCCCCAGATCAGGACCCAGGTCAGCACGCCGAAGAGCAGGCTCGCGCCGAAGACCCGATCCATCCGTCCGTTGCCGTCCTTGCCCTTGACCAGCGCCCTCGATCGGGCGAGCGCGTTGGTGGCGGTCCCACCCTCGACCAGCAACACGGGCCAATAGAGCGATCGCCGCAGGTAATAGATGACGCCGGGAATCACCAGCAGCAGTCCCCACAGGCTGCCGATCAAGCCCGCGAGCAACGACGCACCCAGCGTGACCCAAAAAACCTTGAAATAGCGCGACAGGGCTTTGCCCAGGCTGGTCGGCTCGCCGGTGACGGCCTGCACCGCGGCGGCGTTCGTCGCGCCCCAGCGCAGGAGCGCGAACGGGAGCAACAGCATCATTGCGGCGCCGTAGCCCGGCGGCAAACCGCGCGCGGGCATCTCCGCCTGGGCGAGCCGCACCCAGGCCTGGATCACCAGCGACGGCAACGTCAGCAGCAGCTCGATGCTCAGGAACAGCCCCAGATTCGAGCGAAAGATCTTGAACGCCCCGTCGAGCACTTCACCGAACGACATCGGCTTGAGTTCGAATTTCATCACGCTCCCCCCTTCTGACAGAGCCCGCGGGGCAGGGTACCACGTATGATATCGTGGAGGCCACGGATGGAACGGCTGGAGGATGTGGCGACGGTCGAGACGCCGGAGCAGCTGCAGCTGGCCTTGCCGCTCGCGGGCGTGGGGAGCCGATCGCTTGCGTTCATGCTCGATTTCCTGATCCAGCTCATCCCGATCATCATCGCGATGGTGCTGCTGGTGACCGCGCTGGCGCTGGAGCCGTTCACCGGCCGCGACTCCAAGGACATCGTCGAAGGCCGGCTCCCCGTGCTGGCGAGCGCGATCTTCTCGGCGATCACCTTCGCCACCAACTTTCTCTATTTCACGTTCTTTGATCTCGTGTCGCGCGGGCAATCGCCGGGAAAGCGCGCGCTCGGGCTGCGCGTGGTGCGTGACGGCGGCCTGCCGATCGACGCACGCTCGTCGCTGATTCGTAACATGGTCCGAACCGCCGACATGTTGCCGGGCTTTTACCTGGTCGGCCTGGTGTCGATCTTCCTCAACAAGGAGCACAAACGCATCGGCGATCTCGCGGGCGGAACGCTGGTCATTCGCGATCACGGCGACAAGGTGGGCGACGCGTCGGCGTTGCTGGAGCCGAGGTCGATGTTCGCGCGGCCCGCTGCGACGCCTGGGCTCGGGCTCAAGCCCGAGGATCGCGCGCTGGTCCATGATTTCATCGAGCGCCGCAATGTGCTGCCCGACCCCGCGCGCGCCAACGTCGCGCGCCAGATCGCCGAGCAGCTCGGCCCGCGTTACGGGGTCGATCCGTCGCTGGCGCCGGACGCGATCATCGACGAGCTGGCCAAGCGATGAGCGACGACGCGGGCTCCCTGGCCAGGGCGGTCGCCCGCCTGGAGGTGCTGGTCGATCAAGGGCGGCACAATCCGCGCGCGCTGACCCGCGAAGACTTGCGCGATCTGCCGATCGTCTACCGGCGCGTCAGCGCCGCGCTGGCCGAGGCGCGCGCGCGCCACGTGCCGACCGATCAGCTGGCGCGCGTCGAGCGCGTGCTCATCAGCGCGCACGGCATGCTGTACGCGCCCGAGCCGCCGCGCCTCGGGCGCGCGCTCATCGATCTCATCCGCGAGATCCCCGACGTCGTCTGGCGCGCGCGGCGCTCGCTGGCGCTGGCGATCGGCCTGTGCGCGCTCGGCGCCGTCTGGGGCTACTGGACCGTGCGGCGCGAGGCCGCCAACGCCGTCGCGGTGCTGTCGCCCGAGCTGATCGAGAACGCGCGCGGCTTCAAGGACATGCCCAAGCGCGACGGCGATCCGATCTACGGCGTCTTTTACTTCACCAACAACGCCCGGGTCGCGTTCACCGCTTACGCGCTCGGCGCGACGTTCGGCATCGGCACGCTGATCATCATGCTCTACAACGGCGTGATCCTGGGCGGCACGCTGGCCATCGTCCTGTCGTCGGGCGCGTCGCCGCGCTTCTTCTCGTTCGTCGTCGGTCACGGCGGCATCGAGATGCTGGCGATCTTCATCGCCGCCGCCGCCGGCTTCGAGATGGGCCACGCGATGCTGCGCCCGGGATGGAAGCGCCGGAGCGATGCCCTGCGAGACGCGGCGCGCGCGACGCTGCCCATGGCGCTGGGCTCGGCCATGCTGCTGTCGGTGGCCGGGCTGGTCGAGGGGTGGATCTCGCCCAAGGCGCTGCCGTTCAGCACCAAGGCGAGCCTCGGCGCGACGTTGCTGGGCCTGACGTTGCTCTATCTGGTCGTGGGGCGCCGGCGTGCGCCCCGCGCGGCGGACGTCAGTTCTTGATGCGGTAGCCGGTCTTGAACATCCAGCGCACGACCAGCAACAGCGCCAGCAGAAAGATCAGCGTCATTCCCAGGCTCAGCCCGACCGACACGTCCGCCTGTCCGTAAAAAGCCCAGCGGAAGCCGCTGATCAGATAGACCACCGGGTTGACGAGCGCGATCTTGCGCCAGGTCGGCGGCAGCATGTCGATCGAGTAGAACGCGCCGCCGAGGAACGTCAGCGGCGTGACGACCAGCATCGGGATCAGCTGCAGCTGCTCGAACC
>CAZNCQ010000189.1:0-13939 GCA_964571275.1 uncultured Myxococcales bacterium
GTTCTCGATCGCCAACGACGTCGCCAAGTACTTCGCGATCCTGCCGGCGATGTTCATGGGAGCGTTCCCGGAGATCGCGCCGCTCAACATCATGCGGCTGGCGTCGCCGTTCAGCGCGATCCTGTCGGCGGTGATCTTCAACGCGATCATCATCGTGCTGCTGATCCCGCTGGCCCTGCGCGGCGTGCGCTACCGGCCGATCGGCGCCGCCGCGATCCTGCGGCGCTCGCTGCTCATCTACGGGGTGGGCGGCATCATCGCGCCCTTCGTCGGAATCAAGCTCATCGACCTGGGTCTGGAAGCGCTGCGAATTGTCTAGTGAAGCTAGAGGAGAGAGTGTCATGCGAAAAGAAATGCTCGTTGCTCTGCGCGCGACCTTCGTGACGTTGGTGCTCACGGGGTTGGTCTATCCGCTGGTGATGACCGGCCTCGCTCAAGCGATCTTTCCAGGCAAGGCGAACGGCAGCCTGGTGCGCGACGAAAAGGGTTCGGTCGTGGGCTCGGAGCTCATCGGCCAGGTCTTCACCAACCCGAGCTATTTGCAGGGACGTCCGTCGGCCGCCGGCAACGGCTACGATCCGACCGCCTCTTCGGGCTCGAACCTCGGTCCGACCTCGAAGAAGCTGCGCGACCGCGCGACCGCCGACCTCGAGCGGTTGCACAAGGAGAACCCCGACGCGCCGGGGCCAGTGCCGGATGATCTGATCACGACCTCGGCGAGCGGCCTCGATCCCGACCTGTCGCCCGCCGCGGCGATGTGGCAGGTGCCGCGCATCGCGCGCGCGCGCCAGGTGGCGCCGGATCGCATCACCGAGGTGATCCGCAGCCGCATCGAGGGGCGCGATCTGGGCGTCTTCGGCGAGCCGCGCGTCAACGTGCTCGGCGTCAACCTCGCGCTCGACCAGCAGTTCGGCAAGCCGACACCGCTGGCGCCGCCCGCGACCGCGCCCTCGGCGTTGCAACTGACGAAGTGATGCCCGCGAGCGCCGACGCGCGCGGCGATGGTCTCGGCGGGCCGCCGTCCGTCGGGGCCGCGCCGCCACCGCGCCCCAAGCTGCGCGTGCTCGTGATCGACGACGAGAAGAACATCCGGTCGACGTTGACCGTCTGTCTGGTCGGTCTCGGTTGCGAGGTCAGCTCGGTCGGCAGCTCCCAGGGCGCGATGAATCAGATCGAGCATCGCGCCTTCGAGGCCGCCTTCGTCGACCTCAAGCTGGGCGGCGAGAGCGGCCTCGATCTCATCCCCCGGCTCCTCGGCGAGAACCCCAACCTGACCATCGTGCTCATGACTGCCTACGCCACCGTCGAGACCGCGGTCGAGGCGATCCGGCGCGGCGCGTGGGACTATCTACAGAAGCCGTTCACGCCTGGTCAGATCCAGCACCTGATCGACAAGATCGTCGGCGAACGGGCGCTGTGGCAGCGGGTCGCCGATCTCGAGAGCCGCATCGACGACCCCGCGCCCGAGGCCGACCTGGTCACGCAGTCGCCGGCGATGCGCGCGGTGCTGGAGATGGCGGCGCGCGCGGCGGCGGCCGACGCCTCGGTGCTGTTTCGCGGGGAGAGCGGCACCGGCAAGGGCGTGCTGGCGCGCTTCCTTCATGACCAGAGCGGCCGGCGCGGCCACCCGTTCGTGGTCACCAACTGCCCGACGCTGTCGGAGGACCTGATGGCGAGCGAGCTGTTCGGCCACGCGCGCGGCGCTTTCACCGGAGCGGTCCGCGACCAGCAGGGGCGGGTGGAGGCGGCCGAGGGAGGGACGCTCTTCCTCGACGAGATCGGCGAGATCCCGCCCTCGATCCAGACCAAGCTGCTGCGTTTTCTGCAGGACCGGGACTTCGAGCGCCTGGGCGAGAACCGCACGCGGCACGCCGACGTGCGCGTCATCGCCGCGACAAACCGCGATCTGGAGGCGGGTGTGAAGGACGGTGTGTTTCGCGAGGACTTGCTGTACCGGCTCAACGTCATCGAGATTCACGTGCCCGCGCTGCGCGAGCGGCGCGAGGACATCCTGCCGCTCGCGCGCCGGTTCCTGTTCTCGCTGACGCGCAAATCGCACCGGAGCGCGCCCGAGCTGTCGAGGGCCGCGGGCGAGGCGCTGCTGAGCTACGACTGGCCGGGCAACGTCCGCGAGCTGCGCAACGCGATCGAGCGCGCGGTGATCCTGTGGCCGGCGCAGGTGATCGAGCCGGCCGCCTTCCCGGATCGCCTGGCGGCGGCGCCGGCCAGCGCGCCGCACGTCGGCGGGGCCTTCACGCTGGACGAGATCGAGCGCGAGCACATCCTGCGCGTGCTCGCCGGCAGCCAGCGTCTCGAGGAAGCCGCCCACATCCTCGGCGTGGACAGCTCGACGTTGTGGCGCAAGCGCAAGAAGTACGACGAGCCGACATGAACCGGAACCGATGAGCACGGGCTCCGCGCGCGCCGAAGACTTCCTCGAGATGCTCCGCCAGTCGCGGCGGGGACGGCTCAAGCTCTACATCGGGTTCGCGGCCGGCGTCGGCAAGACCTACCGCATGCTCGAGGAGGCGCACGCGCTGCACAAGCGCGGGGTGGGCGTGGTCCTCGGTTACATCGAAACCCACGGGCGCGTCGAGACCGAGCGGCTGGTCGACGGGCTCGAGATCGTGCCGCGCCGGCGCATCGAGTACCGCGGCGTCGTCGTCGAGGAGATGGATCTGGAAGCCGTGATCGCGCGCCGCCCCGACATCGTCGTGGTGGACGAGATCGCGCACACCAACGTGCCGGGCAGCAAGAACCGGCGGAGGTACCAGGACGTGACCGAGTTGCTCGACGGAGGCATCAGCGTCATCGGGGCCTTCAACATCCAGCACCTCGAGAGCCTCAACGATCTGGTCGAGAGGGTGACCGAGGTGAACGTGCGCGAGACGGTCCCCGACAGCTTCCTCAAGCAGGCCGATCAGGTCGTGAACCTGGACCTGGCGGTCGAGGATCTGCTCGAGCGGCTCAAGGCGGGAAAGATCTACGCCCCGGACAAGGTCGAGTGGGCGCTCGAGCACTTCTTCAAGGACCGCAAGCTGGCGACCCTGCGCGAGCTGGCGCTGCGCGAGGTGGCGGAGAGCCTGGAGCGCTCCGGGAACGGGCACGGCCGCGACGCACGCTCGCCCGCCGACAGCGGCCATGCGCTCGGGCGGGTCATGGTCTGCATGTCGTCGTTTCCGGCGCGCGCCGCCGCCCTGCTGCGGCGGGGGTCGCGCATGGCGGGCCGGCTCAACACCGATTGGTTCGTGGTCTACGTCGAGACGCCGCGCGAGGCGCCGCACCTGATCGATTCGGAGGCCCAGCGCTTCCTCCTCGGCAACGTCGAGAAGGCGCGCGAGCTGGGCGCCGAGGTCGTGCGCCTCAAGTCCGAAGACGCAGCGGTCGCGCTCCTCGACTTCGCGCGCTCGCACGGCGTGGGCCACATCCTGCTCGGGCGCACGCGCGAGCCGCGCTGGCGCCAGATGCTGGGCCAGTCGGTCGCCATGCGCATCATCCGCGACGCCGAGGGCTTCGACGTGCACCTGGTCTCGCTCGACGCAGAGGTGAAGACGTGACCCTGGGGCGCAAGCTGATCGCGGCGCAGGCGCCGCTGGCGGTCGCGCTGGTGGTCATCAGCATCGTCGCGAACCTGACCAACGCCGCGCTGGGACGTAGCTCGTCGTCGATCCTCAAGGACAACTACCGCAGCGTGCTCGCGGGCCAGCGGATGAAGGAGTCGATCGAGCGCCTCGACAGCGCGGCTGCCTTTCTCGTGCTGGGCCGGCGCGACGTGGGCCTGCAACAGGCGGCGCGAAATCAGCAGACGTTCGATCGCGAGATCGCGGCCCAGGAAGCCAACATCACCGAGGTCGGCGAGAAGGAGCTGACCGTGTCTCTGCGCGCGGCCTGGAACCGGTATCGCGCGCTGTGGAGCGACTTTGCTGCGGGCTCCGATCCGGCGGCCATGCAGTCGGTCTACTTCGATCGCCTGCAGCCGGCGTTCGTGGGGGTCAACAACCTGGCCGACGCGATCCTGGCGCTGAACGAGGACGCCATGGTGCACAAGAGCGATCGCGCGCAGCGCGCCGCTCGCCTGTTCGACACGTTGATCATGCTGGTCGCGGTCAGCGCCTTCGCCTGTGGGCTGATCGCCTCGGCGACGCTCACCGCGCGCATCCTGCGGCCGCTCTCGGTGCTGACGCAGGCGGCGCGGCGCCTGGGCGAGGGCGACATGCAGGCGCGCGCCCGCATCGCGGCCCGGGATGAGCTGGGCGATCTCGCCAGCGAGTTCAACACCATGGCAGACAGGCTCGCGCGCTACCGCAACAGCTCGCTCGGCGATCTCTTGCAGGCGCAGCAGCAGGCGCAGGCCGCGATCGACAGCTTGCCGGACCCGGTCTTCGTCTTCGAGACCGACGGCACGCTGCTCAGCATCAACCGCACGGCCGAGAGCATGCTGCGCGTCGAGCTCGGCGGCGAGCACCCGCTGGGCGGCGCCGAGCCGATCGTGCGCGAGACCGTCGAGCGGCTGCGCAGCGATGTGCTCTCGGGCAAGAGCCCGCCCGCGTCGACCAGCCTCGACGAGGCGATCCGGGTCGCCACCGCCGGCGGCGAGGCGGCGTTCCTGCCGCGCGCCGCGCCCATGAAGACCGACGAGGGTGGCATCGTCGGCTGCACGATCGTCCTGCAGGACGTCACCCGCCTGCTGCGCTTCGACGAGCTCAAGAACGACCTGGTGGCCACGGTGGCGCACGAGTTCCGCACGCCGCTGACGTCGTTGCGGATGGCGGTGCACCTGTGCGCCGAGGAGAAAGTCGGCTCGATCAACCCGAAACAGGCCGATCTGTTGTTCGCCGCGCGGCAGGATACCCAGCGGCTGCAGCAGATCGTCGACGATCTGCTGAACCTATCGCGCATCCAATCGGGGCGAATCGATCTGCACGCGCGCACGCTCTCCGTCGACGCCGTGGTCGCGGAGGCGGTGCAACCGTTCGAGGACGTGGCCGAGCAGAAGAGGATCCGGCTCGAGACCGAGGTCTTTCCAGGCCAGGGAGACATCCTGGCCGACCCCGAGCGCATCGGGCTGGTGTTCACCAACCTCATCGGCAACGCGCTCGCTTACACGCCCGCGGGCGGCACCGTCACCGTGCGCGCGCGGCGCTCCGACGACGCCGTTCGCTTCGAGGTCGAGGACACCGGGCCCGGAATCCCGTCCGAGCACCGCCATTCGATCTTCAAGAGGTTCTTCCGCGTCCCGGGCTCGCCCGCGGGCGGCGCCGGCTTGGGGCTCTTCATCGCCAGCGAGGTGGTGCGCGTTCACGGGGGCTCGATCGGCGTGACCAGCGCCGCCGGCGGCGGTGCGCTCTTCTGGTTCGAGCTGCCCGCGGCGCCGGTGTGATCGCGCCGACATTCTGTCGCGCGGGGTCGTGCAGTCTGCAAGCGATCCCCGGCAATCATTGCGATGTGAAACGCCGGGCGCGTAAAACCCGCGAAAATCAAACAGGAATTTACTGCGATTTATTCCGGGCGAAACCGCTGGTTAACCACCCGCCACGTAGATTGCCCCCATCCAACGAGCAAACTCGAGGAGCAATTTCATGGCTGATATCCAAAGCAGTTCCGCCCCGCCCCAAGCAACCAGTCGCGCAACCCTTGGTTTGACCGGCCTCACAATCAACGCAATGGCGTTGATTGCCCCCGGCGCATTCCTCTGGCTGACCTTCCAGATCCAGTCGCTCTACGGCGCGCCCATGGCCGGGTCGGCGATGTGGTTCGGGATCGTGGCCGCGCTATTGCTCTGCTTTGCGACCGCGATCAGCTACGCCGAGCTGTCGAAGCTGTATCCCGGCGCCGGATCCTCGTATTTCTTCGCGGAGCAGGCGTTCCTCAACAAGACCAACGCCTACCGATTCGCGCGCCTGGCCAAGTTCATCACCGGCTGGGCCAGCCACCTTTACTACTGGGTTTACCCGGGGTGCATGGTGGGCGTGACCGCGATAATCAGCGGCTATCTGCTCAATCAATTCTTTCCCAACACCTTCAGCGGGACCTTCAACAGCCCGCTGTTCATGATCTTGTTCTGCGTCGCGTTCTCGCTCGGCGTCGCCTACATCGCGTTCCGTGGCGTCACCGGAACCACCCGCGTCAACATGGCGATCAACATCGTGCAGATCACGGCGCTGCTGGTGTTCGCGGTGATTGCCATCTCGTATCGTGTGAATCACCCCGAGGGGGCGCGCGGCCTGCAGCTGGTCAACGGCACGCCGGTCGATTTCGTCGTCGCGCAGGAGCCGGTCATGGAGAACGGCAAGCCCAAGCTGGACGGCGCGGGTCAGCCGGTGCTGCAAAACAAGATGGACGCCGACGGCAACCCGGTGCCCGAGATGAAGGACGGCAAGCCGGTGCCGTTCCTGCTCTCCTACGCTGCCGACCAGGCGGTGACTATGGAGGCGGTCGACGCCGACCATCCCAAGGACCTGACGCCGCACTTCAAGTTCCACGCGACCGCGGCGTCGGTCACCGCGCCGCACAACTTCTTCTACATCTTCATTCAGGCCTGCATCGCGATCCTGATCCTGGTCGGCTTCGAATCGGTGACGTCGATGGGCGAGGAGGCGAAGAACGCCAAGCGCGACATCCCGCGGGCGGTGTTGCTCTCGCTCGCGATCCAGGGCGTCATCTGTTACCTGTTCGAGTACTTCGCGGCCAACTACTACCTCAATCCCGGTTACAACCTGGCCAGCGCCGCCGGTTCCGGCGCGCCCATCGGCGACATGATGGTGATGGTCGGAACCTGGCTCTTCGGCAGCTATTCGGCCGGCCGCGCGTTCATGCTGGTCGAGGCCTTCACGGTGTTCCTGGCGCTGATCGGCACGACGCTCGCGTGCCTGAACACCGGCGCGCGCGTCACCTATGCCATGGGCAAGGACGCCGAGGTGCCCGAGCACTTCGGCATGCTGCACGGGTCGAACCTGACGCCGCACCGCTCGATCTGGGCGCTCGCGGTGATCTCGGCGATCGTTGGCATGATCACCGTCTCGGTCTACCTGGGCGGCACCACGCCGTCGCCGCTCGACCCGAAGTACAACAACATCTGGTACAGCTTCGGGATCTTCAGCCCCGCGACCTACGCCAAGCTCCCCAACACGCTGGTCGTGGTCACGCTGATCAGCAACTTCGGGACGTTCTTGCTCTACATGCTCACCTGCATCATCGCGATCGTCGCCTTCCGCGAGCACCACTCGTTCAGCGGGTTCAAGCACATGTTCGTGCCGCTCTTCGGCCTGGTGGCGAACCTGCTCTGCATGCTCTTCTACCTGGTCGGTCCGTTCACGGTCTCGGGTATGAGCGTCAAGGAGCCGTACATCGCGCTCGGGGTATGCGCGGTCTGGGGCGTCTACGGCGCGGTCTACTTCGCGCGCTCGAGCCGCGCGAAGGGGAGGGCGGTCATGCTCACTCGTCCCAGCTCGGAGACCGCGGTAGCTTCCTAGGACTGCCGCCGACACGGAGGCGGCGGAGCGGCCGCCGTCCTCCGCCGGTCAATTCCTGGTGAAGGTCGGATCGCCGATGCGCCCCGCCAGCGCGCGCGGCGTCTCGCCTGCGAGATTGGGCACGTCGTCCTTGGCGCCGTGCTTGCGCAGGAGATCGATGATCGCGTGACGGCCGCGCGCGAAGAAGATCGCGCGCGCGAGCGGCGTGTTCCCCTCTTCGTCCTGGGCGTTGACGTCGGCGCCGCCTGCGAGCAGCCGTACCGTCATCTCGGGCAACACCTCCTGCGCCGCGAAGTGGAGCGGCGTCCAGCCGTGTGGGTCGCGGGCGTCGACGTCGGCGCCGTGCGCCAGCAGCAGGTCCAGCAGCGGCAGGCTGCCGCCAAGCACCGCCGAGACCAGGGGCGGCCGTCCCTCGTCGTTGCGGGCGTCGACGTCGGCGCCGCGCGCGAGTAAATCGCGGACTCGTGCGAGATCACAGATGAACGCTGCGTCGGCCAGCTCGGCGTCGAGCGGGCCGGGAGACTTCGGGGCACTCACGCGGCCGAATCTAGCAGAAGGGGAGCGCCGGGCCGACCTGGCTCAACCATTACATCTGGGGTGCGCCGCCCGCCCGCACCTGCGGTATCCTGCCCGGCGGGTCATGTCATCGGCAAACATCGGTCGGTCATCGATCGCGGTGGGGGCGGGGCGCTGGGCGCTGATGGTCCTCCTCGCGTGTCTGGGTTGTCACAAGGAGACTTCGCACCGCGTGCGGCATGCGCGGCAGCACAACACCGCCCAGCCGGGCGCGGGTGACGAGGAAGCGCCGGCCGCGCCGCCGGCGCCGCCCGCGCCGACGGCCAACGTGATCATGCCGCCGGCGCCTGCGGAGCCACCGCCTCCGCCACCGCCGGCCGCGCCGGCGCGTGAGCTGACCGTCGAGAGCAGTGTCCCGGTGCCAATGCCGCCCAGGCGCGGCTCTCGCCACCTGGCCGCCGCGGCTCCCGCCCCGCCGCCGGCGCCCGCCGAGCCCGCGCCGGCGGCCGACGACAAACCCACGGGCAGCCGCTGTGAAGGCGGTACCGCTCATGGTGAGCGCCTGAGCGTGCAGGGCGTGGCCGCCGACGACGTGCTCAACGTGCGCGAGGCGCCCGACAAGGCGGCCGCGGTGCTGGGCGGGCTACCGCCTGACGCCACCGGCGTCCGCGGAACATCGAATCGACGGCGCGTGGGGCCGTCGATCTGGCGCGAGGTCGAGTGCGGGAAGCTGCGCGGTTGGGTCAACGAGCGCTTCCTCGCGCGCGAAACTGGTAGCGAGTGACGCGCGCGGGCTCGGTCGCGCTGGCGTTCGCCCTTGGCGCCGTCGCCTCCGCGAGCGTGCGCGCGGATCCCGCCGGCACGCCGATCGACGAGGCCAGGCCCGGCGCGGTCGTGCCGTTGCCCGATGCCTGGCCGGTGGCCGTCGTCGAGCGCCCGCTGACGCTGGCGCGCGGCATGGCGTCGGTGTCGCTGAGCAGTCTCGGCGTCTGGAGCCCCGCCACGTTCGAGCGAACGTACTTCGGACCGACCGCGGCATTTGCGCTGCACGATCGCGTCGAGCTCGACGCCGGCTTGCCGTGGGCCGTCTGCTGGGATCGCGGCACGCGCGCCTGCGCCGGCAGCTCGGCGCTGGATCAATCGCACCTGGGGCTGGCGTTCGGGATCCGGCACCGCGATGGGTTGGCGCTGGCCGCGGGGATCTCCGGCGTGCTCACGAAGGCGAGCGGACCCGCCGAGTACGCCACGTCGATCTGGTTCACCGGCCGGCGCACCTGGTTTCATCGGCTGGCGCTGGTCGGCAGCGGTCAGCTTCTGGTCGGGTGGGATCACCCCGCGGACCCGGCGTCGTCTGGCGTCGCGCAAACCAATCAGACGCGCTTCTACTGGACGGAGCAGATCGAATGGCAAGTGGTCGAGCGCTTCCGCCTGTTCGCGTTCGGCAATCCGTATCGACCGATCGGCGCGCCCGGCGACGAATCGTGGGCGACGCGCGCCGGTGGCGGCGCGACGTTCGCCGTTGGCCAGCGCTGGCTGTTCGCGGTGGGCTGCGACGTCGACAACGTCGGGCCTCCGCGGGCGTGGCAGTACACGCCCAACGCCACCGACTGCCGCGTGTCCGCCAGCATCTACCATCTGCCCTGGTGACGCCGGCTCCGGCGCACGCGCCGCGGGTTCTTCGAACGCGCATGTACTATGCTTTCGTCTCGGGAGGTGGCCGTCGCCATGACCAACCAATCGCCGACCCCACCGTTTCGCGCCGACCATGTCGGCAGTTTTCTCCGGCCGCCCGAATTGCTCGCCGCGCGTGAACGCTTCGGCGCCGGCGAGATCGATCGCGCCGCGCTCCGCGCCGTCGAGGACCAGGCGATTCGGGCCGTGGTGAAGATGCAGGAGGACGCCGGGATGCTCGGCATCACCGACGGAGAATTCCGCCGCACGTTCTTCCACGTCGACTTCCTCGAGCAGCTCGCGGGCGTCGTCGCCACGGGCGCGGTCACCGTCAAGTTTCACAACCGCTCCGGCGACGTCGACTTCGCGCCGCCGGTCATGAGCGTGACCGGCCGGGTCGCGCACGTGCGGCCGATCCAGCGCGACGACTTCGCGTTCCTCGCCAGCGTCACGACCAGGACGCCCAAGGTCTCGATCCCGTCGCCGACGATGCTGCATTTTCGCGGCGGGCGCGCGGCGATCAGCGCCGAGGCGTATCCGGAGCTCGATCGCTTCTTCGACGATGTCGCCGCCGCCTACCGCGCCGAGATTCGCTCGCTGGCGGCGGCGGGCTGCCGCTACCTGCAGCTCGACGACACCAACCTGGCGTATCTGTGCGATCCGGAGATGCGCCGCGGGGTGCGCGCGCGCGGCGACGATCCCGACGAGCTGCCGCGCCGCTACGCGCGCTTCATCAACGCGGCGATCGCGGACAAGCCGCAGGGCCTGACGATCTGCGTGCACCTCTGCCGCGGCAACTTCAAGAGCGCCTGGGTCGCCGAGGGCGGCTACGAGCCGGTTGCGGAGGTGCTCTTCAACGAGCTGGCGG
Source organism: uncultured Myxococcales bacterium (assembly GCA_964571275.1). GTDB lineage: Bacteria > Myxococcota_A > Polyangia > Fen-1088 > Fen-1088 > DASRQZ01. The sequence goes on from CAZNCQ010000189.1 coordinate 10,528, forward strand.
TCGACGGTTACTTCCTGGAATACGACGACGAGCGGTCGGGCGACTTCGCGCCCCTGCGCTTCGTGCCGCGCGGCAAGCGCGTCGTGCTCGGCCTGGTCAGCTCCAAGGTGGGCGCGCTCGAAAGCGCCGACGAGCTCGCGCGCCGCATCGACGAGGCCGCGCGGTACGTGCCCCTCGATCAGCTCGCGCTGTCGCCCCAGTGCGGATTCTCGAGCACCGTGCACGGCAACGACATCACGCCAGACGTGCAAGCGGCGAAGTTGCGGCTCGTGGTCGACACCGCGCTGCGCGTGTGGGGAACGCTGTAAGCGCGCGCTGAGGCGCGCGCGAGCCTACGCCACCGTCGGTGCGACGCGCCGGCGGATCAGCTTCGCGCGCAGCAGGCGGAACAGGATCTTAGAGACGTCGAACGAGCCGAGGCGCAACGTTCGGATGATGTCCTTGACCGGCGTCTTGCCGTTCACGAACTCCAGCACGGCGATCTCGTCGCGCGTGAGCTGGCCGCGCGCCACCTCGGCGATGCGGTTCTCGTTGGGCACGAACACCAGATCGAAGTCGCCGATCTCGCGCTCGATCACCCGCCATTCGTCGACACGCCGGAAGCCCTCGAGCAGCAGGCTGTCGACGGAGATCCCCAGCGCCGCGTCGCGCGCCAGCGCCGGGAACGACTCGGCGGGCAGCGCGCGGAACGCGAACTGGCCCCGCGCCCAGCGCAGCGTCACGTAGATCACCTCCGAGATCTGGCGCGCCATCGCCTGTTTGAGCTGCCCCTCGCTGATGAGGCCGCGCGCCACCAGGTCGACGCCGAAGAGGCCCGGCTTGGTCGTGGCGCGCGCGCGCTCGTCGAGCACCGCGGTCAGCACGTCGGGCGAGAGCGCTCCCGCCTCGACGGCGAATCGTCCCAGGAGCAGATCCTCGCCGATGCCGGCCGCCGCCGCGAAGTCGATCTTGCCGCGCCTGACGTAGATCTCGACGTGGGCGTCACCTTCGAGGATTTGCAGGCGGCCGGTCTGCGCCTTGTCCTGCAACCACGACAGCACCTCGCTGACGTTGATCGCCGACAGATCGCCGGCCAGCGCGTCGCTCTCGGCTCCCGATCGCGTATTGCGCCGCCGGCGCGCGAGGAACGACGAGACCATCTTTTCCAGCGTGGCGTCGTCGAAGGCGCCGCGGACGAGCTCCGTCAGGTCCCACTTGTCGCTCTCTTGCCGATAGGCCTCGATCCGCCGCGCCGCCTCGGCGCGCATCTCCTCGTAGGGCGGTGGCTCTTCGGCCGGTGGCGTCATGGGCGCGGCCGGCCGCTCGTCGATCGAGCGCGCCAGCGCGCGTCCCAGCGTCGCCGCCGAGGACGGCGCAGGCGCCGCGGCGCTGCTCCCCAGTCGTCGTGTCTCCACCAGGTGCGTGACCACGGCGGCAACAGCCTCGGGCGAGAACGGTTTGGTGATGTAGTCGACGACGTTGGGCGCGTGCGCCAGGCGATCCTCCGCATCGTCGCCCTTGGTCACCATCAAGACGATTGGCACGCCCGCCAGGCGGTCGATCGCGGCCAGGGCGCGGCAGCAACCGACCCCGTCTAGACCTGAGTCAACATCCGACAAGTCGCCGTCCAGGAGCACCAGCACCGGGGGCGGCGACAGCTCGCGCGCCAGCGACAAGCCGGCCTGGCCGCCCGCCGCGACGGCCACCCGGTACCCTGAACGGGCTAGCGCACCTTCGACGACCTTTAGCACCGTCGGACTATCGTCGATGACCAGAAGTTGTTCCCCGGACATGGTCCCTTTGGGCGCCGCGCCCGGACTCTATCAACTGTCTGACACTGTGTAACCTGATAAAATCTTGGCGCTTGTTTTGCCGAACGCGTCGCTGGACGCGGTCTAGGACATGAGCGATTTCCCACGCCGATTCGGTTCGTACCTGCTGCTCAAGCCGCTGGCTCGAGGGGGCATGGGCGCGCTTTATCTGGCGCTCTCCGGCGCGGAAGAAACCGCCAAGCTGTGCGTGATCAAGACGGTCCTGCCGCATCTGGCGGACAAGGAGTATCTGCAGCGCTTCCGCGACGAGGCCAAGGTCGTCGTGCGCCTCTCGCACGGCAACCTGGTGCCGGTGTTCGATTCGGGGCAAGCCGACGGCGAGATCTATCTCGCGATGGATTTCGTCGAGGGGCGCGATCTGCGCGCGACCTGGAACCGCTGCGCGAAGAAGGGGATCGCGTTCCCGATCGACGTCGCGGTCCATATCGTCAAGGAGCTGGCGCGCGGCCTTCACTACGCGCATTCGTTCGGCAGCCTCAAGCTGGTTCACCGCGACGTCTCGCCGCCCAACGTGCTGCTCTCGTACAGCGGCGAGGTCAAGGTCACCGACTTCGGCCTCGCGTCGTCGACGCTGAAGATGGAGAAGACCGCGCCCGGCATCATCTACGGCAAGGTCAGCTACATGTCTCCGGAGCAGGCGCGCGGCGAGCCGCTCGACGGGCGCACCGATCTCTACGCCGCGGGGATCATCCTGTGGGAGCTGTTGACCGGGCGGCAGCTCTTTCCGTCGAACAAGAACGGCGCGGCGGCGCCCAACGACGCGCCCACCGCCGAGGAGCTGCTCCAGCGCGTGCGCCACCCGGAGATCGTGCCGCCGTCGAAGCGCGCGACGCGCGTGCCGGTGGAGCTGGATCGGATCGCGTGCAAAGCGCTGGCGCCGGATCTCGCTGAGCGCTACCAGACCTGCGAGGAGCTGCGGCGGGATCTGGCGACGTTCCTGGCACAGACCTCGCCGGCCACCGACGGCGTGCGCGTCGCGAAGTTCTTGACCGATCTCTACGGCGACGAGATCGAGACCGAACGCCGCGAGCGCGAATCGATCATCGAAAGCGCACGCCGCTCACTGAACGCGACCGAGCCGATTTCGCCCCGCGTGGTCAAGGCATCGCCGCCCGCGCCACCGCCGCCGCCCGCGCGCGCCGCGCCTCCGCCCCCGCCGCTGCCGGCCGCCGCGAAGCCCGCCGAGAAGGAAAAGGACAAGGATCGCCCCGGCGACTCCATCGAGGATCGGCGCGAGAAGGGGACGGTCGTTGCGGGGATGGTGCGCCGCCCGCCGCCCGCCGACAAGGGCGCGGGCGCAGCAGCCCTGGCCAAGTCCTCCGACTCGCAGCCGCGCAGCGAGAGCCTGTCGCTGAGCACCGACACGGAAGCACAGAGCGTGTCCGTGATTGGCACGCTGGTCGGCGGGCGCTACCGCATCCGCCGCCTGTGCGGCGAGGGCGGCATGGGCCGCGTCTACGAAGCGGAGCACATCGAGATCGGCAAGCGTGTCGCGCTGAAGATCTTGCACCCGGCGTACAGCCAGACGCCGGACCTCGTCGAGCGGCTCAAGCGCGAGGCGCGCGCCGCCTCGAAGATCTCGCACCCCAACGTCGTCGACG
>CAZNCQ010000190.1:0-13939 GCA_964571275.1 uncultured Myxococcales bacterium
AACCGCGAGATCGACATCCTGTTCATGGTCGACAACTCACAGTCGATGCTGCCGCTGCAGGCCAAGCTGCTCCTGCAGTTTCCGGTGTTCATGAACGCGCTCAAGATGCTGCCCTCGGCCGATGGCACCGGCATGGCGCTGCCGGACATCCACGTAGCCGTCGTCTCCTCGGACACCGGCCCCGGCAAGTTCGACCTACCGGCGTACCACTGCTCGTTCGGCGGCGATCGCGGTCAGTTCCAGAACACGCCGCGCGGCACCTGCACGGCGTCGCCGTTCAAGAACCCGACCGATACGTACCTGAGCGCATCGATGAACCAGGGCGTCACCAACTACAACGGGGACATCTCCACGGCGTTCACCTGCATCGCCGCGCTCGGCGACCAGGGGTGTGGATTCGAGGGACAGCTCAAGTCGGTGCGCTGGGCGCTGGACCCGGTGAACACGCCGGACACGAACCTGGGGTTCCTCCGCCCCGAGGCGTTCCTGGCGGTCATCCTGATCACCAACGAGGACGACTGCTCGGTGCCGGACGACTCGGACATGGTCGATCCGACGCAGACGACGATGGCGTCGACGCTGGGGCCGCTGTGGTCGTGGCGCTGCAACGAGTTCGGACACCTCTGCAACATCAACGGCACGCTGCAGCCGCCGGCGCGCGGTCCGGCGATGAACCTGCAGGGCTGCGTCTCGAACGACACGCCGTCGGGCAAGCTGACCTACGTGTCGGACGAGATCGCGTTCCTGAAGAGCCTCAAGACCGACCCGAACCAGATCTTCGTCGCGGCCATCACCGGCCCGGCCACGCCGTACAGCGTGGAGATGATCCAGCAGGGGAACGACACCGAGATGCACCCGAACGTCGTGCACTCCTGCGTGGAGAACTCGGGTGAGTACGCCGATCCGTCGGTCCGCATCCAGCAGTGGGTGCTGGCGTTCGGCGGCCACGGCTTGCTCGAGACCATCTGCGCCGACTCGTTTGCGCCCGCGCTCGGGCAAATCGCCACCGAGCTCGGCAAACTGCTGGGCCCGCAGTGCCTCACCAATAACCTGGTCGACACCGACACCAACACGCCCGGCCTCCAGCCGGAGTGCCAGGTCACCGACCAGTACGTCATGAACGGCAAGACGTTCACGAGCGCGGTGCCGTCCTGCGCCAGCAACGGAAACACCGCGCCCTGCTGGTCGCTCGACACCGACGCCCAGAAGTGCCCGGGCAACACGCTGATCCTCAACGTCAACCGCGGTGGCGCGCAGCTACCGAGCGGGCTCAGCACCGCGGTGTCGTGCGCCCAGTGCATCGCGGGTGTCACGCAGGCCGGCTGCCCGTAGCGTTGAAACCGAGAAACCCCTTTCGGCTCCGGCTTATCAGGCGTCAAAGAAGCGGGGCCGAGATAGAATCGGCCCCGTTTCTTTTTCATGTTCCTTTTCCAACCCGGTACGGGCAACAAGTCGCCCATCTCGATCGCAGGCGACGCGCGCGGCGTGCTGTGCCTGCACGGGCTGACCGGAACGCCGTTCGAGGTGCGCCCGCTCGCCGAGGCGCTGGGCGCCGCCGGCTACTCCGTGGAGGTGCCACGACTGGCCGGCCACGGCGGGTCGCTGCGCGAGCTGGCCGCCACTCACTGGACCGACTGGTTCGCCTCGGCGGAGGCCGCGATGGAAGACCTGCGACGCCGCGTCGGCGGCCGCCCGATCGGTGTCGTCGGCTTTTCGATGGGCGGCCTGCTGGCCTTGCGCCTGGCGCGCCAGTTTCCCGAGCGCGTCGCCGCGCAGGTGATCATGGCCGCACCGCTGCGCCTGCGGCCGTTCCAGATGCGCAGCGTGCGCGCCCTGTCGATGCTCCCGGTCGACTTCCGGTCGTACCCCTTCATGTGCATCCCCAAGCTCAAGGGTTCGGACATCTCCGATCCCGACATGCGCGAGGCGAACCCGTCGCTGCCCGCGTTCCCGATCTCCGCGGTCACCAGCCTGTTCGATCTCATGAATCAGGTGCGCGCCGACCTGCCCAGCGTGCGCACTCCGACGCTGGTGATCCACGGCCGGCGCGACCACACCGTGCCGATGGAGGACTCGCTCGAGCTGACCGGTAGCCTCGGGTCGGACGTCATCGAGCGGCTGTGGCTCGAGCGATCCTTTCACGTCGTGACGCTCGACGTGGAGCGCGGGGCGGTGTCCAACGCCGTGGCCGGTTTCTTCGCCCGGCAGCTCGCCGGCATGGCCGTGGCCGATGCTGGTAAACTCCCGCGGCCGTGAACGACCTCGTCATCGCCATCGATCAGGGAACGACCGGCACCACCGTGCTGATCGTCGACGAGCACCTGACCGTCCGCTCGCGCGCTTATCGCGAGCTGGCGCAGATCTACCCGCGCCCCGGCGAGGTCGAGCACGACCCCGAGGCGATCTGGGCCACCGTGACCGGCGCGCTCGGCGACGCGCTCGCGCGCATCAACGTCGCCCAGGTGCGCGCCATCGGCATCACCAACCAGCGCGAGACCACATTGCTGTGGGACCGCGAGACCGGCCGCCCGGTGGCGAACGCCATCGTCTGGCAGGACCGCCGCACGGCCGACGCTTGCGCCGCGCTCAAGCGCGCGGGGCACGAGGCGCTGGTGCGCGCGCGCACCGGTCTGGTGCTCGACCCCTATTTCTCCGCGACGAAGATCGGGTGGCTGCTCGACAACGTCGCGGGCGTGCGGCCGCGCGCGGAGTCCGGCGCCCTCGCGTTCGGCACCGTCGACACCTTCCTGATCTGGCGGCTCTCGGGCGGGCGCGTTCACGCGACCGACGTCTCGAACGCCTCGCGCACGCTGCTATTGGACCTGGACACGCGGCAGTGGAGCGATGAGCTCTGCGCCCTGTTCGACGTGCCGCGCGCGCTGCTACCCGAGGTGCACGCCTCGTCGGGGTTGATCGCGGTGACCCGCGGCGTGCCGGGGCTGCCCGACGGCCTGCCGATCTCGGGCGTCGCCGGCGACCAGCAGGCCGCGCTGTTCGGCCAGGATTGCGTCGACGCCGGTGATGCGAAGTGCACTTACGGAACCGGCGCGTTCATCCTGATGAACGTCGGTAGAAGCCCGATCCTGTCGCGCAACGGGCTGCTGGGCACGGTGGGCTGGACCCTGGCTCGCTCCAGTGACGCCAGCGGCGACAACGAGGCGGGCGACACCGCCTACGCGCTCGAGGGCAGCGCGTTCATCGCCGGCGCGCTGGTGCAGTGGCTGCGCGATGGGCTCGGCATCATTCAACAGGCGCCCGAGATCGAGGCGCTCGCGCGTTCCGTCCCCGATTCGGGCGGCGTCACCATCGTGCCGGCGCTGTCCGGGCTGGGCGCGCCGCACTGGCGACCGCAGGCGCGCGGCCTGATCACGGGCATCACGCGAGGTACGACCCGCGGCCACATCGCGCGCGCGGCGCTGGAGGCGATCGCGCTCCAGAACGTCGATCTGGTCACCGCCATGCAAGTCGACGCCGGGCGGGCCATCAATGCGCTGCGCGTCGACGGCGGCGCGGCCGCCAACAACTTGCTCATGCAGATTCAGGCCGATCTGCTGGGCACGCAGATCTTCCGGCCCGAGATGGTGGAGTCGACCGCTCTCGGCGCCGCCAAGCTGGCGGCCCGGGGCATTGGCCTTCACCCGAAGGATCGCAACGCCGACACCGCGCGCATGCAGATCTTCAACCCGACGATGAACGCCCCCGCTCGGGACGAGCTGCTGGCGCGCTGGCGGGACGCGGTTCCGCGCGCCTGACCGCGCGCCTGACCGCGCGCCTGACAAATGTCCGGCAACGCGGCGGCCGCGGCTCAGCTCGTTCCGCAGATGTAGAGCAAGAGGCCGTTGATGGTCACGCCGCCGCAGACGGGCAGGTTGGGCGGGCACTCGTCGTTGGATTTGCACACCCGCACCGTGTTGTCGCTCTTGGGATCGCCCGAGCAGCTCGCCTGGCATTGAACGCTCATCGTTGTGAGAGAGCCGCAGCAAAGCAACCCCGCCCCCGTGGGACAATCCGAGTTTCCCAGGCAGTTCCCCGACGGCCCCTTGCAAACTTCACCGACCCCGATGCAGCGGATCGGCGGCTCTGAGTCGGCCTCGAGACAGCAGGTGGTGACCCCCGGCTGGCACGACTCCTGGGGGCCGCACGACATCGGGCCATCGAACGACATGTCCATCGCAGCGTCCTTCGGGGTCTCGATGAACTTGCACCCGTGGGTCGGGGCGCCCCCGCAGCACCCTGACATTTGTGCCACGATCGCGGCGGATCCGAACACCGCTCCGGCCACGAGCATTGTCCCGATCAGCGCCAGCAAGCGCGAACCCCACCGGTGAAATTCAGACGCCATGCGATGAACCCCTCCCACCTTTATCGCTTGTCTCTTGACAACAAAACCAGTTCAGTTCGTTGATTATGACAGTGTTGGCCATCGGCGCGGTGCTGATGGCTGCATGGGGCGGGCCAGACAGGTTTGGACGATGGGTGCTGCGCACGGTTCTTGCTCAGTCGACGACGTGAGGACAACCAGCGGTGCATGGACCCTCGTTTGTGCGCGCTTGCCGCGCTGTTGAGAGACTCATGCCCGGCTCCAGTCAAAGCCTTGCGAACCGTCCATCGCCTCCACCGAGCCCCGCGCGTGGTGACAACCGTGGTGGCAACCACGTTGGCGCGAGTCGCGCCTTTCTCAAGATTCTGAGGTTCTGGTTGGGAACTATCTTCATCGCGAGCGCTTGTGGGAATGTGACCTTCGTTCCCGCTCCATTTGCGCCCCGCAAGATCGAGGTCATCTACAGCCAGCAAGAGGACCTCACCGCGATCCGCTGGCGCATGAGCGCGACGGGGGTCGACCCGTCGGTCGGCTTCGAGCTTGCCGGCGGTCATGGGAGCTGGAGCAGCCTCGATTTCGCGGCCTCGCTCTATCCTGGCGGCGTCGCGCCTTGCGGGAAGGGGGGCGGCCTGTGCGCGCAGATGGTGCTGCCCGGGCGGTATCAGCTGCCCGACGACGCAAGCACGCCGGTCCGTTCGCGGAACCCGACCTACGACGTCTCTCCGGGCGATACGCCAACGTTGGAGATCTATACCCAGACGCTCTCGCTCCAGTCGTCCTTCCAGCGCGGCAACCGGCTGCTGACCGTCGCGATCGACGACGTCATCGGCGGTGACGGCACGTTCGTCTTTCCGCGCGTGCTGCAGCGGTCGGTCTGGGATCGGCGCGGGGTCTGCGTCTCCGGCTTCTACCCGCCGGAGGCGCAGTTCCAGCCCGTCGACGGGCTCAACCAGCCCTGGCCCGGACCCACGCCGCTGTCCGACACCGGACGTTACTGCGCGGGCGTGCGCGCCGTGCCGGCCAGCGGCGTCGGCTCGGACGACCAGATTGCCCTCGACACGGTTCCCGATGTCTTCGACGACGACATGACCTACACGGTCCCGACCCAGATGACGCCGTTCACTTATCAGATCGTCCTCGACCTCAGCATCCCGGTCGCCGATCGGTGCCAGGCCGCGATCCAGACCATTCAGTCCGCCGTCAACGATACGCTCATGCCCTACTCGGCGCTGCGGGCGCTGCCGGTGATCGATCTGTCGGCGGGGATCGATCCCGAGACCCACATGCCGGGCATCCCCTGCAGGCAATCGGAGCTCCGTGCGCTGGACGCTGCAGGTCTCGCCCAACAGGTGAAGCTCGACGCGGCTTCATGGGTCGAGCAGCACCAGCGCTACTTCCTGCTCTACTTCAATAACCTGCGCGCGGCGCTGCCGGACACGCTCACGCAGTCGCTCACCAATTTCAGCGAGACGCTGGTGACGCCGCCGCCGAACCAAGATTTTCAGGCGATCCTCTGGCCGTGGGGACCACCCGAGATGGCGCAATCATTCGGCGGGTGGACCGTCCCGGACACGGTCTGGACGTCGGCGGACGATCCCGGCTTCGTTCAAGACCTGAAGACCTTCGCGTCGCAGCAGTTGCCGCTCATCTCCGAGGTTCAGGACCCGACGCAGCCCGTGCCGCTGCTGAATGGCGACCAGGCTCAGCAGTTCGACGGCGGGCTGGTGCGGCTGTGCACCGTTTCGATCACGCCGCTCCAGAACTCCGGGCTGCAGATGGTGGCGCACGACGCTGATGGGAATGTGGTCTACCTGCCCGCGGCGACCGAGTACCCGGTCAACGCGACCGATCCGCCCGCCTACCTCCTGCAGGTGCCGCAGGTCTGGGCGGTGTCGAACTTCGGGTTCATGGCCCATCAGGCGCACATCCAGTACGAGGTTTGCGCGCGCTACTGCGACCACGGCTTCACCACCCAGGCCGGCAACCCGGTCACGTCTGGCTGGGCCGGGAGCCCCTATTGTCTGGGGCCGGTGGCAGGAGGCGGACAGTGACGCGACGGCTGACGCCACGGAGACCCGGTCGCGCGCCGGTGGCGCGCACCGGCGCCGCGTTGATCGTCGCCGGCTGCCTCCAGGCTGCGCCCGCGCTCGCCGGAACGGCGCCCGCCGATCCGGCGACGGCGCCCGCGGCCGCGGCCGTCGCGGTCGCTGTGAACGAATCGACGACACCAGCGCCGGCGCCGACCTTCGAGGCGAGCGGCCTGCGCGAGCCCGCGCCCCGCCCGACGGCCGAGATCCGCGTGCAGAACCGCTTCGCGCGCAACGCCGGCACGCTGCAACTGTTCGGGGGCGTCGACTACCTGGAGCGGCGCGACTTCTACGTGAGCCCCGGCGTCCGCGTCGGCGCGACCTATTTCCTGTGGGAGTCACTGGGGCTCGAGTTGCAGGTCTCGCACTACTTCAGTCGCCTCAATCAGGCGGGCCTTCAGGTGGAGCAGATGGTCGGCGTCATCCCCGACAGCCGCGCGCCGACCTGGCTGGTCCTCGCCGGCGGCCGCTACTCGATGGGGTACGGCAAGATGATGATTGGCGGGCTCAACCACGCGATCCATTTCCAACCGCAAGCGTTCTTGCAGGCGGGGATGCACGTCCACGACGGCAGCTTCGGACCGTCGGCGCTCGCGGGCATCGGCCTGCTGGTGCACGCGACGCCGCGCTGGTTCTTCCGTCTCGACGGCGGCCTGACGTTCGAGATCGAGCAGCGCGTGACCGGAACGGTCTCCGTCCTCGGCTTCCTGCCGTCGCTCGTGACCGGGGGCTTCTTTTAACATGGGAACCCTGAAAGGGTTCCCAAACCCTCCCGCGACGGACTCGTCCGGGCGGAGCCCGGCTCCGTCCACGCGTTTGACGTTCAAGGCTCCATCGCTCTGCGGATGTCTCGCCCTGGCGCTCGCCGGCTGCGGCGCGGTGGGCGCGAGAGCGGTGAGAGCAGGCGCCGCCAGCACCGCGAATCCCGCGCCGGTCCCCGCGCCGCGGCCGCGCGCCGAATGGCTCGACGAGGGTGCGGCCGCGATCTGGGCGCGCCGCCTGGGCCACGCTCAGCGCGCGCTGCTCGAGGTCGCCGATCGCGAGGTCCGCCGCAACGATCCCGCGCTCGATTACTGGTCCGAGCTCGTGGCCTTGCTCCGCTGCGAGCCCCTGCGCGCATCGCCGCGCGCGAGCCGCAAGCTGACCGATCCCTGGGATCAGCTGCGGCGGATCGTGCAGATCGAGCGGCTGCGGCTACCATCGCCGGCCAATGCGACGGCGCTGGCGCCCGAGCCGCTAGAGGCCGCTCCGACCCGGAAGACCCGAGGCGGCGACAAACCGGCGCCGCCTCCGCCGCCTCCTCCGTTGCGTCCCGCCGGTCGCGTCCTGGCCGTGAGCCCGCCGCCCGCGGGAGCAGAGGTCTGGCCGATGGAGACGGAGCGCTGGCCCGACGAGGCGCCGGCCGAGCGCGTGGTCTCTGATCTCTGCCGCGGTGCCGACGCTCCGGCCGCGCCCGAAGTGGGGGGTAGCGGCGTCAACGCACCCGAGCTGATGATGGTCACCGAGCTCACCGACGTGCTCCCCGACGGACACCCCGCGCTGCCGGCGCTGCTGTTCGAGCAGGCGACCCTGTTGATCGCCGCCGGCAACGCGCGCGCGGCGATGCAGCCGCTCGGCCGGTTGACCGCCGCGATCATCGGACTCGAGAACCCCTTCACGCCCGAAGAGCACGATCAGCTGCTGCTGGCGCGCGCGATCGCCGCCGATGCCGACGCCAGCGCGGACGCCCAGCACCGGGGCTCGGCGATTCCCCAGCTGCAAGCGGCGCTGGCCGCGGACCTGCCGCACGACGTGCGCCGCGTGCTGGCGTTCCGGCTTGCCGAGCAGCTGCGCGCCGCCGGCCGGGCCGACGAAGCGGTCGCCGCGATCGGTCCGCCGCCCCACGGTGACGACGCCCTGGGGCGCTACCTGGCGTTCAGGCAGGTCGAGGCGCACGTGAAGGCAGGACGCCGCGCCGAGGCGCTGGCCGAAGCACGCGCGGCGCTGGGCCGACACCGCCGCGCCGTCATCGATGGGCATACGGCGCTGGCCGCGATCGACGACTTCGCGATGCGGCTGCTGGTCGGCGCGCCGGTCACCGACGAGAGCATCGAAGTCCTGGAGGCGCTGGGCGACCCCTCGGAGCGGGTCGCGCGCGTCGAACGGTTCGCTACGATGGCCGAGGCGGGCAACGCGCACGCGTCCGCGGTCGAGGCATTTCTGTGGCTGAGGCAGAACGATCCCGACGAGAACCGGCGCCTGCACCATCTGGCTCGCGCGTCGGTGGCCGCGGCGCGCGCCGGCGATCGCGTGCAGTTCGGGCGAACGTTCGCGATGCTGGCCGGCGAGGGCGACGATGACGATGCCGAGGCGCTGGCCAACGACAAGACCCGCACGGGTGCGCCGGCGCCGCTGGCCGACGCAAGGCAAACAAGGGACGGCAGAGATGAGCGAAAGGTGAGCAAAGACCGGGGCGGGAAGGGCACTATCAAGGGCTCCCTCGCGGCCACCGACAAGCGCTCGCCCATGCCCGGCTTCATCGAATCGCCCGACGCCGACCGCCTCTATCGCACGCGGCACCGCGAGCGATCGCTGAGCTGGCAGCGCGCGATGCTGATCGTCGCGCGCGACGCCTTGCCGTCGCTGGTGGACAGTGACGACCAGGTCAGCCTCAAGATCCTGGTCGATCGCCTGCAACAACACCTGACCGCGCACGGCCGCGGTCCGGTCGACGCCGAGCTGACCACGGTGTACCGGGCGGCCAGCGCCCACCTGCGCGTCGGCGCGCGCGGCTACGCCGAGCGGGTCGGCACGCCGCGCCGGCCGATCCTGCTCGGCGACATCGCGGTCGAGCGCAAGTACAACGTGGTGGCGCCGCGCATCGACCTGCTGGCGCGCGGACCGGGCGCGCTGCTCTGGGTGCCGGCGACCGGGAACGATCCGAGCCTGTCGCACCTCAAGAGGTGGACCGCGCCGCTCGGCGCGAGCCTCGCCACGACGCACGGCGCGCAGGCGCAAGCGCAAGCGGAGGTCCCGCGATGACGCACCGGTATCGATTCGACCGACGACCCGCGCGCGCACACCGGCGCGCATGTGCGCTCGCGCTCGGGTTCGCGGCCGGCGCGGGCGTGTTACTGACGGCGCGCGGGGGCCGGGCGGAGCTGACCGTCGATCATGAAACCGGCGCCAGCGGCTGCTCGGAAGCAGCGGCGTACTTCCCCGAGGACGAGAGCCCCGAAGCGACGCGCGCACGCAAGCGCTGCCGCCTGGAGACGTTCGAGCAGCGGCTTGACGACGACCGCCTGCAGAAGGAGATCCAGGCCGAGAACGACCGCGACAAAACGGTGGAGACCTGGGTCGACAAGCAGGACATCCCGGTTCGCGTCTTTCGCCGCTACGCGATCGACGGCTACCTCGGCAGCGGCGTGACGACGTACGGCCTCGCGGTCAGCGGCGTGCTGCTCCCCTGGCTGGAAGCGGAGCTTTCACTCGGGCGGCGCGATCTGAACGGCAGCATCTCCAATGGTTACTTCCAGGACTCGCGCACCTGCTGGGGCGGCCGCTTCAAGTGGCTCATGCGCAGCCACGGCAACCTCACGCCGTTTGCGTCAGTGGGCGCGCTCGACTGCTCCGCGACCGTCCAGCTCACGTCGTACAATGTCGGGCCAACAATCGGCCCGCTCCCGCCCGGGACTCCGAACACGTTCTCGGGCACGAACGCCGGCAGCGCCGCCGCTCATCTGGTCGCCGGCGCGGCGGGCCTCGCCTGGATGGAGAAGTCGGGCGTCCGCGCCAGCGTCGAATACGTCTTCACCTATGCGTTCTACACGCAAGCCGTGTTGAACGACGCCATGCACACCCTCGACCCGAATCTCGCCGGCGCCTGGACCGACCGGCTGGCGACGGAGCGCAACGGGTTCCGCGTACAGGTTGGCTATGCATTCTGAGAAGACCCTGTTGATCGCGCTCTGTGCCACGGCCGGCGTCGCGCTCGCCGCTCCGGCGGCACGGGCGCAGCCGTCCCCTCCCGCCCCCGATCCCGGCCCAGCGCCGACGTCACCTTCGGCGACCGCGCGCGACGACGCCGCCAGACGGCAACAACCGCCGCCCGACAATGGCGTCGCGCCGCCGTGGTACGAGGGTCCGGCGTCCGGCACCCCCGACCAGCCCGCGACCGGCGAGCCGCCTGATCGCGCCGGCCAGCCGGTCCCCCCCACCGGCCGACGACCGACGGTGCGACAGGCGAATGACGGCGAGGATCCGCGCTACGCCAGGCAGAAGCTGGCCGAGCCGCCACCTCCGCCCGTGACGGCGAAGCGACCGGCGACACCGCCGTACCTCATCACCAGCACCACGCCCGCGACGCAACCGTCGGTGCGCGTGGAATCACCCGACTCGGCGGCGGCGTCGGCGAAGCGGATCAACAAGAACGGGCCGACGCCGTCGAACAAGATCACCACCGAGGAGCTGATCCGGCGCTCGCGCACCGACGTGAACTTCTATGAGCTGGTCGACGAGATCCTCGACGAGATCTCCTACCAGCTCAGCAAGCAAGACGCGATAGCGATGTCGCCGCTCGCGATCCGCCTCGTGCGCCTGTCGCCCGATCTGCGGCCGGAGTTCGCGGGCACGCTCGAGGCGCGGCTGCTCGCGCGCATCTCGCAGGTGACATCGATCCGGACGGCCGTCTGCATCGAGTGCACGTCGATGCGATCGCGCGTCGAGAACGGCCAGTGGCTGGTGTCGCTGGGCGCGGTCCGCCAGGAGGATTTGCAAAGGATCGGACGCACGCAGGGCATCAAGACCTTCGTGGATCTCGACTTCACCTTCAACCCGCAGGCGAACACCATCTGGATGGAGGCGATCGCGTTCCGTGCCAGCGACGGCGGCGTCGTCTGGTCCGACGCCTACCGCTCGGACGCGACGACGGCGATGTTGCTGCGCAGCGGGCGGCGCGTCCCCAGCCGCGCCGAACGGCTCGACGAGCTGGAACACAAGATTCAAGGCCGCCCGTACTTCGGCTACATGGTGGCCGTCGGTCTGGCGCGCATCGGCTACAACGGGCCGACCGGTGACATCGGCGGGCCCATGGCGACCATCCGGATCCACGAGCGCTTCGGCGAGGACGAGCAGCAGCTGTTTGGTCTATCGGTCGGCATCTTCTTCACCGGCGCTCCCGAAGCCGGCAAAAACGTCCTCAATTCGTTGATGTCGGGCGCGTATTACTCGGTCAATCTCAGCGAGCCGAGCTTGAATCAACCGGAGCTCTGGGCCTACGGGGAGCTGGGGGGCATGTTCTCGGGGAACCAAGGAAATACGTTCTACGGCGAGGCGGGGCTCGACCTCCATCTCAAGTGGCGCCTGTCGATGGTCGGCGGGTTGCAATACGTCCTGCCGACCCACTTCGCCGATCACGACCTGGGCGGCGTGGGCTATCGCCTGCGGCTGGCGTTCAACTGGTGATGTCATGAGAAATCGCAGCAAAACGACCAGGATCGCGGGATGGCTCGCCCTCGCGGCGAGCGGCGTGCTGAGCGCTGGGTGTTTGACCGGGCCTGCTGGCCACATCGACGTGCCCAGCGACATCCTGCGCGGCCATGGGCCCAACGAATCCGGATCGTCGCGCAGCCGCTACGTGGTGCGCATGACCGACGGCGACCAGGACTGGGAGTTCCAGCTGCCGGAGATCGCGACCGCCTACGAGGTGCGGATCCCCTTGCGCGGCGGCAAAGCGCCCCAGGGAGGCGGCATCGCGGTCGACCAGGCGACGCTGACCGCGGCCGACAAGGAGATCGTCGGCCAGCGTGAGGTCGACGCCCGCGTGCGCGCCGAAGCCCCGCCTTCCGGCGACACCGATGGCGCACCCGAGGCGGGCGGCGAGGCTCGCGACGGCGTGCGGCCGGCCGGCCTGCGCAACGGCGGTGGACGCAGCCCGGCCCCGTCCGACGGGACGGCGCCGACGCCGCGCGCCAGCTATCTCCTGACGCTCGCCAAGGTGAAAGATCTCTATCGCTCGCGCAACTACGAGATTGCGCTGGTGGAGCTGGTGGCGCTCGAGCGCGAGTACCCCAACGACGAGCGCATCCTGTCGATGAAGGGCTCGCTCTACGAAAAGGTGGGACGCCGGCAGCTGGCCCGCGAATCGTGGGAGGCTGTGCTGTCCATCAATCCTTACAACTTGCAGGTGGCCGAGGCCTTGCAGCGCCTCGGAAAGTGAGCGGCACGATGTTTGGGCGGACACTCAAGGGTCTCGGGCACAGGACATAGGGAAGGCACAAGGACATGCACATCATCGCAGGGCTTCTGGGGCTGGCGGCGAGCCTCTTCGTCGCGCGCAGCCACATGCCGACCGCGTTCACCGGGTTCATTCACCCGGCCGCCATGGTGCTGCTGCTGGGCGCCCCGCCGTCGATCTTGCTGGTGGGCCACGACCTGCGCTCGATCTGGGACGCGATCCGCGTGCTGGCGGAGGCGCTGCGCTACCGGCCGCGCGCCGCGCAGGCACAGATGGTGATCGATCTCTATCGCTTCGGGCGCGAGATCAAGCAGAGCCGCGCGGTCGAGGCCGAGCGCGCGCTGGCGGTGGCGCGTGACCCGCTGCTGCGCGAGGTCGGGCCGCTGCTGCTGCAGCCGGGTGGCGGCGGCGAAGTGCGCGAGACGATGGCGACGCTGATCTACGCGCGGCTGGCGCGCGTGCGCGGCGCCGAAGACGTCTTCCGCTCGCTGTTCCGCACCACGCCCGCGGTCGGCCTGATGGGCACCATCGTCGGCCTGGTGAACATGCTGATGAACCTGCGCAACTTCGAGCAGATCGGCCCGGGCATGGCGGTGGCGCAGCTGTCGACGCTCTACGGTTTGATCCTCGCCTACGGCCTGTGGGGGCCGCTGGCCAAGCGGGTCGACAGCTACGGGCGCGACCTCTCGGTCAGCGCGCGGCTCCTGGAGCGCGGGCTGGTCGGCATCGCCGAGGGACGCTCGCTGCACGACTTGCGTATGCTGGGCGGCGACGGCGCGGCGGGTGCGGGCGACTCGGAGCAAGCGGCGTGAGCGCGCGCAGCCAGGCCGCCGCGCGCGGCCGGATCCAGGAGCCGACGGATCCGCTCAACTACAAAGACGACGACGACATGTCGTGGCTGATTCCGTACGTCGACGTGATCAGCCTGCTGCTGGCGTTCTTGATCCTCACGCTGGCGATGTCGACGGTGAGCCGGCACAAGTTCGAGCTCCTGACGTCGAAGCTGTCGAAGCAGCAGCCGCCTCCGTCGCTGGAGGTGCTGAAGGAGAGCGTGGATCAGCTGCTGCGCAAGCAGAAGCTGGAGAACAGCGTGGTGACGTCGCTGGACGAGGACGGACTGCGCGCGGTGTTCCGCGGCGACGGCGTGCTCTTCGAGAGCGGACAGGCCGACCTGACGTCGGGCGGGCGCGCGCTCATCGCGCAGTTCATGCAACTGGTCGGCAAGGCGCTCGATGAGCGACACCAGATCGCCATCGAGGGCCACACCGACGACGTGCCGATCCACACCGCGCGCTACGACTCGAACTGGGAGCTGTC
>CAZNCQ010000191.1:0-13921 GCA_964571275.1 uncultured Myxococcales bacterium
ACCTTCACCACTTCGTTGCCGAGCTGTCGCAATTTTCATCGAGATTTTGCAGTGTTGGGGCGCGACAGCCGGATGGCGTATCAATTGCTGCTTCGACCTGCACACCATGTCTGTCCAGCCGTTCGCCGCCACGTCATCGCTTGTCACCGACGCGGTCATCCTTCCGGCGCGGGGGCGGGGCGCCCCCGTCGGGTCGCCGCTTCCGTTGCCGCGCGTGCTGCTCTGTGATCTCGACGGCACGCTGATCGACAGCATGCCGACCCTCGCCGATCTGGCAACGGATGTGATGGAGCGGATGTACGGGACGCCGCGGATGCTCGCGCGTGAGCTCTACCTGGCGACCTGCGGCCTGCCGTTCATCAAGCAGCTCGAAGAGGTGTTCCCCGGCGACCCGCGCAATCCGATCGCCTCGGACTTGTTCGAGGCGCGCAAGCCGGCTCGCTGCGACGCGATCCGGATGTCGCCCGAGACGCGCCGTGCGCTCGAGCGGATGCGGGCGCGCGGCGTGCGCATCGCCGTGTCGTCGAATAACGGGACCGAGAACGTCGCGGCCTTCCAGCGCCACGCCGACTTCACGTTCGATCTGGTGCTGGGGTTCGGCGGCGGCCTCGCCAAGGGACGCCCGCACCTGGACAAGGCGTCGGTGGTGTTCGGCGTCGGCCGCCAGGAGATGCTGTTCGTGGGCGACTCGCTGCACGACGGGGAGATCGCCGAGAAGGAAGGCGTCCCGTTCGTCGGGATCGCCGGCACGTTCTCCGCTGACCGCTTCACCTTGCGTTTCCCGCACCTTCCGGTCGTAAAGCGCTTCGCCGCGCTGCCAGACTTGTTCTAGTCTCGGCGGGTGCAGGTTGCATTGCTGGCCGCGGGGCTGGGGAGCCGCCTCGGCTCCCTCACCGAACGTCTGCCCAAAGCGCTGATCACCGTCGCCGGGGAGCCGTTGCTGGCGTACGCGGTGCGGTTCGCTCAGGCGGCGGGCGCCGAGGAGATCGTCGTCGTCGGCGGCTTCTCGTTCCCGCTGGTCGCCGACGAGGTCGCGCGCCGAGCGCTGCCGGTGACGTTGCTGGAGAACCGCGATTTCCGCGACGGAAATCTGGTGTCGCTGCTGACGGCGCGGCCACGACTGCGCGGCGAGCTCCTGGTCATGAACGTCGACCACATCTACCGGCCGACCATCGCGGCGCTGGCGGCGGCGCCCGCCGACGAGCTCACGGCGTTCATCGATCGCGACCGCACGCTCGGCGACGACGACATGAAGGTCGAGCGCGACGCCGGCGGGCGCGTGCGCCGCATCGCCAAGACGCTCACGACGTTCGATTGCGGCTACGTCGGCATGACCAAGGTGCCGGCCGCGTTCGCGCCGCGCTACTGGGCCGAGGCCGAGGCGGCGCTGGCCGAGGAGGGGCGCGCGATCCACGTCGAGCGCTTGCTCGCGCGCTTCGCGGCGGCCGGCACGCCGCCGGCATGTCGTGACATCAGCGGCCACGGCTGGCTCGAGGTCGACCTGCCCGAGGAGCGCGACCGGGCCGAGGCGGCGCTGCGCGCGGGCACGTGGTAGCGTCGACACCGTGGATTTTTCACGCGAGCTCGACGCGGCGGAGCGAGCCGCGCGCCTCGGCGGGGCGGCGATCCTGCGCCACTACCAGCGCGGCGCCGATGTGCGCGTCGAGATCAAGCCCGACCAGTCGCCGGTGACCGAGGCCGATCTCGAGGCCAATGCCGTGATCGTCGATCTGCTGCGCACGACGTTCCCCGACGACGGCATCCTCAGCGAGGAGCTGCCCGACGGCGACGAGCGGCTCTCGAAGCGCCGGGTCTGGATCATCGATCCGCTCGACGGTACGCGCGACTTCGTGGCCCGCACCGACCAGTTTTGCGTGCACGTCGGCATGGCCGTCGACGGCGTCGCCGTGGTCGGGGCGGTCCTCCAGCCGGTCGCGGGCCGGCTGTACTCGGCGCGCGCGGGTGGTGGCGCTCGCGTCGACGACGGCGACGGGAGACCGTCCACCCGGCTGCGCGTATCGCCCGTCTCCGAGATCGGCGAGATGCGCGTCGGCGTGAGCCGCCTCAACGCCACCGGCCGCCTGGGCGCCTGCCTGGCGGCGACCGGGCTCGACCGGCGCGCGGTGCCGATGGGCGCGTCGGTGAAGTACAACGCAATCGCGCGCGGCGAGCTGGATCTCGTCATCAACCTCAGCCCCGGCGAGATGGAGTGGGACACCTGCGCGCCCGAGGTGGTCGTCCGCGAGGCGGGTGGCGAGTTTACCGACGGCGACGGCCGCGTCTTTCGCTACAACCAGCGCGACACGGCCCACCGGCGCGGTAGCCTGGCCAGCAACGGAACGAGCCACGCGGCGCTGGTGGAGCAGCTCCGGCCGCACTTCGGCGCCGACACTGTCTGATATGGGCGTGCCGCCGATCTCGACCATCACCATCGATGGCGTCGACGGCAGCGGCAAGTCGACGTTCGCCGCGCAGCTCGTGGCCGGGCTGGAACAGGCGGGCTGGCCGGTGGCGCCGTTCTCCGTCGACGATTTTCGCCGGCCGGTCGACTGGGCGCGCTCCGATCGCCGAGAGGTCGACACGTACTACGACGACTACTACGCGCTCGACGAGCTCGAGCGCTGCTTGCAGGCCTTTCGCGCCGGTGCGCCGAGCGTGACCATCCCGGTGTTCGACTCGCGCACCGAGACGGTGGCCGGCGCGCGCACCATCGAGCTCGGCGGTGCGCGCGTCGCTGTCGTCGAGGGCGTGTTCGCGCTGCGCGTCCCGACGGCCGCCGCCGGGCTGGTGATTTACGTCGAGCTCGCGGCGGTCGAGGCACGCCGCCGGCTGATCGAGCGCGACCTCGCGCGCGGGCGGCCGCGCGCGGTCATCGAGCACCGGCTCGACGCGCGCTACGTGCCGGCGCAGGAGCGCTACCTCGCCGCCTGCGATCCGGCGGCGCGCGCGGACGTGGTGCTCGACAGCAGCACAGCCAACGTCTTTCGCGCGACGCGGCGCAACCTGACGCGGGCGCCGGCCGAGCTCGCCGGCGTGCTCGATCGGCTGCTGCCACCGGCGCGTGGGGCCTAGGCGGCTCCGCCGCCGGAGCCCGTCGTCCTGAGCGAGACGAGAGGCAGACGCCCCACCTTTTCGCCTTGAGCCGCGCGCCCGCGGCTGCCATCGTGCGGGGGACATGAGCGAGACCGAGACTCCTCCGCCGATCGTCGTCCTGCGCGCCACCCGGGAAGAGGCCCCGGGCGCGGTGCTGGAGGTCGGCGGCCTGCGGGTCATCGACCGAGCGCTACGCCAGCTGGGGCGCGCGCAGGTGCCGCGCGTGGTGATCGCCACCGACGGCGCGATCGCGCTGCCGGAGAAGCGCGATCCCAGCGTCGAGGTGCGCAGGTTCGACCCTGGCGACAACGATGCGGCGACGCGCATGGTGGGCCTCGAGGCCGAGTTCGGCCAGCCGGTCGTGCTGCGCGCCGACGTGGTGCGCGTGCGCGCCAACAACTACGACGGCGGCCTGCGCGTCGTCGACGAGCCGAGCCGCGTCGCCGCCGAGGACGCGATCTTCAAGGATCTGCTGCGCGGCGACCTCGGTTTTGTCGCGCGCCACATCAACAAGAGGGTCTCGTTCTGGATCACGCGCCGCTACCTGTGTCACTGGCCGATCACGCCGAACCAGGTCACGCTCGGCGCGGGTGTCCTCGGCCTCTTCGGTTGCTTCCTGATCGCGGGCGGCAGCCAGATCGGCATCGTGCTCGGGTTCTTGCTCGCACAGCTGCAGTCGATCCTCGACGGCTGCGACGGCGAGCTGGCGCGCGTGCGCTTCCAGCAGACGGCGATCGGCGAGTGGCTCGACACCATCGTCGACGATGCGCTGAACCTGGCGCTGGTCGCCGCGATCGGCGTGGGCCTGTCGCGCCACGGTGGCAGCCACAACGACATCTGGCTCGCGCTCGGTGCCTGCGCGATGTTACTGACCTACAACATCATCGCGTATCGCGAGCTGGTGAAGCAGGGCGAGGGGGGCGAGGTCCTGAAGGTCCGCTGGTGGTTCGCCAGGGGGACGACATTCAAGGAAATGACCGGCAGCTCGGGGGATCTCTTTTCCTGGATCAACATCATCGGCAAGCGGGACTTCTTCGTGTTCGTCTGGATGATCCTGGCGATCCTCGATCTGCTGCCGGTCGTCCTCGTTTACGCATTCATCCTGGCGGTGGCTTACGGAGGCGCCGCCATGGGCCAGCTGTTCGTACGTTCCGCCCGCCGACCGCCTGCCACCCTCTGAAAACCGGGGGCACCGAGCTCAACCACGAACACCTTGCGCCTCGGGTGTCGGCGCAATAAGGTGAAATCGCCCCGCGAGGGCAATTACATGTTCAGCTACGTCGCCAAAAAAATCTTCGGCACCAAGAACGCGCGTGTCATCAAGAGCATGCGCCCGATCGTCGCGCGGATCGGCGACCTCGAGAGCGGGCTCCAGACCAAGAGCGACGCCGAGCTGCAAGCGATGACGCCCGAGTTGAAGCGCCGCCTCGAAAAGGGCGAGCCGCTGGATTCCATCCTGCCCGAGGCGTTCGCGGTCTGCCGCGAGGCCGGCCGCCGCGTGCTGGGCATGCGCCACTTCGACGTCCAGCTCATCGGCGGCATGGTGCTGCACCGGGGCGGCATCGCCGAGATGAAGACCGGCGAAGGCAAGACGCTGGTCGCGACGCTGCCGGTGTATCTGAACGCGCTCGTGGGCAAGGGCGTCCACGTCATCACCGTGAACGACTACCTCGCCCGCCGCGACTCGGAGTGGATGGGCCGCATCTACAAGTTCCTCGGCCTGTCGGTCGGCATCGTCGTGCACGGCCTGACCGATACCGAGCGCCAGCGCAGCTACCGGTCGGACATCGCCTACGGCACGAACTCCGAGTTCGGGTTCGACTACCTGCGCGACAACATGAAGGACTCGATCGAGCGTTACGTCCAGCGCGACCTGAACTACGCGATCGTCGACGAGGTCGACTCGATCCTGATCGACGAGGCGCGCACGCCGCTCATCATCTCGGGCCCGGCCGAGCAGTCGGCCGACCTGTACCAGAAGGTGAACTCGATCATCCCGGGGCTGCGCAAGGACATCGACTACACCGTCGACGAGAAGGCGCACTCGGCGATCATGACCGACAGCGGGATCGAGCGCGTCGAGCAGCGCCTCAGCGTCGGCAACCTGTACAACCCCGAGAACATCGAGTGGTTGCACCACGTCACCCAGGCGCTGCGCGCGCACACGCTGTACAAGCGCGACGTGAACTACCTGATCGAGGAAGGCAAGATCCTGATCGTCGACGAGTTCACCGGCCGCAAGATGCCGGGCCGCCGCTGGTCGGACGGCCTGCACCAGGCGATCGAGGCCAAGGAAGGCGTCGAGGTCCAGGAAGAGAACCAGACGCTGGCGACGATCAGCTACCAGAACTACTTCCGCATCTACAAGAAGCTCGCCGGCATGACCGGCACCGCCGACACCGAAGCGTCGGAGTTCCACCAGATCTACAAGCTCGACGTCACCGTGGTGCCGACCAACAAGCCGATGTTGCGTCAGGACCACCACGATGTCGTCTACAAGAACGAGCGCGGCAAGTTCCGCGCGGTGATCGAGGATCTGAAAGAGTGCCATGCGCGCGGCCAGCCGGTGCTGGTCGGTACCGTCAGCGTCGAGAAGTCCGAGGTCGTGGCCTCGCAGCTGCGCAAGCTCAAGATCCCGCATGAGGTCCTGAACGCCAAGCAGCACGAGCGCGAGGCCCACGTGGTCGCGCAGGCGGGCCGCAAGGGCGCGATCACCATCTCGACCAACATGGCCGGCCGCGGGACCGACATCATCCTCGGCGGCAACCCGGAGTTCATGGCGCGCGCCGAGATCGATCCGGAAAAGGCTGGCCAGCCCGGCGCCGAGGTCGATCCCGAGAAATTCAAGGAAGCGTTCGCGCGCTACAAAGCGCAGTGCGACGCCGAGAAGCAGGAGGTGCTCGCCGCCGGCGGCCTGCACATCCTGGGCACCGAGCGCCACGAGTCCAGGCGCATCGACAACCAGCTACGCGGACGCTCAGGCCGCCAGGGCGATCCCGGCTCGAGCCGGTTCTACCTGTCGCTCGAAGACGACCTGATGCGCATCTTCGGCGCCGAGCGCATCACCGGCCTCATGGAGCGGCTGGGGATGGAGGAAGACGTCCCCATCGAGCACCCGCTCATCAACCGCGCGATCGAGAACGCGCAGAAAAAGGTCGAGGGTCACAACTTCGACATCCGCAAGAACCTGCTCGAGTACGACGACGTCATGAACCAGCAGCGCAAGACGATCTATGCGCTGCGCCGCCAGGTGCTCGAGGGGCGCTACGCGCCCGAGCCGTCGGAGGAGGAAAAGAAAAAGGGCAAGACCGCCGCGGACAGCCCGGTGCCGACCGAGTCGGGAAAGCACACCGTCGAATCGCTGGCGGGCGTCGTCCGTCCGACGCTGGCGCGCATGGTCGACGCGCTCACGCAGCCGCCGCCTCCGCCACCCGCGACCCCCGATGCGCCGGCGCCGCCGGCGGCGCCAGCGGCGATCCCGCTCGATCCGGATCGGCTTCGCTCGGCGATTTACCGGCAGTATGGCGCCTATCCCGACACCAGCGGCGCCGCCGAAGATCGCACGGGCACGCTCGACCGCCTCGCGCGCGATGTCGCGTCGTCGCTGATCCAGCAGCGCGAGCGCCTGCTCGATCTGTGCGAGGAGATGCTGCAGGGGGTGACGGACGAGCTGGCTCCGCCCGACCGCCACGCCGAGGAGTGGGACCTCGCGGCGCTCACCACCGCCGTCAAGGAGCGCTTTGGCTTCGATCCGAGCATCGAGAACCAGTTCCTCGATCGCGAGGTATTGGTCGAGAAGCTGTGGAGCGAGCTGGAGAAGGTGATCGAGGCGCGCGAGGCCGAGTTCTCGCTGCCGGTCTTCCTGTATTTTTCGCGCTATTTCTACCTCGAGGAGATCGACCAGCGCTGGATCGATCACCTCAAGGCGATGGAGGCGCTGCGCGAGGGCATCGGCCTGCGTGGCTACGGCCAGAAGGATCCCAAGCAGGAGTACAAGAAGGAAGGCTTCGTGATCTTCGGCGAGATGATGGGAATCATCGGCCGCAACGTCTGCGAGAAGCTGTTCCACATGCAGCTGCGCCGCGAAGAATCGGCGGCCACCGTCGAGGTGCCCCAGCCACAGCGCAAGCGCGCGGCCCGGCGTACGATCGAGTCGGGTGGCGGCGCGACCGCGCAAGCCAGCAGCGGCGGCGGCGACGGCGCGCCCGCGGAGGCCGAGGCGCGACCGGTGCGCCGCCACGAGCCCAAGGTCGGCCGCAACGATCCCTGCCCCTGCGGCAGCGGCAAGAAATACAAGAAGTGTCACGGAGCGGTGGTGGCTGCGTGATCCGCCTGGGTCGGCGCGCGGGATCTTCGATCGCGCTCGTCGGCCTCGCTGGTCTCGGCCTCGCTCTGCCCGCCTGTCAGACTGATTCACATCCGTCGACCTGCGACTTTCAGGAGCAGGTCGCGCAGCCGGCCTCGCCGCTGACCCTGCTGTCCGGCGCCCGCCTGGATCGCGTCGGCAACGGCTTCCTGCTCATCGGCAGCGACCCGCCGCTGGTCCGCTGGGCGCCGGTCGATGAGCGCGGGACGTTGGGCGCCGAGGCCAGCGTGCAGATGCCGGCCATGACCTTCGGTCCCTGGTTCGCCGCCGCCGGCGGTTCGACCCCCGGCGACACCGTGCTCATCGCCTACGGCGGTCCTGCCAGCACCGCGGGCCTGGTCGACGTCCAGGTGATGGCGGTGCCGGTGGCCGGCGGCACTCCGGTGACCACGGACACGATGGTGACGCTGCCCGCTCCGGCGTCGCCCAACCTGGCGCTGGTGGCGATGAGGTCGGGCCGTCTCGGCACGCGCGCGGGATTCGCCTGGACGGTGCCGGGGCAGCCCCAGATCAACGTGCTGTCGCTCGGGGGTGATGGCCGCCCGCAGGGGCCGCCGCTGGTGCAGCCGGCGAGCACGACCGCGCCACAGGTCGGCTGCCTGTCGTTCTTCAACGGCAAGGACGACCTGGCGGTCGGGTACCTGACCCAGGTCTCGATCACCGACCCCAACCCCACCTGGGCGCTCCTGGAGGTTCGCGACGACGGCGGGCTCGACGGGTCGGTCACGTTCCGCCTCGGCACGGTGAACCCGACCTGCCCCCTCAGCGCCGCCACCACCGGCGGCTACGTCACCACCTGGCAGAACCAGCTCGGCAGCTGGATCGGCGTCTATGATGCCGCGAGCAACCTCCTGACCTCCAACCTGTTCGCCGGTGCGGTCACCTTCGGGGGCGCCGATGCTCAGCCACCGCTGGCGGGTGTGGGCGCCGTCGCCGGGGGTGACTATGCGGTCGTGCTGGCCGCGCCGGGTGCGGCCGAAGCCTGGCGGGTGGACGCGGGAGGCCAGGTCGGGACCAATCCGGTGATCTTCCCGTCAGCGATCGGGCAGATGGGCCAGATCTCTACGGTTTCCTCTTCGGGCGCCGTGTATGCCACCTACGCCGACTACACCTCGAGCTCAGGCATGGCCGCCGCCGGACAGCGCTTCTTCGTCAAGGTGACCTGCTTCTGATGCGCCGTCCGAGCCCCGCGCGCCGTTTGTGGAATAAACTTCCAGGGACAACGGGTTGTTGAGCTGACAACGCCGAGAAGGTCTAAACGGAATGCCGCTTTTCAAGAGCCGTCCCTCCAAAGCTGACTTCGAACGCGAAGCGATGCCTCACATGCCGGCGCTGTACGCCGCCGCGCTCCGCATGACGCGCAATGAGCGCGATGCCGAGGACCTGGTTCAGGACGCGATGCTGCGCGCCTATCGGTTCTTCGACACCTTCGAGGCTGGCACCAACTGCAAGGCGTGGTTGTTCCGCATCCTGACCAACGCCTTCTGCAACCGCTATCGCGAACGTGAGCGCGAGGCGGAGATCCTCACCGAGGCCGAATCGTCCGAAGCGAACGTCGAGCAGTTCCTCGCGGGGTCGGCGGGGCAGGGCCGCGACGTCGAGGGCGCGCTGCTCGGGCGCATGATCTCCGCCGACGTCGAGCGTGCGCTGGCGGCGGTGCCGCCCGACTTCCGCATGGCGGTGATCCTCGCCGACCTGGAAGACTTCTCGTACAAGGAGATCGCCGAGATCATGGATTGCCCTGCGGGGACGGTCATGAGCCGGCTCTATCGCGGCCGCAAGATCCTGCAGGGCCTGCTGCACCAGTACGCCGTCGAGCAGGGGATCATCCAGCCGGGAACCCTCAAAGAGTTCCCCGACCCTCCCGCCGACGTCCAGGCGCCGGTCGACATCGCGGCGTACCGCCGCCGCCGCAATGGGGGAGACGCGTCGTGACCTGCACCGAGGCGGCCGCCTCCGTTCAGGCCTACGTCGACGGCGAGCTGACCGGCGTCGACCGCGAGCAGATTCAACGGCACATTGGCAGCTGTGAGGCGTGCGCGCGGCGTTGCCTCCTGCAGGGCCGGTTCAAGGCGGCGGTGCGCGCGCACCTGGCGCGGCCGCCGGTGCCCGCCGATTTCCGCCGCCGGGTGTACGCGGCGCTCGGCGCCGTCGCGCCCGAGCCTCCGCGGCACCGCTGGGCATGGTTGCGGTATTCGCGCCTGGTCCCGGCCGCCAGCGCGGCGCTGCTGCTGCTGTTCATCACCGCCACCGTCCGCCGCACGCAGTCCCAGGTGCTGGGACAGGCGCAGCGGAGCTATCAGGCCGAAATGCCGATGGACGTGGTCGGCTCCGACTGCGGCTCGATCGCGTCGTGGTTCCGCGGCCGCCTCGACTTCCCGGTGCACGCGCCGGCGTTCGCCGGTCACGCCAACTGCAAGGGCGGGCGCCTGGTGAATGTCGGCGAGCGGATGGGCGCCTACTTGGTTCTGCAGGACACGAGCGGCCACCGGGTCGCGCTGCTGGTCTTCGACCCCGGTGACGACTCGCTCGAGGCGCCGCACCGGCGCGTGATCGACGGCCGGGAGATTTACCTCGGGGGTGGCCGTGGCATCTCGACCGCCGCCTATCGCGACCGCGGCCTCGGCTACGTGGTGACGTCCGACCTGGACGAGGACGCGCTCGCCCGCATGCTCACCGTGGCTTTCCGTCCGAGCGCGCCCTGAATCACAGGGGTTTTCGGCCGCGCGCCACCGCGGCG
The DNA here is from genome assembly GCA_964571275.1 of uncultured Myxococcales bacterium. Classification (GTDB taxonomy): domain Bacteria; phylum Myxococcota_A; class Polyangia; order Fen-1088; family Fen-1088; genus DASRQZ01. The sequence continues at coordinate 10,200 of CAZNCQ010000191.1, forward strand.
GCAGCGGTCCAAGTCTCCGGAAAAAAGCGCCGGCGCTTCTGTTAGGATGCGGCGCCGAGGAGGCGAGATGGCCGAACGTAATCTCCTGTGCATCGAACCGGATAGCGACACCGTCGCGGAGATCCGCAACGCGCTTTCACCGTACGGGTTCGGTGTCGAGAGCATTCCCAACGGGGAGGAGGCCATCGAGTGGGGGCGATCCCACCCGACGTCGCTGATCATCCTGTCGGTTGAGCCCCGCAAGGTCGGGTACGCCATCTGCAACAAGCTCAAGCGGAGCCCGTCGCTGCGCGAGATTCCGTTGATCCTGATTTCATCGGAGGAGACGCTCGCGACCTTCGAGCAGCACAAAAAGCTCAAGGCCCACGCTGACGAGTACTTGCTGAAACCGCTCAACATCGAAGAGCTGCTGGCCAAGGTGAGCCACCTCGTGCCCCTGGGCGAGAAGCAGGACGTCGACGAGATCCACGAGGCGGACTCGGGCGACATCATCATCGGCGATGAGGAGATGGCGGCCAGCTCGAGATCCGATGGCAGCGCGGGCCATGCCGTCGCTCATCATGGCGGTGATGACGGCGAGGACGTGCCGACCGCGGTCGCGGCGTCGGCGCAGGATCTCGAGGCGGCGCTCGCGGCCGAGGTGCCCTCCGACACCGCCCAGCAGGCGGTGCTGGAACCGCCGGAGAGCTCGGAGCTGTCGCCGTTTCAGGGTGAAACCTTCGACTCCGAGACCCAGGCCGCTTTCGCGGCGCTCGAGGCCGGGGCCAACGAGGCGGTGGCGAAGCCGGCGCCCGAGGGCGGCGACATGGTCGACCTGCGGTCGCTGTGGACCGACGAGGACCTGCCGGCGTCGCTGGGCTGGGAGGCGCCGCCCAAGACCGTGGCGACCCCGGCCGATCACGATCTCTTCCGGCCGAGCACCCTGGCAGACAACGACGGCATCGAGCCGGCCGACGACGAAGAAGAGGATCATCCGGTGACGGCGCCGCAGTTGCCGATGATCGCCGCCTCGTCATTCGTCGACTATGTGGTCGACGTGCCGCCCTCGCCCGACGAGGTCGAGCACGACGATTCGCTCAACGACGGCGCGCCGGTCGGCACGGCGCCGGTGATGGTGGTCGACGATCGCGCGCTGCGCGAGGCCGAGGCGCGCAACGTCGAGCTCGAGGCGCGCATCGGCTCGCTGGAGAACGAGCGCAAGACCCTGCGCAAGGAGCTGGAGGAGGCGCGCGAGCGCTTCAACCAGACGGCGACGTTCTCCAAGGAGCGCGAGTTCCTCGCGCTGCGCGAGATCATCAACAAGAAGGAAAAGGACATCCTCGACCTGCGCGAGGATCTCGACGCCAAGGAGCGGCAGGTCCTCGATCACAAGGACAAGATCCGCGAGCTGGATCGATCGCGCCGCGATCTCGAGGAGAAGACGCTGGGTTTCGAGCGCAGCGTCGTGGCGTCGACGGAGAAGATCTCCGAGCTGCTCGGCGAGCGCGACAAGTCGGCCGAGCGCGAAAAGGGCCTGAAGGCGCGGCTCGACGACGCGCACGGCGAGATCCACAAGGCGCGCGACGAGGTCGAGGCGATCCGCAAGCGCATGGCGCAGGAGGACGCGCGTGCGAGGGCGGAGATGGACCGGGCGCGCGCCGACTTCGAGGCGCGCCTGCACGAGACCGACGAGGCGCATCGCACGGAGGTCGGGCGTCTCAAGGACGACCAGGCCGCGGGCGGCACCGCGATGGAGACCGCGCACCAGACGGAGCTGGCGCGCATCGACGCCGCCCACAAGGCCGAGGTCGAGACGTTGCAGCGGCGGCTCAGCGACGAGCAGGCGGCAGCGAACGAGCGGTTCACGAGCGAGGTGGCGCGCCTGCGCCGCGACCACGAGAAGGCGATCGCTGCCAGCAAGGAAGAGCAGGGGTTGCAGCTGGCGTCCGAGCGCCAGGCGTACGAGGCGCTGACCGAAGCCAAGGAGCGCGATCACCGCAACGAGATCCTCGGCATGCGGCGGCGGCACGAGGAGGAGCTGACCGCAGCCGAGGAGCGGCGCCAGCGCGACATCGTCGAGCAGGAGCAGCGTCGCATCTCCGAGCTGGACGCGGCCGAGGGGCGGCGCCGCGCCGAGCTGCAATCGCGCGACGAGGGCCACCACCAGCGCGTGACCGAGATCGAGCGGCGCCACCTGACCGAAAAGACGGAGCTGTCAGAGAAGCACCGCAGCGACTACGACCAGGCGCTGGGGCGCGCGGCGCGCGCCGAGGGCGAGCTGGCGGCGCGCGTGCAGGAGGTCGACCAGGCGCACCGGCGGATCGCCAGCCTCGAGGCTGACATGGACGCCGCGCGCGGCGAGGTCGGCGACCGCGACGTGCGCATCGCGCAGACGCGCGACCGCATCTCCGAGCTCGAGTCCAAGGTCACCGACTACGAGGACCAGATCGTGCGTGCCTACCAGCGCCTGCGCGCCGACGAGAAGACCACCGAGAAGGCGCGGCGCGCCCTTGCGGTCGCGCTGGCGCTCATCGACGAGCGCGCCAGCGTGCCGATCGGCGTCGGCGCCGCCAAGTCGAGCCCGGCCGCCGCGGCTTCGGAGGACAGCAACGCCAAAGGCTAGCGCGCCAAGCGCTCTTGGAATGACTAGCGAGACGGGGCCTGCGGCGCTAGGTTTTCCGCGGATGGGCGGAACGAGCGTTTGAACACCGTCACGGGCAACGTCGTCGGCCTCAAGCCGAGCCAGCTGCACGCGCTCGAGCGCGTGTACCGGCGGCGGCTGCGGCCGGCGGAGATCGTGTCGGGCGAGCTCGCGGGGTACATGTCCGAGATCTCGCGCGAGATCGAGCGTCAGGTCGGCATCCTCGCCAACCGGCGCGGTGACGTCGAGCACGTCTTCGTCGGCGACGCCTCGCGCATGATGCTGCCGGAGATCGGCCGCATCCGCGCCGGCCGCGGGCGCTTTCGCGGCCTGCGCCTCGTGCACACGCACCTGCGCAACGAACCGCTCACGCGCGACGACCTGGTCGACCTGGCGCTGCTGCGCCTGGACCTGGTCGCCGCGGTCGGCGTCACGCCCGATGGGCGCCCCGCCGATCTCCACGTCGCGCACTTGCTGCCGCCCATCGAGGGCGGCCCGCCCTGGCGCGTGCTGCCCAGCGAGCCGTTCCACCGCAGCGAGCTCGACAGCGCGGCGCTGATCGAGGCGCTCGAGGAGGAGTTCGAGCGCGTCGCTCCATCGGCGGTCGCGACCGACGGCCGCGACCGCGCGCTGCTGGTCGTCGTCGACGTGCCCCGCCGCGCGAACGGCGTGCCGCACCCGCATGCGTCGCACGGTGCGAAGGTCGAGGAGCTGCGCGAGCTTTGTCTCACGGCCGGCGTGCGCGTGATGGGCGTGATCGAGGCGCGCCGGCCCGAGCCGGACCCCAAGTATCTGCTCGGGCGCGGAAAGCTCGAGGACGTGCTGGTGCGCGCGATGCAACTGGACGCCAACGTGCTGATCTTCGACCCGGATCTCACGCCGGGCCAGGCGCACGCGATCGCCGACTTCACCGATCTGCGCGTCATCGATCGCACGATGCTGATCCTCGACATCTTCGCCCAGCGCGCGAAGAGCCGCGACGGCAAGCTTCAGGTCGAGCTGGCGCAGCTGCGCTACCGGCTGCCGCGGCTCGACGAGAAGAACACCATGATGAGCCGGCTCACCGGCGGCATCGGCGGCCGCGGGCCCGGCGAGACCAAGC
>CAZNCQ010000192.1:0-13896 GCA_964571275.1 uncultured Myxococcales bacterium
TGCACGAGTTCACGACCATCCCCGACGTCGTCGAGGACGTGACCGACATCGTGCTCAACCTCAAAGAGGTCCTGGTCAAGTGCGTCGACGCCAAGCCGCGCATCCTGCGTCTGGACAAGGACGGCGAGGGGAAGATCACCGCGAACGACATCCAGCTCACCGACGGCATCGAGGTGCTGAACCCCGACCACCACATCTTGACCTGCGCCAAGGGCGCGAAGCTGCGCATGGAGCTGCACATCGGCACCGGGCGCGGCTACGTTCCGGCGGAGCGCAACAAGACGCCGCAGACGGCGGTGGGCGTGATTCCGGTCGACTCGCTGTTCTCGCCAATCCGCAAGGTCAACTTTCAGGTGACCAACGCGCGCGTCGGCCAGCAGACCGACTACGACCGCCTGTCGCTGGAAGTGTGGACCAACGGCGCGGTTCGCCCCGAGGATGCCGTCGCGTTCGCCGCGAAGATTCTCAAGGACCAGCTGTCGATCTTCATCAACTTCGAGGAGGGCGCCGAGCCGACCCACGAGAGCTCGGTATCGGAGGAGCAGCAGAAGCTGTCCGAGAACCTCTGGAAGTCGGTCGACGAGCTGGAGCTGTCGGTGCGTTCGGCGAACTGCCTGCAGAACGCCAACATCCGCTACATCGGCGAGCTGGTGCAGAAGACCGAGTCGGAGATGCTGAAGACCAAGAACTTCGGCCGCAAGTCGCTCAAGGAGATCAAGGAGATCCTCTCCGAGATGGGCCTTTCGCTCGGCATGAAGCTCGAGGGTTGGCCGGGCGACGGTCCGCCCAAGAAAGCGTAGACGTCAGCGTAGACGTCAGCGTAGAGCGAGGCGTAGAGCCTCGCATAGAGCGAGGCGCGTCGCGCCAGGCTCGAGAGCGCCGCGTTCGCGGCAAATTACCCGGATCGCAAAAAGGCTGAGTTATGAGACATCGTAAAGCTGGGGTTCATCTTTCGCGCACGTCGGCGCACCGGAAGGCGCTGTTTTCGAACCTGGTCGCAGCGTTGCTGACCAACGAGCGCATCCGCACCACCGACGCCAAGGCCAAGGAGACCCGCCGGCTGGCCGAGCGGACCATCACCTGGGCGCGCCGGGTGGGCGATGTGCTGACCAAGAAGGCCGACCGCCGCACGACCGAGGAGTCGGCGCGTGTGGTTCACGCGGTGCGCATGGCGCGCCGGGTGGTGCGCGACCGCGGCGCGGTGCTCAAGCTGTTCGACGAGATTGCCCCCCGGTTCGAGGGTCGTCGCGGTGGCTACACGCGGATCGTGAAGCTCGGCCAGCGGCCGGGCGACGCGGCGCCGATGTCGTTGCTGGAGCTACTCCCCGACGAGGGTGGCCCGTCGCCCGCCCCGGCGGAGACCCCCGCGAAGGGCGCCGGCAAAGCCGCGAAACCGGCAGCGGACAAGGGCGCGACGGCCAAGGCCGCCAAGGGCGAGGGCAAGTCGCCCCCCAAGGCCAAGGCCCCGAAGGCGTCCGCCGAGAAGACCTCCAAGAAGTAACACCCGGCCGGGGCAGAGCCCGGCGCCGCTCAGGCGGATTCGGCGCTTCAGTTGCCGCTGCTTTCTGTCGAGTAACCTCTCCGGCCGAGTACCCTATCCTCTCGGCCAGGAGAGAGACTTTCATGAACACAGGCGCCGGGGCGAGAGCTAAAGAGGAAGGCCAGAAGGGGGCGCGAGTCGCGGAGCGATTCGACCTCGAGGTCAAGGTCGACCTCGAGAGCGACCACAACTTCTATACCGGGCTCACCCAGAACATCAGCGCCGGCGGCCTCTTCGTCGCCACGCACCAGCTGCGCCGGATCGGCGACTACATCAAGGTCACGTTTTCGCTGCCGGGCTCGCCCGCGCCGATCAGCGTGAACACCGAGGTGCGCTGGATCCGCGAGAACTCGCTGCTGCATCGCTTCGATGGATCGACCGGGATGGGCGTGCGGTTCATCGACCTCTCGGAAGAGGCCTCCGCCGCGATCCAGGGGTTCCTCGAGAGCCGCGACTCGCTTTACTACGACGACGGCGACGAGGGATAACGCCCCGACAGATCGGCGCAATCGCAGGGCTGGTCAGCTCGCGCCGAGCGGGTTGACTCCGCCGCCTCCTTTGGCGATAACGCCGGCATGGGTGATTCGGCGGCCGCGTTGCCGACGCTCGGATGGGGGTCGGTCGCGATGTCGCTGGCGTCGCTGGGGTTGGTCTGCGTGCTGGCATATGTCGCGCTCCGCTGGCTCGCGGGCCGCGGCGTTGGACGAGCGACCGGTGCGATCAAGGTCCTCGCGCGGTGTCCGCTCGAGCCGCGGCGCTCGGTCTTTCTGATCGAGACCGCCGGCCGCTGCTTCCTGGTCGGCGTCGGCGACGGGCCGATGTCGCTGCTGGCCGAGGTGGATCGCGACGCTGTCTCCGCCGCCGCCGCGTCGTCCGACGCGCGCTCCAAGGGCGCGTTCGCCGACGTGCTGGCGCGCGTCCTGCCGCGCCCGCCCGAGCCCAAGGCATGATCGCATCGCGCCCGCTGGTGGTGTTCTTCGCGATGGCCGCGCTGTCGCTGGTGCCGTTCGCTTTGCTGATGACGACCTGCTTCGTGCGCGTGGCCGTCGTGCTCTCGATCCTGCGCAGCGCGATCGGCACGCCGCAGGTGCCGCCGACGCAGGTGCTGACCGGCCTGGCGCTGATCCTCACGCTGTTCGTGATGGCGCCGACCGGCGAGCGCATGTACCGCGCCGTCGAGCCGGTGCTGGGGCTGGGGGCAGGGGCGGAGTTGCTGAGCGGCGACAGCGTGCACGCGCTCGGCGTCGCGGCCGACCGCGCGAAAGAACCGCTTCGCGAGTTCCTGCTCGCGCACGCCGACGCGCGCGAGCGCGCGCTCTTCCACGGCCTGGCGCTGCGCATGCGCACCGCCGCCGAACGCGCCGGCATCACCGACCGCGACCTCCTCGTGGTCGTTCCCGCGTTCGTCACGTCGGAGCTGCGGCGCGCGTTCGAGATCGGTTTCCTGCTCTTCGTTCCGTTCCTGGTCGTCGACCTGGTGATCGCGAATCTGTTGCTCGCGCTCGGCATGCACATGCTGTCGCCGACGACCGTCTCGCTGCCGTTCAAGCTGCTGCTCTTCGTGCTGGCCGACGGGTGGCATCTGGTGATCCGCGGTCTCATCGAGAGCTACGTCGGATGACGTCGTCGCACGGCGAGCTCATCCTGCGCGTCGTGCGCGAGGGGCTGCTGCTGGTGCTGGTGTTGTCGGGGCCACCGCTGCTGGCGAGCTTGCTGGTCGGCTTCCTGCTCGGCGTGTTCCAGGGCGCGACGCAGATCCAGGATTCGACGCTGTCGTTCGTGCCCAAGCTGGCGGTCGTGCTGCTGGCGCTGATCGCGATGGGCCCGCTGCTGGGCGCGCAGCTGGTGCGGTTCACACAGGCGATCTTCCTCGCGGTCGCCGGGTTTCGCTGAGGCGCGAGGTGGGACGTGGGACCGATCAGCAGCGCTGACATGCTCCCGGGCCTGGCGCTGGTGCTCGCGCTCGGCGCCGCGCGCACGATCCCGATCGTCTGGCTGGTGCCGGCGTTCGGCGGGCGCGCGCTGCCGATCCCGGTGCGGCTCGCGATGGCGCTGCTGCTGGCGGCGTTCAGCGTGCCGCACTCGATGTCGGGCGTGGTCGCTGCGCTGTCACCCACGCCCGGACTGGCCGCGTGGCTCTTGATCGTCGCGCGCGAAGCGCTGATCGGCGCCGCGGTCGGGCTGGTGGTGTCGTTCTTCTTCCGCGCTGCCGAGGCCGCCGGCGTGCTGATCGACGTGCTACGCGGGTCGAACTTCGCGGAAGTCCTCGCGCCCGACGGCGGCACACGGTCGAGCCCGCTCGGTGCTCTCTACCTGTTGCTGGCGACGGTGATCTTCCTCGAGCTCGGCGGCCTCGGCCGCCTGGCCGTCGCCCTCGAACGCAGCTATGAGGCTCTGCCAGTCGGCGCCGGGCCGGCGGGCGCGTCGGTCGCCGGGGTGCAGGCGCAGCTGCAGCTGGTGCTGGTCGCGTCGGCGAAACTGATCGAATCGGCGCTCGGTCTGGCGGCGCCGGTGATCGTCGCGCTGCTGCTCGCCGACGTCGCGATGGGTGTGGTGGGGCGAGTCACGCCCGCTTTGCCGGTCCACTTCGCGGCGCTGCCGCTCAAGGCGGTCCTGGGCGTCGGCGTCGTGTTGCTGGGGCTGGGAGCGCTCGACGCCGCGCTGGTCGCAGGCTGGCCGGCCTGGACCGCTCTGGCTGAACGCGGCCTGGGCCTGGATTCTCGGTAATTTCACGCATCTGCGCGCCGTCGAGACGGGAACCCTCGGAGGGTTCCCAAACCCTCCCGCGATGGGCTCCGACGGCGGAGCCGTCTGCGCCCGACGCGTCGACAAGATGGGAACCCTCGGAGGGTTCCCAAACCCTCCCGCGATGGGCTCCGACGGCGGAGCCGTCTGCGCCCGACGCGTCGACAAACCGTTCGAAACCTGTTCAAGGTTCCTACCGGTAGCGACGAGATTGGGGTGTTAAACTCAGTCCGGAGGGGAGAGCACGTTGTCAGGCCGCCTCAATTTTTGCCTCGTACGCGTGATCGCACCTGCCTTGGGGCTGATCCTGCTGTCGTTGGGGCTGGTGGGATGTGGGGAGGTGAACGGGAGCGATCCGTTCGCGGGGACCGTGAAGTTCGTGAGCGCCGACCAAAGTTATCACCTGCGCATGCTCGAGCCGCCGTGGATCCCGGTGACCGTGCAAGGGCAGACGCTGTTCGTGGTTCCCGACACCAGCATCTCGCTGTCGGCCAAGACGGTGTCGGTCAGCGATGCGCTCTATACGATGCAGGTGACGCCGCGGCCGGGGAATGCGGCCACTGCGTTTCAGAACAGCGCCAGCGCTCAGACCCCTCCCTGGGATCTCAGCGCCAAGCAGACGGTGGTTGCGACCGGCGGGCAGTCGGGCCTCGACATCAGCTGGGAAGAGTCAGCGACGGTCTACCATCGCGAGGCGCTCATCGACGGCGCGACCGCGAACAACAGCTTCGAGCTCCTCTTCACCGGGCCGATGCCGCTGGCCGACGACGGCATGATCCTGCAGATGATCATCAGTTTCGGCCCGGGTGCAGGCGATTGACGATGCGTACAGCGGCCGTTGTCCTGGCGCTGGTGTCGTGGACGACGGTCGCGCGTGCGGCGGCTCCGTCGGCCGACGACATCGACGATCCCAAGGTCGCGCGGCGGCTCAAATCGCGCGCGACGCTGGCGCCGCCGAGCGACGCGGCGTCATCGGTCGCGAGCCCGCCGGCCACCGCGCCGGTGTTGCCGCTGGCGAGCCCGCCGCTCACGCCCGCCGCGGCCGCTCCGGTCACGGCGGCCTCGGCCTCGGCCGACGCCGCGCGCGCGGCGCCGTCGACCGCCCCCGCCTCCGCCGACGTCGTGGCGTCGGGCACGCCGCCCACGAGCGCCACCACACCGGCGGCGCGCGACGCTGGCAAGACCCCCACCATCGGCCTCGGCTATCGCCGCTTCTCTTTCGTGCAGGTCGGCGCGACCAGTTCGGGCTCCAGCGCCGGCTCCGCGGCCAGCGAGCCGTTCGACAGCGTGTCGCTTGACTACTATCCGATCTCGCGGCTCATTCGCTTTGGTCTGTCGACGCAGTACGGGTGGCAGAGCGGCCAGTTCGGCGGCAGCAACGGCGACTACTTCATCGCGCAGTCGGTGTCACTGGGCCTGCAGTCGGCCGGCCCGGTGGTGACGCCGTTCGCCGAAGCCTTCGCCGGCGGCGGGTACATGCGCCGCTTCCAGTTCGACCGCACCGTGCCCACGGCCTACTGGCAGCTGGGCGTCGATGCGGGCGCCAGCTTCTTCCTCGGCGACGTCGGCTACGTCAGCGTCGCGCTCGGCTATCTGCACCCGGTGAACGGATTCGTGAAGGAAACGTCGTTCACCAGCGTCTATGTCGACACCTGGTCGTTGAAGCTCGGCATCGGCCTTTAAGGGCTTCCTCGCGAGGGCCGGGGCCCGACGCTGGAGGCCGGTCGGAAGCCCCTCGCCCTTTGGCGGCTGAATGCGTAAACTGCGCGTCCACTCGTTCCCGGAGGATCCATGACTCGTGCCGCGTTCCTGCTCCTCGCCGCTTTCCTCGTCATCCCGGCCACGGCGCGGGCGCAGACCCCGGGTCAGCCGCCTCCGCTGCCGATGGCCGTCGATCTCAAGAAGGTGCCGGTCGGCGCCTGGGCGGAGTACGACATGACGGTCGGCCAGCTGCCGCCGATGAAGTCGCGCATGGCGCTGGTCGGCAAGTCCGGCGACACCAACACGCTGGAGATGACCATGCAGGGCGGGATGCTCTCGATGGCCGGCGGGAAGATGATCGTGCAGACCGTCGTCGACGCGGACCAGGGAAAAGAAAAACCGGTCAAGCGCGTGCTCATGCAGATCGGCGACAACGATCCGATGGAGATGCCGGTCGACAGCAAGCAGCAGACCCAGTTCCACAAGCCCGATCCGAAAGCGTTCGTGAAAGAGGAGACCGTGAAGGTCGCGGCCGGGACGTTCAAGGCCAAGCACTACCGCGAGAAGACGCCCTCCGGTGACCCCTTCGATTTCTGGGTCAGCTCCGACGTGCCGCCGTTCGGGATCGTCAAGGTCGATGCCGAGCAGAAGCACGCCGCCGGGCCGGCGCAGGGGCCGGTGCACTTCGAGCTCACCGCGCTCGGCAAGGACGCGAAGATGTTGATCACCAAGCCGGCGAAGCCGTTCAACCAGGGGCAGCTGGTCGGCCAGCTCATGGGCGGTGCTGGCAAGGGGTCGGGCGGCCTGGTGCCGCTCGATGGGGCCAAGGCGCCGCCTCCCGCGCCGCCCGCGAAGTAAGCGTCCGACCATCCGAGTGGGGGGCGATGGCGGGCGCGGCCGAACAGCCGACGTACGCTCCGACGCCACGGCGGCTCGCCGAGGCGCGGCGCCGGGGCGACGTCGCGCACAGCGGCGAGCTGCGCGCGGTGCTGGCGCTCGCGGCGGCGGGCGCCGTGCTGGTCGCGACCGGCCCGTCGATCGCCGGCCAGCTGCGCGCCTACGTCGTCGAGGCGTTGCAAGGGGCGGCGCGCGGCGCCGACTTTGGTGCATGGTCGGCCCGTGCGCTCGACAGCGCCGTGCGGATCCTCGCCGCGCCGCTCGCGGTCGCCTTCGCGGCGCCGGTCCTCGTCGGTCTGGTGCAGACCGGTGGGCTCTGGGTCGGAGCGCCGCGCGTGGATCTGGGGCGGCTGGCACCGGGACGCCGCGCGCGCGGCGCTGTGCTCGCCGGGCTCGCGCGCGGTGCGATCGCGGTCGCGATCCTGCTCGCGGTCGCGGCGGCGACGCTGGCATCGCCGATGCCGCGCCTCGTGTCGCTGGCCGGGGCACCACCGGCTCGCGCGCTCGCGGCGTTCGCCGCTGTCGCGGAACGGCTGGGGCTCCGGATGCTCATCGCCGCGCTCCTGGCCGGCATCGCCGATGAGCTGTGGATTCGCTGGCGCCATCGCCTGCGCCTGCGCATGACCCGCGCCGAGATCGATCGCGAGCGCAAGGAGCTGGAAGGCGACCCGACCCACCGCCGAGCCTGGTCGCGCGAGCGGCGGCGGCTCGCGGGCGCCAGCCTCGCCGTCGCCGGTATCGCCGGCGGCGTCCGCCAGGCCGATCTGGTCGTGACCGGGGCCGGCGACGACGGCGACGACGGCGCTGGCGGCGCGATCGCAGTCGCGCTGCGCTACGACCCTGACGGCGATCGCGCGCCGATCGTCGTCGCCTCGGGCGGGCGCGCAGCGGCGGCGCCCCTGATCGAGGAGGCGCGTGCCGCCGGCGTCCCCGTGGTCGGCGACGCCGGGCTCGCCCTGGCGCTCGGCGCGCTGCCCCCCGGCAGCGAGATCCCCGCGTCGGCCTACGAGCCGGTCGCGAGGCTTTTACGTCGGGTCGGAGGTGGGCCCCGCGGGCCCGCGGCATGAGATGCTGATGTCACCGGTTCGACCCCTGGCGCTTCCGGCGCCCGCCAATAAACTCATCGAAGCGCGCATCAAGGAGAGACGATGTCCAGTTCATCGAAGCCGGTTCGCAAGGTCGTGCTCCCCGTCGCGGGGCTCGGCACCCGTTTCCTGCCGGTGACCAAGACCATCCCCAAGGAGATGCTGCCGATCGTCGACATCCCGACGGTGCAGCTGAACGTCGAGGAGTGCGTCGCCAGCGGCATCGAGGAGATCATCTTCGTCAACGCGCGCGGCAAGCAGTCGATCGAGGATCACTTCGATCGCTCGGCCGAGCTCGAGGCGCTGCTGGAGAAGCGCGGCAAGACCGCCGATCTCCAGGCGCTGCAGCGTCTGACGACGCTGGCGAAGTTCGTGTCGGTGCGCCAGTCCGAGGCGCGCGGTCTCGGCCACGCCGTCCTGTGCGCGCGCGCCGCCGTCGGTGACGAGCCGTTCGCGGTGCTGCTCGGCGACGATCTGCTCGAGGGCGAGCGCCCCGGCCTGCGCCAGCTGATCGACAACTTCGAGCAGTGGGGGCAGGGCGTGGTCGCGCTCAAGGAGGTGCCGCCCGGCCAGGAGCATCTGTACGGCATCATCGACGGCGACAAGGTCGGCGATCGCGACTGGCGGCTGCGGCGGCTCGTCGAGAAGCCGGCGCCGGGCTCGGCGCCGTCGCGGCTGGCCATCATCGGGCGCTACGTGCTGCCGCCGGAGATCTTCGACATCCTCGAGCAGACGCCGCCGGGACGCGGCGGAGAGATCCAGCTCACCGACGCGATGGCGGTGCTGTGCGAGCGCCACGGCATGCACGGGCTCGAGGTCGAGGGGCGCCGCTTCGACGCCGGCGACCGTGCCGGCTACGTGCTGGCGGTGCTGTACTACGCGCTCCGCCGCACGGACATCGGCGCCGACGTGCGCGCGGGCGCGCAGCGGTTGCTCGACGAGCTCGGGCGCGGGTGAGCGAGACGCCGAGCCACGAAAGTCCACGCGGCTCGCTGCTCGAGGTGGCGGTCGCGCTGCCGGTGCGTGGTACCTACACGTACCGCGATCCGCGCGGCGCCGGTCCGGTGCCGCTCGGGACGCAGGTCGTCGTTCCGTTCGGGCCGCGCACGGTCACCGGGTTCGTGGTCGGTCACCCGGTCGCCGGTGGCCCGGGCGAGGCGCTGCGCGCGCCGGCGCTCGACGTCGAGGAGGTCGTCTCCGGCACGCCGGCCTTCGACGACGAGATGATCGCGCTGTGCCGCTGGGCCGCCGACTACTACCAGGCGCCGCTGGGCGAGGTGCTGCGCGCCGCGCTGCCGCAAGGAGAGAAGGCGACCGCGGTCCGCAGCGTGCGCATCACCGAAGCGGGTCGGCGCACGCTGTCGCGCCAGCCGGGTTTGCTGCCCGGCGACGCGCCGCCGGTCGATCGGCTGCTCGACGCGCTCGCGGCCGCCGGCGGCACGCTGCCGCTGAAGGCGCTCGGGCGCATCGATACGCGGGCCGCCGCGCACGCCGCGCGGTTGGCGGCGCAGGGGCTCGTCGAGATCGGCGATCAGGTTCAGGAGCGCAAGCGTCCGCCTTCGATCGCGTTCGCCGTGCTGGTCGCGGGCGCTGATCTCTCGGCGCTGCCGGCGCGCGCGGTCGCGCGGCGGGCGCTGGTCGCGAAGCTGGCGGCGCAAGCGGACGGTATCCCGACCACGGCGCTGAGCGCGGCCGAGCGCGGTCACCTCAAGGTGCTGGTCACCGCGGGCAGCGCGCGCGTCGAGCGCCGTGCGATTGCGCCCGGCGCCCTGGCGGCTCCGCCGAGCGACGCGCGGCCGAGCGCGCTCGTGGCAACGCCGGCGCAGGAGAGCGCGATCGCCGCGCTGACCGAGGCGCTGGCGCAGGGCTTCGCGACGTTCCTCCTCCACGGCGTGACGGGCTCGGGCAAGACCGAGGTCTACCTGCGCATCATCGCCGCCGCCCGCGCCGCCGGTCGCGGTGGGCTGGTGCTGGTGCCGGAGATCGCGCTCACGCCGCAGCTGGCGGCGCGTTTTCGCGCGCGCTTCGGCGACGACGTCGCGGTGCTGCACAGCGCGTTGCCACCCGGCGAACGCTTGCGCGCGTGGCGCCAGCTGCGCGCGGGCGAGGTCGGTATCGCCGTGGGCGCCCGCTCGGCGATCTTCGCGCCGGTGCAGCGCCTGGGCGTGCTGGTCGTCGACGAGGAGCACGACGGCTCGTTCAAGCAGGACGACGGCTTTCGTTACAACGCGCGCGATCTGGCGGTCGTGCGCGCGCAGCGGGCGGGCGCGCTCGCGATCCTCGGCTCGGCGACGCCGTCGCTGGAGACGTTCCAGAACGCCGAGGCCGGGCGTTTCCGCCGGCTGTCGCTGCCGGAGCGCGCGACGCCGCGGCCGTTGCCCGCCGTCGAGATCGTCGACCTGCGCCGCCACCCGGTGGGCCCCGACGGGTTGCTGTCGGCGGTGCTCGCAGACGCCGTCGCCGCGAACCTGGCGGCGCGCGAGCAGACGATCTTGTTCTTGAACCGGCGCGGTTTCTCGACGGTGGTGCTGTGCCGCGCCTGCGGCCACGTCGTGCATTGCGAGAACTGCGCGGTCTCGATGACCTATCACAAGAGCCGTGGCCGCCTGGTCTGTCACTACTGCGCGGTCACGATGCTGGTCCCGACGCGCTGCCCGAGCTGCTCGTCGCCCAAGGTCGAACGGCTGGGCATGGGCACCGAGCGCGTCGAGGCGCTGGTGCGCGAACGCTTCCCCGACGCGCGCGTCGCGCGCCTGGACCGCGACACCGCCGAGAGCGGGCCGTCCGAGGGGCCGGCGGGCGCCGGAGCGAAGCGCGGTCTGCGCGCGGTGCTGGACGGCATGCAGAGCGGCGCGATCGACATCCTGGTCGGCACGCAGATGGTCACCAAGGGGCACGACTTCGCGGGCGTCACTCTGGTCGGCGTGCTGCAACCGGACCAGGGCATGCACCTGCCCGACTTTCGCGCTGCCGAGCGCACGTTCCAGCTGCTGGAGCAGGTCGCGGGCCGCGCGGGCCGCGGCGATCGGCCGGGACGCGTGATCGTGCAAACCTACACGCCGGACCATCCCGCGATCACGTCGGTGCAGACCCACGACTATCACGGCTTCGTGCGGCGCGAGCTCGAATACCGCCGCGAGTCCGACTACCCGCCCTTCACGCGCATGATCGTCCTGCGTCTGGACGCGCGCGACCCGGTGCGCGTCGCTCACGACGCCGCGCAGGTGGCCGCGGCGGCGACGGCGGCGGGCGGCGGGCGGATCCGCGTGCTCGGTCCCGCCGAGGCGCCGATCGCGCGTGTGCGTGGCCGGACGCGCTACCAGATCTGGCTCGCCGGGCGCGACCGTGCCGCGCTGGTGGCCGCGGCGCGCGCCGGCGCCGGCGTGAAGCTGGGTGGCGACGTGCGGCTGGCGGTCGACGTGGATCCGCAGAGCGTGCTTTAGGCGCGGCCGCGTCGAGGACGGGTGGATCCTGTTGCTCCCGCCGCAACGCAGTTGTTGCGGGGCAGGCAACAGCCTTGGGGGCCAACCAGCCCTCTTACGCGGCCCGGCGGACCGGGCTCATTCCTTTCAATGCCGGTTCTGTGCCGAGCTCAGGCACTCGTTGAGGCAGCTGTCGAGGAGGTCGTTGGCGCAGCTGCAGTCGAGACACAGCGCGCAGACCGCGCTGTCGCAGGTGCGCAGCCCGGCGAGGCAGAAGGCCGCGCAGATATCCCCGTCGGTGCCGCCGCACAGCCACTGCGTCGAATCGACCGGCAGCGCCGCGCAGGTCGCCGCCAGTTGCGCGATCGCGCCGGTGCAATCGGCCGGCTCGACGCAGGTGGTGCAGCCGTTCTGATCGGGCGCCGACGGTTGCGCCAGCAGGCCGCACGACGACGTCGAGCAGCCGTTGCCGACCGGGTTGCAGCCGAGGTAGCGGCCCCCTTCGCACACGCACGCGGCGGTCGAGCCACACGAGGCCGGCGGGCAGTAGCAGTCGGTCGCCAGCGGCGCGCAGCCCGGCGTCTGCGCGCAGGTGCATTCGTCGAGGCCCTCGCACGCCAGGTTGGGAACCAGCGCGTCCGGGGCTCCCGCATCGGCGCCAGCGACGCCGACGTTGACGATGCCCGGCGACGGCGCCGAATCGCAGGCGGCCAGGTTGCCGAGGAGACCGACGAGCAGTGCCAGGACGCCGCGGCGAGCGAAGGGCATTCTCCAGATGCATGCAAGCGTGACGCCCACCCCGGAGCCTGAAGCCCCACAGTGTGGGACACCAGCCGTTGTCACCCGCGCAACAGGCCCCGCATATCGGCGCGATATCACGCGAAATCGGTCACCGATTCGCGCGACCCGTCCGCGCGACTCCCTGCGGCGCTTTTCGGGGTTCCCGCGCGCGCGGATATCTGCTAGTTGGCGCCCATGAGCCGAATCTATCGCCAGCTTCCTCCCCGCGGCACCCGCCTGGGCATCGCCTTCTCCGGAGGCCTCGATACCCGCTGCGCCGTCGCCTGGCTCGCGGAGAAGGGGATGGAGGTCTACTCGTACACCGCCGACCTGGCGCAGCCCGACGAGGTGAACCCCGCCGACATCCCGCCGGTCGCGCTCGAGCACGGCGCGGTCAAGGCGCGCCTCATCGACTGCCGCGAGGCGATGGTTCGCGAGGGGCTGATTGCGATTCAGTGCGGCGCGTTTCACCTGAGCGTCGGCGGCAAGAAGTACTTCAACACCACCCCGCTCGGGCGCGCGGTGACCACGACGGCGATCGTGCGCGCGATGCGCGAGGACGACGTGCACGTCTTCGGCGACGGCTCCACGCACAAGGGCAACGACATCCAGCGCTTCTACCGCTACGGCATCCTGGTCGACCCGCAGCTCAAGATCTACAAGCCCTGGCTCGACAACGCGTTCGTCACCGCGTTCGGCGGGCGCAAGGAGATGAGCGAGTACCTCATCAAGCGCGGCAAACCGTATCGCATGGGCGTCGAGAAGGCGTACTCGACCGACTCGAACGTGCTGGGCGCGACCCACGAGGCGAAGGACCTCGAGTACCTCGACAAAGGGATGCGCATCGTCGAGCCGATCATGGGCGTGGCGCACTGGGATCCGAAGGTGCAGATCGCGCCCGAGGAGATCACGGTGACCTTCGAGCAGGGACAGCCGGTCGCGATCAACGGGCGGCGCTTCGGCACGCTGACCGAGCTCTTCCTCGAGGCCAACCGCATCGGCGGCCGCCACGGCCTGGGGATGAGCGATCAGATCGAGAACCGCGTGATCGAGGCCAAGAGCCGCGGCATCTACGAGGCGCCGGCGATGGCGCTGCTGCACGTCGGCTACGAGCGGCTGCTCTCGGCGGTGCACAACGAGAACACGCTCGACCTCTACTTCACGCTCGGGCGGCGCCTGGGGCGCATCCTCTACGAGGGCAAGTGGTACGACCCCGAGGCGATGCTGCTCAAGGACGGGCTCACGCGCTGGGTCGCGCCTGCGATCACCGGCGAGGTGACGCTGGAGCTGCGCCGGGGCGACGACTACACCATCGTGTCGACGCGCGCGCAGTACATGAGCTACGCGCCGGAGAAGCTGTCGATGGAGCGCGTCGACGAGCCGGCGTTCTCGCCCGAGGATCGCATCGGCGCGCTGGAGATGCAGAACCTGTCGGTGGGCGACAACCGCAGCTTCCTCGTCCACCACCTCGACAGCCTGCGCCAGCTGGGCGCCGCGCGCGGAAGCGGTCCCGGCTCCAATCTGGGCGCGTTGCTCGGCGAGGCGGACAACGGCGACGCGAAGGGCTCCGCCAAGGAGTGAGGGTCGCCGCGCGGGCTGTCACCCGCCGGATTGTTTCTGGCGGCGAGCGGCGACGACCAATCCGAGCGGCAACAGGCCCGACGGGCAGCGCTAGCCCCCTGGAAGCTATCCTCGTCGATCTCGAATCGAGCCCACACGAATGGCA
>CAZNCQ010000193.1:0-13759 GCA_964571275.1 uncultured Myxococcales bacterium
CTTTCACCTCGTCGAGCGACACCAGCTCGTGGTAACGAATGCCGCCCTTGTACGGGCCGAGGATGTTGCTGTGCTGGACGCGGTAGCCCTTGAACATCCGGTATTCGCCGCTATCCATCCGCACGGGGAAATTGATGATCAGCTCGTTCTTCGGCTGCGACAGGATGTCGCGCACCACCGGCGGCAAGCCGCTGATCTTCGCGGCGCGATCGAGCTGTGCGATGGCGACCAGATAGGGGTTGGGCTTGCCAGCGACAAGCGAGGGGGCCAAGGTGTCGGCACGCGGGGCTTCGAGCATCACATCAAGGATAGCAGTGGCTTACGAACATAGAAAACTAGATCCCGCGCTGCGCGCGCTGACCCTGGAGATCGCCGCGGAGGCACGCGCCGAGTGGGGGTTCGCCTCCGACATCATCGCACGCGCGTTCCGCGCGCACCGTGATCTGTCGAGCGGCGGCCGTCGCCGCGTCGCCGAAGCGGTGTATGGGCTCATCCGAATGGACCGGCGCCTGGACGCGATCGTCGATGCGCTGCCGGGCCTGGGCGACGATGTGCCGCCGGTGCTGCGCGACGAGCTCAAGCTCTTGATGCTCGATATCCGCGAGGGCATGCCGGTCGCCGCCGCCGAGGGCGAGCTCTTGCGGTTGGGGCTCGGCAAGGAGAGCCGCCGCGGCGCGCGCATCGATCTCGGCGGCGTCGCCGGCGATGATGCGGGCCTGGGCGCGCGCACCGGGCTCGAGCGCGAGGCCGTGCGGCTGTCGTACCCGACCTGGCTGGTCGAGCGGCTGGTCAACGATCTGGGCCTCGCCGAGGGGCTGGCGGCGTGCGAAGCCATGAACCAGCGCGCGCCGATGGCGCTGCGGGTGAACACGGTCAAGATCTCGCGCGAGGCATTGATCGATCGCCTGGCCGAGGAGAACGTGGTCGCGCGCCCGACGGCGCTCGCGCCCGCGGGCTTGATCCTCGAGACGCGGGTCAACGCGTTCGGGCTGTCGGCGTTTCGCGACGGGTTGTTCGAGGTCATGGACGAGGGGAGCCAGATCGTCGCCGAGCTGGTCGCGCCGCCGCCCGGTGGGCGCGTCGCCGACGCTTGCGCGGGCGCGGGCGGCAAGACGCTGGCGATCGCGGCGGCCATGGGCGGCAAGGGGCGCCTGCTGGCGCTCGACGTCGACGGCCGCAAGCTCGAGGAGCTGCGGCGCCGCGCGCGCCGCGCCGGCCTGTCGAATGTGGTGGCGCGCGCGATCGACGACGAGGCTCGATTGCCCGACGAGGCGCGGGTCGGCGCCTGGGATCGCGTGCTGGTCGACGCGCCCTGCTCGGGCATCGGGACTCTGCGCCGCAATCCCGAGGCGCGCTGGCGACTGACGCCGCCGTCGGTCGCCGGTTTCCCGGCGCGGCAGCTGGCGCTGCTGGTGACCTACGCACCGCTGTGCGCAGTGGGCGGACGGCTCATCTACGCGACCTGCACGATCCTCGAGCAGGAAAACGAGAAGGTCGTCGAGCGCTTCCTCGCCGAGCGCCCCGACTTCGTCCGGGTTCCCGTCAAGGAGATCTGGGGACGCGAGCCCGCTGAAAAGGTCGGCGACGGGCTGACGCTGCGGCTATTGCCGCAGACGCACGACACCGACGGGTTTTATGCGGCGGTCCTGCGGCGGAAGAGTTGATGAGCGCGCTGTCATCGGCCGGCCGTCTCGCCTCTCACACTGGCCGCTTGAGAAGATCGGCCCTCTCCGACTAGGCTGCATCTGGATGCGCCAGCGCAGCGTTCGACACATCGTCCGCCTCCTGGTGATGGCGGCCGTGGTGATGACGATCGGTTCGGTTTCCGGGAGCGCGGAGGCGCGGCGGCCGCCGCACCACGCGGCGCGGAAGCCGCATGCGAAACGTGCGAAGGGGGGCAAGGCAGCCGCGGCCGCGGCGGCAGAGGCTGCTGCGTCTGCCGCTCCCGCGCCGAGCGCCGCCCCGCCCGCGGCGAAGGCCGACGCCGCGCCTGCGAACGGCGCCGGGCCGGCGGCGGGGGCCGCAGCGCCCGGCACGTCACCCGACGGCACGCCTGTAGCCCCCCCCGCGCCGCCCCCGCCGGAGCCCGGCTCGGAGCTTTCGATCTATGTGCTGACCATGGGGCCCGGCGACCACCCGTTCTTCAAGTTCGGCCACAACGCGATCTGGATCCAGGACCGCAAGTCGCGCACCGACAAGGTCTACAACTTCGGGACCTTCCGCTTCGACTCGCCGAAGCTGCTGGTCGAGTTCCTGCGCGGCCGCCTCACATACTGGCTGTCGGTGGCGTCGATCCAGCGCACGCTCGCGGGGTACGAATCGGAGAACCGCACCGTCGAGGTCCAGGAGCTGGATCTCGATCCGGCGGCCCGGCTCGCGTTGCGCGATCGGCTCGAAGAGAACGCGCTGCCCGAGAACCGAAACTACAAGTACGACTACTTCCTCGATAACTGCTCGACGCGCGTTCGCGACGCGATCGACGCGGCCACCGGCGGGCGGTTGCGCACGTCGGCGCAGGGGCCGGCGCGGCTCACGTTGCGCGGCCAGGCGCTGCGATTGACCGCCGATTATCTGCCCGAGTACCTCGGCCTCTACATCGTGCTCGGTCCGTCGACCGATCGCGCCGTCGATCGCTGGGCCGAGATGTTCATTCCGCAGGAGCTGGAGCGCGGGCTGCGCGCGGTCTCGCTGCCCGGGCCGGACGGGCAGGGGACGCGCCCGCTGGTCAAGGCGCAGCAGACGATGTTTCACGCCAGGCGCTCGCCGCCGCTGGAGGAGCCGCCCGAGCGCGCGGTGACCATGCTGCTGGCCGGGATCGCCGTGGCGATCTTCTTCTTCGCGTTCGGCGGATGGGCCGCGGGTCAGCGCATCGCGCGCTTCTTCTTCGGCGTGCTGCTCTCGATCTGGGGCCTGGTCGTCGGCTTCGTCGGCTGTTTCCTGCTGCTGGCATGGGCCGGCACCGATCATCAGGTCGTGTACCGCAACCAGAACATCCTGCAGTTCGCGCCGTTCGCGATCGCGCTCGCCGTGCTCGGCTGGGGCGTGGCGTTCGGCATGTACGGCGCCACGCGCAAGGCGCTGATCGTCGCCGTCGCCGCCGCGGCGCTGTCGCTGATCGGCGCGCTGCTGCGCGTGACCATGATCTGGCACCAGGACAATGGTCCGATCATCGCGTTCCTGGTGCCGGCCTGGGTCGGCATGTCGGCCGGCCTCTACAACATCCGCAGGATCCAGACCTTGAGGTGACCGGTCTCGGGGACGCCGACCAGCTCCGGGTGGTCGCGCCCCGCGCCGTTGCGCGCCAGCACCTGCGCCGCGCGTCCCGAGTCGGCGAGCGCGTCGGCGCAGATCTCGTCCCAGTGCGCGCGGCTCACTCGCCCCGAGCACGAGCACGCGACCAGCAGGCCGCCGGGTTTGGTCAGTCGTGCGCCGCGGAGGATCAGCTCCTTGTAGCCGCGCTCGGCGGCGGCGAGCGCGGGCGCGCTGCCGCCGCGTTTCGCGAGCGCGGGCGGATCGAGCACCACCACGTCGAAGCGCGCGCCGTCCGACTCCAGCTCGCGCAGCAGATCGAACGCGTTGCGCGCCTGCACGTCCAGATTTGCGAGGCCGTTGCGGCGCGCGTTGGCGCCGGCGCGCGTGGCCGAGTCGGCGTCCTGATCCGTCGCCAGCACCGGACCTCCGCGGCGCGCGAGCGCGAGCGCGAAACCGCCGTGATAGGTGAACGCATCCAGGCAGCGCGCGCCCGCCGGCGCAAGCGCGGCCACCGCCGCGTGGTTGTCGGCCTGATCGAGAAATCCGCCGGTCTTGCCATCGGTGAGCAGGTCGGCCTCGAGCTCGGTCGGGCCCAGGTGATAGACGATGGTCGTCGCGCCGCCGCCCGCGACCACGCCGGCGAAGCGCGGCAGCCCTTCGAAGTCGCGCGTCGATCCGTCGTCGCGCGCGACGACCACGCGCGCTCTCAGCCGCTCGCGCACGAGCGGCGCGATCCGGTCGCGCATCGCGTTCATCGCCACCGATGTCGTCTGAATCACGGCGGCGTCCGCGTAGCGGTCGACGAACAGCCCGGGCAGCCCGTCGCTCTCGCCGTGCGCGACCCGATAGGCGTCGCGGTCGCGCGCGAGGTCAGCGCGCCGAGCGAGCGCGGCGTCGAAGCGGGCGGCGACCAGGTCGAGCAGCTCGGCCGGCGCGGGTGTCTCATCGCCGCGCGTGAGCATGCGCAGCGCCAGCTTCGCCTGTGCGGCCCAGGTGGCGTCGCCGAGCCGCTTGCCGCGCCCGTCTCGTACCTCGACCACCAGGGGCCCACCGCTGGTCGCGTCACCGTCGGGACCACGCACGACGTCCTGGCGAAAGACCCAGGGGTGGCCGGCGCGGATGCGGGTCGATCCGTGGGTGTTCACCACCGCGACCGGTTGCTGCGTCGTCGTCATCTTCGTCGTCGTCGTCTTCTTCTTCGGGCGGCTCTCATGCGCGGCGCGGGCGAGATGATAAGATAGATGTCACTCATGGGCTCGGAGCTTCATCGAGAACGACGCGCGCGTCTGGCGAAGCTGCTCGGCCCGGGCGCGGCATTGATCCTGTCGTCCCCGCCGGAGCGCACGCGCAACGGCGACGTCACGTTCAAGTTTCGCCAGGACAGCGACATCCTGTACCTGACCGGCTTCGAAGAGCCGGGCACGATGGTGGTGCTGCGCCCCGACCATCCGCAGACGCCGTTCGTGATGTTCGTGCGGCCGCGCAACCCCGCCGACGAGATCTGGACCGGCCGTCGCGCCGGCGTCGAGGGCGCGGTGAAGGCCTTCGGCGCCGACATCGCCTATTCGATCGACGACGCCGACGCGCGGCTGCCCGAGCTGATCTCCGGCGTCGCCGATGTGCACTATCACTTCGGCCGGGATCCCGAATTCGACGAGCGCGTGCTGCGCCTGATGGCGCGGCTGCGGGCGGCGGAGCGGCGCGGCCGGCGCGCGCCGGTGCGGCTCTGCGACGCGCGCCTGTCGGTGCATGAGATGCGCCTCTTCAAATCGCCCGACGAGCTGGACGTGCAGCGGCGCGCCGCGGACATCACCGCCCTGGCGCACATCGCGGCCATGCAGGCCGCGCGGCCCGGCGTGAACGAATACGAGATCGAAGGGCTCATCGACTACACCTTTCGCAGGCACGGCGCGACCGGGCCCGGCTATCCCAGCATCGTCGGCGGCGGCGCGAACGCGACCATTCTTCACTACGTCGAGAACAGCGCGAAGCTGCAGGGCGGGCAGCTGCTGCTGGTCGACGCGGGCGGCGAGGTCGAAGGATTCACCGCCGACGTGACCCGCACGTTCCCGGTCGGCGGGCGGTTCTCGCCGGCGCAGCGGCGCCTGTACGAAGCGGTGCTCGACACGCAGATCGCGGCCATCGAAGCGGTGAAGCCGGGCGCGACGCTGGAGGCGATCCACGAGCAAGTCGTCGCCTCGCTGACACGCCGGCTGGTCGAGCTCGGGATCCTGCACGGCGACCCGGCGGCCCTGGTCGCGGCGGGGGCGTTCAAGCCGTATTACATGCACCGCACCAGCCACTGGCTGGGCATGGACGTGCACGACGTCGGCTTCTACTCGATCGAGGGCGCGGCCCGCCCCCTGGAGCCGGGGATGGTGCTGACGATCGAGCCCGGCCTCTACGTCGCCGAGGACGCCGCCGCGCCGGAAGAGTTCCGCGGCATCGGCGTGCGCATCGAGGACGACATCGTGGTCACGCCGACCGGCTACGACAACCTGACTGCGAAGACGCCGAAGTCCGTCGCCGAGATCGAACGCCTGACCGCCTAAAACTGAAATTCGACGCCGCCGCCGATGTCGACGATCGCGTAACCGTGACCGGCCGTATAGCTCGAATCGAAGAAGCCACGGCCGAGGGAGAGGTTCGCCTCGACACCGAGGCCGAACCAATCGAAGAAGAAGTAGTTCACGCCGCCTCCCCCGCGCAGCGCCAGGCCGACGGCGCTGCGCGCCTCCTCGGGGAACAGGTAAATGAGGCCGCCCGCCGCCTTGAAATAGGGCACGAACGGCGATTCCGTCGCGTACTTCCACTTGCCGCCCGCCAGCGTCTCGAACACGCTGCCGCTGCGGATGCATGAGCCGGTCGTCAGCGAGCAGGTGCCTTTCTGGACGTTGATTTCCAGATTCAGCCACGTCGGTCCCGAGAGGTGGTAGCCATAGTCGATCGCGACCTTGGTGCCACTCCACGAGTCACCCAGCCCCTCGGCCAGCAGCAGGTGCGCCGAAAGCTCGTTCTCCTTGAGAAACGGATGCGGTCCATGCAGCAAGTTCTCGTCGGCGCGCGCCGGCGCGCTGGCAAGCACGGTGATGAGCAACGATGAAGCGATCAGTGGAAATTGACGACGACTCAACATAG
This sequence comes from uncultured Myxococcales bacterium, assembly GCA_964571275.1. Lineage (GTDB taxonomy): Bacteria > Myxococcota_A > Polyangia > Fen-1088 > Fen-1088 > DASRQZ01. Next base: position 6,391 of record CAZNCQ010000193.1, read on the forward strand.
CCTCGCGGGGCGCGGGAAGAGTATGGCCGAACCGATGCGCCGTACAGTTATCACAATCACCGTTTGCTGCCTGCTGTCGGCGGGATGCGTGGGGCGTTTCCGAGGGCCCCGATCGCTCGCCGGCATCGGGAGCGCTCTGGTGGTGGGCGGCGGCGCGACCTGGATCGCCGGCGAGCGCTCCAATCAGTCAGCCGTGACCAGCGTCGGGTTCAATCTCGTCGCGGCCGGCGTCGCGCTGGTGATCGCCGCCGGTGGCTGGATGGCGGGGGCCGTCGGGTGCGAGGCCGATCCCGACTGCGACGACGCCGAGCAGTGTCGCGAAGTGCCGGCGCCACCGGGCGGCATCCCGTACAAGCAGTGCGTCCCGCGCTAGGGACAACGGCGGTATCAGGTACCGCTATCAGGTGCCTTTGATGCGGTTGGTGAGCGCGCTTTCGTCGTCGTCGATGGCCGCTGCCCACGCGTCGCTGTCGATCGAATCGTGGTCGTCGTGGTCGTGCAGGATCTCGTGGTCCGGTGCGTTGGCTTCGATCTCCGCCGTGATCTGATCTGGCAGGGGACCGATGGCCGCTTCGCTCGCAGGCCCGCTCGGGTTCGGCGCTTGTCCCAGCGCCAGCGGCAGCGTCTTGCGCCGCTCCTTGCGCTTCGTGAGCAGGATCGGTTGCGCGCCTTGCTGGCCGTTGGCTCCACTCGAGCGGCTTGGCGCCGGTCGCAGCGCGATCGTGCCGGGCGGCGTGCTGCCGGTGGCGATCGGGTTGCGCTTGACCTTTTGCTGCAGCGGGATCGGGCCGGGCCGCGTGATCTCCTTGTCCTCGCGCGGCGTCTGCAACGAGCGGCGGTAGCGGACCGTGCCATACGACCGCTGCAGCTCGCGGATCAGCTCTTCCATCGATTGCTGGCGCCGGCGCGGATCCTTCGAGAGCGCCTTCATGATCAGCGCTTCCGCTTCGTCGGTGATCTCGATCCCGGGCGCGCGCTTGCGCGGCGGAGCCACCACCTCCGAGACCAGCTTCAGCATCACGTCGACGGGCGTCGCGCCGGTGAACGGCACCACGCCGGTCAGCATCTCGTAGAACATGATGCCCAGCGCGTAAATGTCCGTGCGCGGATCAGCGGTGCCGACCCGGGCCGTCTCGGGCGCCATGTATTCCGGCGTCCCGAAGACCACGCCGGCCTGAGTCACGCGCCCCTCGGCGACGTCGGGGTCGTGCACCTTCGCTACACCGAAGTCGAGGACCTTCACGAAGTCGAACTGCGCCTCGCGCTCGCTGATCTCGTGCAGCCCCGATTCGTCGCTGAACTTGCGCACCAGCTCGCGCCGTCCCTCGCGGCGGATCAGCATCACGTTCTCGGGCTTGAGATCGCGATGGACGATCCCCTTTGCGTGCGCCGCGCCCAGCGCGCCGGCCATCTGGTTCACGATCGTGATCGCGCGCAGCAGATCCAGCCGACGTTCGCGCCGCAGGAGCGCGTCCAGCGGTTCGCCGTGCAAGAGCTCCATCACGAAAAACACCGTGCCGTCGCTCGACTTACCGAAGTCGGTCACGTCGACGATGTTGGGATGGTTGATCAGGCTCGCCGCGCGCGCTTCGCGCAAGAACCGCTTGATCGACTCCTCGCGTCCACCGAACCCCTCGTGGAGGATTTTGACCGCCACTTCCTTCCCGATATAGACGTGCTCCGCGCGGTAAACCACGCCCATTCCTCCGCGCCCGACGATCTCGTGGAGCTTGTACTTGCCGACCGTCGTGCCGCTTCGAGAATCCGCTGGCTGAAGACGATTCACTGCTTGAATCCGAGTGTGAGGGGGGAAACGAAAGGACTCGGAGGAGACAGATCCAGAGTACCTCATATTCGGAGAATCCGTCGAGATCCCTGCTCAGCTGCGCAGAAAATTGCCCCCGTGTGTGCGCTTCCGTAGGCGCGGTCGCACATGTAGATTCGCGCGATCATGAGAATCGACGGACGACGAGCGGACGAGCTACGGCCAATCAGCATCGAGCCCGACATCAACAGATACGCCGAAGGATCGGTGTTGATCGCCTTCGGCGAGACGCGGGTCATCTGCACCGCGTCGGTGGAGGAGAAGGTGCCGGGCTTTCTCGAGGGGCAGGGCAAGGGGTGGGTGACCGCCGAATACGGCATGCTGCCGCGATCGACGCACACGCGCTCCGGCCGCAACACCGGTGGGCGCGGTCAGGAGATCCAGCGCTTGATCGGGCGCGCGTTGCGCGCGGCGGTCGATCTGCGTGGGCTTGGACCGCGGCAGATCACCGTCGACTGCGACGTCATTCAAGCGGACGGCGGCACGCGCACCGCCGCGATCACCGGTGGCTGGGTCGCGCTGGCGCTCGCCGTGCGACGCTTGCACGCCGCCGGCAAGCTGCCCAATAAGGCCACCAAGGATCCGATTCGACTCGGCGTCGCGGCGATCTCGGCGGGCGTCGTCGAGGGCGAGGCGCGGCTGGATTTGCCGTACGTCGAGGATTCGGCGGCCGAGGTCGACTGCAACTTCGTCATGACCGACACCGGACGCTTCGTCGAGATCCAGGGCACCGCCGAGCGCGACTCGTTCAGCGCCGAGGACTACGCGAGCCTGGTCGGGCTCGCGAGCGCCGGTATGAAGACGCTGTTCGCGCTGCAACGGGAGGCGCTGTCGCGCGCGCGGCCGTGAGCGAGCGTGAACGCGGCGGTGGCGGCGCGAGGGCAGAAGATCCGGTCGTCGTGCTGGCGACGCGCAATCGCGGCAAGCTCGTCGAGATCGTGCGTCTGCTCGGCGAGAGCGTCGCGCGCGCGCGCCTCGTGACCATCGACGAGATCGCGCCCGCCGCGCGGCTCGACGAGGACGGCGACACGTTCGAGGCGAACGCGCTTGCGAAGGCGCGCCAGGCCGCCGTTGCAACCGGACTGCCCGCCATCGCCGACGACTCCGGGTTGGAGGTCGATGCGCTGGGTGGCGCGCCCGGCGTCTACTCCGCGCGCTACGCCGGCGAGCCGAGCGACGACGCCCGCAACAATCAGAAGTTGCTGGATGCTCTGCGCGCGGTGCCTGCTGGTCAGCGGAGCGCGCGCTTTCGTTGTGTCGCTGCTTACGTCGACCCTGCGCGCGGGATCGAGCTCGTTCGCAACGGCGTATGCGAGGGAGAAGTTCTGACCGATCCGCGCGGTACGCTCGGTTTCGGATACGACCCGCTATTTCTCGTGCCGCGCCTGGGCAAGACGATGGCCGAGCTCCCGATCGATGAAAAGAATCAGCTATCTCACCGCGCCGCCGCGTTTCGCGCGCTCGCCCTCGTGTTGCCGGATGACCTGCGCTAGCGAGGCGCGTAACCCGCCTCGCGATCGCTCCACGAACCTGTGGATAAAGTGCGGTGGCGCCGCACGACGCCAAGGATCGAATCGCTGCGGCGCGAGGTCGCTCATCTTCCTTCACAGGTGATCTGGTTTTCTCTATGATGGCTCCATCTTGCGACGCGCTGGTCCGAACGCGAATCTGCCGACCGTGAGGCTGCTGTTGCAAGACATCGCCTCGGGCATCCGCGTGCTCCAGTCGCGCGACGGCATCGCGCTCTCGGATGATCAGATCCTCGAGCGCGCGCGCAACATCGTCGCCGGCCTGGTCGGCAACTACCGCATCGTCTCGCTGGATCCGGCCGCGCCGCGCAATCGCTCCCGCACCGCCGAGCAGCTCGACCTGCTGGCCGCGATCGACCGGGTCGACCTGCCGGCCGAGACTCAAGAAGCGTGAAGACGCCTGAAGAAGCCTGACGGCGGTTTTGGGCGGCGCGCCGCGCCGGACCGTGTAAGATGTGCCTCCTTTTACGGGGCGTGGCGCAGCCTGGTAGCGCGTCTGCTTTGGGAGCAGAATGTCGGAGGTTCGAATCCTCTCGCCCCGACCGAGAAATTGCCCGGAGTCTCCCGGGTTTGCGCGGGCCGCGTGGCGGCTCGTCGTCGGGTGAATCGGAGTCCTGCAGCACGGGTGCAGCAAGCGCGAGGGGCCTTGCGCGCGGCGGCGGCCCTCCGGCTCCGATCCCCTCGCCCCGGTCCGCCGGGGAGAGGGCGAGGGAGAGGGGTCCGCGCGCCACCGAAGCGATCGCTTCGACCGCAGCCCCGTCCGCACCAACCGTGGCGGCGGCGCCTACTTCCTGCGTCGCCGGCTCCGGCGCCTTCGGTTCGAACGCGAGGCGATCGATCGCGCCGCGCAGGTACCCGGGCGCGAGATGGCCGTAGAACTCGGTCGTGATGCGCGGATCGGTGTGCCGCATGATCCGCTGCACCGCCGGGAGGTCGGCGCCCGCCATCATGAGCAGCGAGGCGGTCGTGTGCCGGATGTGATGGAAGCGGATCGGCCGCACCTGCCCGACCGGCCAGAGCTTCATCTTGCACCTCGGGCACCGGCGGATTTCGTCGTCAGGCGCCAGCACGACGTAGCCGCAGTCTTTGCGGCGACACGTATGTCGCCAGCCCGTGAGGATGTTCGCCCGCCGGAGCGCGCGCCGCAGGACCTGCTCGAGCTGCACACGACGAGACAGCAGGCCGCCGTCACGTCCAGGGAAGACGAGCTCGGTCCTCGACGCGGCAATCGCGACCTCGAGGTACGGCGCCAGCTCGGCCGCGATGGGCACAGCGTCGGCGTGGCCGCCCTTCGTCGTGTCGCGATCGTGCGAACGCCGGATCGTGATGAGACGCGCCTCGAGATCGACGTCCTCTTTGCGTAGCCCGAGCAGCTCGCCCTTGCGCATGCCCGTGTATAGGGCGGCGGCGAAGAGGCAGCGCCACCGGTCCGGCACGTTCGCGAGCACCGGCACGATCTCCTCCGGGCGCAGGTAGTCCGGCAACCGGCGCGGTACCTTGCGCTTAGGGACGCTCGTGACCGGGTTCGTGCCGAAGAACCGTTGCGTGCGCAGCGCCATGTTGAACGCGCGCCCGAGGTAGCCGCGCAGGTGATTGACGGTCTCGGTAGAGAAGTCGGCGGACTTCCCTTCGAGGAACGCCTCCACGTTTCCCGGCGTGACGTCGACCAGCCGCCGCGCGCCGAGCGGCGAGCCGATGATGTGCTTCCGGATCGTGCCGATGCACTGCGAGTACGACGCGCGCTTCGAGAGGAACTTGTCGACCCACCACGTGACCATCGCGTCGACGGTGCCGCCTCCGTCGCGCGGCGGTCGCTTGTCGAGGCCGTTGCGCGCGCGATCCTCGGCGACCTGGATCTCGCGTAGAAGCTCGACCGCCTGGCCTTTCGTGCGGGCGTCGCACACGCGGTCCTGCCAGCGCCCCGAGGCGTCCTTGTATTTCAGGTACCAGCGAGTCCCGCGGAGGTATGGCTGCGCCATGTTGGGCCTCCTTACTCCCTCTCCGTGTCGTTGCGCGGTCGCATCGACAGGACCTTACCTCCACCCGCCCCCTGACCGTGAACGAACGCCTTCACAGCCTCGGGATCGAATCGGAGCAGTGCTCCGACCCGCAGATGTGGCAGTTTGCCCGCCTCGGCCTGATGGTAGACCCACGACCGACTCGCCTTGATGTAGCGAGCCACGTCGTTCGCGTCCCACAGATCGTCGATTGATTTGGCGCCGGTGATCATCAGCTCCTCCTGGGGTGTGGGGTCATCGCTCTGGATCAAAAAGGAACCTCGTCATCGCATCCGGGCTCGCGCTCCGCGCTTCGTGCCGCAACATCCGCCACATCAGCGAAATCGAGACGGTTTTGACCGTTCTCGGAGCCCTCGTGGGCTGCGGCCTGTGGCGGATCGAATTCGACCTGATTGTCGAGCAGTCTCGAGGTTGTGGCGGATGTGGCGGATGCGTCGGGGAGGTAGCGCCCGAACGCGTCCGCGAGATCGCCCAGCACATATCCCTTCGGGGTCGCGTCCCCGACGCGGATGGTTCCCGGCTTGATTCCGAACCGTCCGAGCAAGCTCCCGAGCTGGCGTGCCGTGAGCGGTCGGCCCCGGTTCCATTCGGCCCACGGTCGCCCCTCCAGCTCGGCGAGCGACTCGAGTAGCGCCTTGGTCGTGCTCCGGTCGATACCGTTGCCGGCGAAGACCGCGCGCACGTCCGCGAGGAGCTGCACGCCGGAATCGCCGGTCTCGGCCGAGTCCGCGCGTCCACCCGAGAGCAACAGCGCGGTCGCGCGGGCGCGCTCGGGCCAAAGGCCGCCGGCCTGATCGGCAATCGCCAGCAGCGGTTCCCAGTTGTCTGCCGCGCGATCATCGAGGTCGTCGGGAATCTCGGGTTCGCGTTCAGAGAGCGCCTTCAAGTTGTCGGTCGCCCATCGCGCGCATTGGCGGGGGAGGGCGGCGAGCGCCTCGCGCTGGCGCCGTCGGAGCTTCTGCACCTTCTCGGATGGTGCCTTGCGCTTCATCTCGATGACGATCGAGCGGTCCATCAGCGTGTCCGGCAGCTTGCCGATCGCTGCGATCGCGACCGCGCCGAAAACGCGGAACGCCTTCGGTTCGAAGTCGTCGCCCACGCACCGAGGAACGACGGCGGAGTGGCGATCGTGGCCCGCATTGAGGACGCCGCGAAGCTCGTCCTGGTCGGCGAGGAACGTGTCCGCCTCGTCGACGAGGATCGTCGGCGCGTACGCCTCGATGACCCGATAGAGCACCGCGGGCGTCAGGTTCGCGGCCCCGAGCGGCTTGCACGCGAGCGCGCCGAGGAGCTTTAGCACCGTCGTCTTCCCGCAGCGCTTCGTCGGCGATACGATCGCCAGCCGCGGTGTGATGGCTGCGGCGTCGATGCAGTATGAGTGGAGAATCCACAAAGCCATCACTAGGGCCGCGCCATCTGGCAGCACCGCGTGCGCGGCGATCGCTGCTTCAATGTCCGCAAGCAGGGCGCCCCCATCGACTGGCTGCGGCCACGCCTGCGGTCTGACGACAAGTAGATCGGATCCCGGAGCCGTCGTCCCATCCGCCCCTGCGGACCGTGGCAGCGCGGCGTCGACCAGCTTAGCTGGCGACTCGAAACCGCCCCGCTTGAGCGACTGCACCGCCAGGTCGCGCAGGAGCGCTCGGCGCAGTGGCGTGAGATCGCTAGCTGCCGTCGCGAGCGCCTGCAGCGTGGCCTCTTGGATCGCGGCCTTGGACGAAGCAGTCAGCGCGACGATTCCCGTCTCGATGAGGAGGCCCTCGAGTGAGCTCGCTTCGCCATTCGTCGGGCGAGTGACCTGCGCTTCCACCGAAACTTTCATCTAGCGCCGAGACTGCACGTATGTTCAGATACTGTCGAGAATGGGAGGCGGAAAGCTGTCGGGAAAACCTGTCAGACGACAGGTTTCGAATCGCGAGCCACCGTCGGTGGCGCCGCCCGAACTAGTACCCTTCCACAGTGAAAACGACCGGTTCAGGCAGCCGCCTGGGCCGGCT
>CAZNCQ010000194.1:0-13752 GCA_964571275.1 uncultured Myxococcales bacterium
GACCGGCGACGCGCATCAGCGCGCGGCGCCCCGCGCTGAGCCCGGCCGCCAACGGAAAGCGCCGCGACCGCTCGATGCGGCACTAGTGCACTAGCGCGACCGGCCTCCCGCCGTCCATTGACACGCCGGCAACGTGACCGTCGCGCCGTCGACTTTCACCGAGCCGCAGGTCGATTCGAACGTCCAGACGTGACTCACACCGCGTTCAACGTGAACACCTGATGTCCCCAGGGCGGCATGTCGAGGTACAGGCCCTTTCCGGCGAGCTCGTCGCCCCGTCGCTGATACACGACGCCGCTGAAAAGATCGGCGAGGCGGATCTCGCGCCCGGCCAGCCCGGGAAGGCCGAGCGTCACGTAACATTGACCCTGGGTGGGCGCGTAGTTGACCGCGACGACCAATCGTTGATCGCCGATCTGCCACGACGCGACGATGAATTGCGCCGCCGTCAGGTTACCGTCCCAGGCCGGCCGGCACGACCAGAGCCGCCACTCACCGTCGCGCGCCTCGGCGCGCCGCATGGCCTGGAACAGACGCTCGTAGAACATGCGCAGATCCAGGTCGACGGGCTCCGCGGGCCGCCGCGCAACGTGCATCGACACGTGAGTCTTGCGGCCGTCGGTCTGTCCGTCGTGCACCAGGCGCAACCCGCGCGCCAGAAGAGCGATCGTCGCCGCCGCGCGATGCATCGGTGGCGAGAACACGGCGGCGGCGCGCGGCTCGTCGTGGTTCTCGATGAAGCGCAACGATCGTTGCTGGAACCCGGGGTCGGCCATCAGGTGCTCGCGCACCGGCGTCGCCTCGCCCGCCACCAAACGGTCGTACAGACGCTTGTCGTAGGTGTAGTCGAAGCCGGCCTGTTGAAGCTCCCACTCCATGTCCCAGTACACCTCGGCGACGAAGGTGAACTCCGGATGCCGGCGTTTGATCGCCGAGATGGCTTCCGGCCAGAACGGATTGTCCTTGGGCGGCGAGCCGTCGGCCGGACGCGCGCGATCGCCCCAGGTGCGCTGGATGATCGCCGGCTGCAGCAGCATGGCCATGTCGCAACGAACGCCGTCACAGCGATCGGCGATCGCGCCCAGCTCCGAGATGCGCGCCTCGCGAAATCCCGCATGCCGGTAGTTGAGCTGGAACGTGTCAGCCCAGCCGTCGAAGTACGGATCGCGCCCGAACGCCAGGATCACGCTGCGCCCACCCATGTTGATGTTGAGGCGCGCGTAGTTCTGCGGCCAGCGCGCGAGATCGTCCTCGCTGCCGTGGATGTAGTACTGGGGGTGGGTCGTCACCCAGGGGTGATCGGGCGCGGTGTGGTTGGGAACGAAGTCGAGCATCAAGCGCAGACTGCGCCGGGCGAGCCGCTCGCGGAGCCGCGCGAGCGCCGGATCGCCGCCGAAATCCCGGTGACAGGTGTAGGCGGCGATGGCGAACGGCGACCCGGTGATGTCGTCGTCGCGCAGGTCCGGCAGCACGTGCCGGCACTCCTCCACCATCTTGATGTTGGCGCGCGAAACCGCGCGCCCGGCCGCGCCGGTCTGCCAGACGCCGAGAAACCAGACCCAGCTGAACCCGCGGTCTGCGATCTCGTCGAGATAGCGATCCTCCAGATCATCGAGCGTCGCCGGCCGCCCCAGCGCCACGCCGCGCTCCTGCAGCGTGACGCGGGTGTTGATCTGGAACAACGCGGGGTTGGCAGGCAACTTCATGGGTGGGCTCCGGGCGCGTCGAGGATCCGCTGCTGCTCGCGCTGCAGATCGGCCAGGCTGATCCCCGGCGTGAGCAGCATCTCCGGCCGCACACGCGCGAAGAAGGTCATGAGCGCGGGGATGATCGCCGTCCACCCGGTCTGGTGGCTGGCGCCCAGGCCCGCTCCGTTGTCCCCGTGGAAATACTCGTAGAACAAGACGTGGTTCTTCCAGTGCGGATCGTCGATGAACTTCCGCGTGCCGCCGAACACCGGCCGGCGGCCTTCGTGATTGAGCAGGAACAGGCCCGCCATGCGGTTCGAGAGCTCCTCCGCCACCTGGTACAGCGTCATGAACTGGCCCGACCCGGTGGGGCATTCGACGCGGAACTCATCGCCGTAGAAACTGTACATCTGAACCAGCGCGCGGATGATGAGCGCGTTGATCGGCGCCCAGATCGGTCCCCGCCAGTTGGAGTTGCCGCCGAACATCGCGGTGTCGGATTCAGCGGGCAGATAGCCGACGCCGTACTCGCTGCCGCCGGCGTTGAACACGTAAGGGTGCTCGAGGTGGTAGCGAGAGAGAGACCGGATACCGTGGTCGCCGAGAAACTCATTCGGATCGAGCATGCGCGCCAGCACGCGCCGCAGCTTCTCGTCGGTCAGCAGCGACAGCATGCGGCGCCCGGCGACGCCGGCGCGCGGCGGATTGAGGTTCGCCATCAGGTCGGGCCGGTTGGCCTGATACCACAGCGCGCGCTCCACGAAGCGCGGCAGCCGTGTCAGCACCTCCGGCCGGTAGACCGAGACCGCACAGAGGGGAAGCAGCCCGACGGCCGAGCGCACCTTGAGCCGCGTCGTGAACTGACCCGGCACGCGCAGCACGTCGTAGTAGAAGCCGTCCTCGTCATCCCACAAGGAATCGGTGCCGATGCGGTTGGTGGCCGCGGCGATCGCCACGACGTGCTGGTAGAACTTGATGGCCAGCTCCTCGTACGTCGGGTCGACCAGCGCCAGCTCCAGCGCCATGTCGAGCATGTTCTGCGCGTAGAACGCCATCCACGACGTCCCGTCCGCCTGCTCGAGGTACCCGCCGGTCGGCAACGGCGCGCTGCGATCGAAGACGCCGATGTTGTCCAGACCCAGGAATCCGCCCTCGAACAGGTTGCGCCCGTCGCGATCCTTGCGGTTGAGCCACCACGTGAAGTTGGAGACCAGCATGTTGAACGTACGTTTCAGGAACGGGAGCGCCTCTTCGCCGAGGCTGTCGCGATTGAGCCGGTAGTTGAAGATCGTCGCCCACGCGTGCACCGGCGGGTTGACGTCGTCGAAGTTCCACTCGTAAGCCGGCAGTTGACCGTTCGGATGTTGATAGCGGTCGAGCAACATCAGGCTCAGCTGCTGCTGCGCAAAGTCGGCGTCGATCCAGGCCAGCGATACCGCGTGAAACGCGAGATCCCAGGCGGCGAACCAGGGGTACTCCCACTTGTCGGGCATCGAGATCACGTCGGCGCCGTACATGTGGAACCAGTGCTGGTTGCGCGTCTCGCCGTGTGAGTCACGCTGGACGCCGCGCTGGTGCAGCCAGCGCTCCACGTCATAGACGTAGGCCTGCTTGGTCCAGAGCAGCCCCGCCGCACCCTGGCGGACCACCAGCGCAGCGTCGGCGCTCAGCCTTTGAGGCGTCCGCTCGGCGTAGAACTCGTCGGCCTCGCGCAGACGATCGGCGAAGATGGCGTCGAAGCCATTCAGCGGGTCGTCGAGCTGGTCCGGAGGACGCGACGTCAGGCGCAGGCGCAGGCTGACCGTCTGGCCAGGCCCGACGTTGAACAGGGTGTGCGCAGCCGACTTGGTGCCTTTCTTGGCGGGGTTGACGGCGTCGCGCCGGCCCTGCACCACGTAGTCGTTGATCCCGTCCTTTTGATACGGGGTCGGGTTGGGCTGACCCCACAACCGATAGCGGTTTGTCTCGTTGTCGGCGAAGAGCAATTCGCCGGCTCCCTCGCAGTAGAGAAAGCGCTCGCCCAGTTGCGGGTGTCGCGCCGCGATGACCGCGCAGCGGGCGTGAGGCAGAGCCTCGAGCTCCGGACGCTGGGCCTGCTCGTTCGCGCACCAGGTGTTGCGGAACCACAGGTGCGGCAGCAGATGAAGGGGCGCGCTGTCGGGGCCACGGTTGACGGCGCTGATGCGGATCAGGATGTCCTCGGGGTCGGCCTTGGCGAACTCGACGAAGACGTCGAAGTAGCGGTCCTGGTCGAAGATACCGGTGTCGACGAGCTCGTACTCCATGTCGGTGCGCGTGCGGCGGCGGTTCTCGTCGACCAGCGGGTAGTAGGGGAACTCGGCCTGCGGGTACTTGTAGAGCATCTTCGCGTACGAATGCGTGGGTGTACTGTCGAGGTAGAAGTAGTACTCCTTGACGTCCTCGCCGTGATTGCCCTCGCTGTTGGTGAGGCCGAACATCCGCTCCTTCAGGATCGGGTCCTTGCCGTTCCACATCGCCAGCGCGAAGCAGAGCAGCATGTTGTCGTCGCAGAAGCCGGCGATGCCGTCCTCGCCGCTCATGTAGGCGCGCGAGCGCGCCTGATCGTGGGTCAGGTCGTTCCAGGCTTCGATGCCGCGGTCGGTGTTCTCGCGGACGCTGCCCCACTGCCGTTCGCTGAGGTACGGACCCCACTTCTTCCAGGCGATCCCTTGATTGCGCGCTTCCTCGAGCCGTTGGCCTTCCCGCGTCGGTTTGGACATGCGCGGGAAGGTGGGGCGCGTGCGTCAGCGGGCCAGCGCAAAGCGAGCTGTATTTTGCTCGCTGTCGGGACGACTCAGTGCGAGGCGTTGATGAGCACGCGCAGGCTGCTCGCCGGTTGGAACTGGCCGCCGTTGTATGAGACCACCGCGACGTCTTCGAGCCCGTCACCGTTGAAGTCTCCGTGCGCCAGCGAGGTCGGGTAAGGAAGTAGCGAAAAGTTGCTCGGCGTCGCAAACGTGCCACCACCGCGACTCAGGAAAGCGCTGAAGCTGACTCCGATGCTCAGGAGATCGGCCTTCCCGTCTCCATTCAGGTCGGCTGCGGCGACCCCCGCCAATGAGCTTCCCCCTTGGAGTGACGCGTCGGGACCGTCGAGGGCGGAGTACCGCACTGGCGCAGTAAACGCTCCCAGACCGAGGTTCAGAAGAACGTAGCCGGTGTTGGAGACGCTGAGACCGCGATCGCCTTCGAACAGATCCAGCCTGCCATCGCCATTGAGATCGGCAATCGCCACCGATTGACCCGAGGTGCCGTTCGCGATGTGGCTCTGGGTGTACGCGCTGATCAAACCGAAAGAGCTGGACAAGACGGTCAGTCCGTCCGCGTCCGCGACGATCAGGTCCAGCTGGCAGTCCTCGTTGACATCGCCGAGCGCGATCGCAGCCGGCTGATTCAGGGTTCCATAGTTCCGTGCCGAGAAGGTCCCGCCACCGGTGTTGAGAAGGATGCCCACATCGCCTGCCACCATGGACGCCGGCGAGTAGCTCCCTCCATCGACGACTGCGATGTCGAGCCGTCCGTCCGAATTCAGATCGCCCAAGGCCAGCGCTTGAGAGTTGGTCCCGACGACATAGGTCAATGGCGGCCCGAACGCGGCATTTCCCTGGTTCAGAATGACTGAAACGCCCGCGTTGGAGACGCTGGCGACGTCGAGCAATCCATCGCCGTTGAGATCGCCCAACGCGAGAGCAATTGGATTCGCGACGAGCGCGTGGTCGACCGGACCGCCGAACGTTCCATCACCGTTGTTGAGCATCACGCGCGCACCCGCCGTCTGATCGAGTAACACCAGGTCGATCTTGTGGTCACCGTTCAAATCACCAGCGGCCACCGCCATGGCGCCGAATCCGGTCGGATAGTCGACGGGAGCCGAGAAGGCGAGCGTCTTTGCGGGAGCGGTGGGCGGAGCCCCCGCGTCGACGCCGGGGCAGCCGGTGCCAGGCTGCCCACCGGTGGCGAAGCCGCCGGTCCCGGGTTCTCCGCCCATGCCGATCTGCGCGCCGCCGGCCCCGGGATTCCCGCCCGTGGCGATCAGCGCGCCGCCGGTCCCGGGCTCCCCTCCCATGCCAATCTGCACGCCGCCGGTGCCGGTCCCACCCGTGCCCCCGCTTCCGTTGCCGCCCGTCCCCAGATTGCCGATCCCGGAGTGGGTCCCGCAGCCGACGCCCCACAACACTGCCAAGCCAACGATGCCGAGTACGCCCTTGATCATGTCCCGGTCCTCCAATCCCTCATGTCGGCGCAGCCGAAAATGTTACGGCAATACCGCCAGCGCGCGGCGCGCCGCCTCGGCGGAGGGACCGTCCGCGTGAACATCGAGGTAGCGAGTCAGGTCACGCCGCGCGCCCTGGTTGTCGCCGGCGCGCAGACGACACCCCGCGCGCCCGTACAGCGCCCGGCCGCCGGCGGCGTCGCCGTCGCGCGCCGCCAGCACGGCGTCGAAATCGCGAAGCGCTTCGGCGCAGCGGTTGCTCTCGGCCCGGAGCTCACCGCGCGTGACGCGGACGTCGCGGGTCAGCGCGCCGCCGCCGTCGGCGGTCTCGAGCAAGCGCAACGCCTCCTTGCGGCGGTCCAGCGTCAACAACGCTTCGACGCGCGCGACGCGCGATTCGGAGCGCAGCACGCCGTTCGGAAAGCGACGATCGTAGTCGTCGAGCGCCTGCAGCGCCCCGGCCGCGTCGCCGCGCGAGCGCAGATCGCGAAAGGCGTTCGCGACCAGCTCGGCGCCGACCGACACCGCGGCGTCTTCCGTGCGACGCTCGGCGGGACGGGCGTGACTCTCATGCGCCGGCTGCGCCGGCTGCGCCGCGACGCCCGTCGGTCCTGCGGACGCGGGCGCCGGGACATCCGCCGTCGGAGAGGCCAAGACCGGCGCCGGTGGTTGCGGCGCCGCCGGAAACTCCGGCACGGGCTCCTCGACCGGCAATTCCAGATCCGCGGTCTGCGGCGACGGCAGGGCCGCCTGCACGCCGTGGCGCCCACGCCGGCGTGCCCGCTTCGTCGCCGCCGGCCCGTTCGCGCCCGGCGCCACCCCGGCCGGCGCATCCGAGTTCACGCGCCGCCAGCGATTGAGCGCGGCGCCCACCGCGCCGCCCGTCGCCATGATCAACGCCGCCGACACGACCAGCCGCCAGATCAATTGACCGCGCGTCCTCGGCGCCGCGACCGCGTTCACCCGCCGCGCCGCGCGCGCGAGCGCGGTGTCGCTCGGCAGGGTCGCCTCGCGCACGCGCCGGAGCGCGGCGCCGATGGCGTGCTCGGCCGTCTCGGACCTCTCACCTTGCGGCGGCGAATCCGACCAGCGCGCGGGTTCGGGCAAATCGTCCGTCATCGACATGGCTGACTCCGCTGGAACAGACGTTGATGCTCTTCGAGGAAGCGCGCCCGCGCGCGAAACAACCAGACCCGCACCGTACCGACCTGCGCGCCGATGAGCTCCGCGATCTCCTGCGTCGACATCCCCTCGATCTCGAACAGGACCAGCACGCGCCGCTGCCGCTCGGGCAATCGATCGAGCACGCGGTAGACCTCTTCGACGGCGCGCTCCCGCTCCAGCGCCTCGGCTGGCGTCGGCCGCGGCGCGCCCATGCCGGGCGCCGCGGGCTCGCGCGAGAGCGAGAGCCACTGCCGCAGCCGCCGCTTGCGCCGCGCTGTCTGGACGATCTTCTCGGTCGTCCGGAACAGCCAGGTCTGGATGTTCCACGATTCATCGACCGACCGCAGCCGCCGCTTGGCGACGAGAAACACGTCCTGCACCACGTCCTCGACGTCAATGCCCGGCCCGCCCAGGCGCGCGGCCCAGCGCATGACCGTGCGCTCGTGCGCGCGATAGAGACGCGCCACGTCGACCGGTGAATCGACCGGGTCGGGGTCGGTGACAGGGGATGTGCGCGCGGCTCGAGACACGAAGAAGGCCTTCTCTCTCATGTCGCCTCGACCGGAAACGTTTCAGTGTCCCCGCCCGAAGGTCACCCCGCCCCCCAGCCAGGCCTCGAATTGGGGCAGGTCGGCGCTCGCGGGGCTGCCGCCCACCAGCAGCGTATGGGCGCGCGGCCACGACACCGCTGACGCACCCAGCCAGGGCGCGAGACGCGCCACCAGCGCCAGCCGCAGGCCCACGACGATGCCCGGATCAAACAACGTGTCGTTCCCGGTCGACGGAAACGACTCGCCCGTGACCGTCACCGCGGTCAGCGCCGCGCCGCCGTACATGTGCAGCGCGAGCGATCGCCAGCGCGACCGAGAATCCAGCTCCACGACGCCGCCGAACCGGCGCCACACGCCTCGGCCCGATGCGACGCCGGTCCCGTGCGCGCCGATGATCACCGCGCCCACGTCCAGCGCCAGCGGCGCGTCCCCGCGCGCGACGGCCACCTCGAAGATCCCGCCCGGCACGACGCCGTCGGCAGTGACCGAGGCGAACAGCGCCGCGCTGGTCTCGAGCTGGATCGGCACCCACGCCGGCGGCGCGGCCGGCCCTCGAGCGGACGGCTGCGCAGCGCCCCCCGCCGGCGGTGACGCCGGCGCGGGCGCCGCGGGTCGCGCCACCGTGACCGGCGGGGGCTCCGTCGCGGCGCGAACCCCCACCGCCCGCGGAGCGATCGGCCCGGCCACGCCGCGCAGGTGCGCCTCCCAGGCCGCGACGATGACCGCGGCCGCCTGCGCGCGGTCGGCGCAGGACAGGCGCTCGGGCAGCCGCTTTTCGCCGACGAGATCGCCGCCCGCGCTGGTGAGGCGAACCGTCACCGACGCCCCATGACCGGCGAGCTCGACCACATCCGGGCGAGCCGACCCCGATCCGGGCGCCGGCGCGATCAGGCCCTCGAGCGCAGCCGCGAGCGCTTCGGGCGTGGGGCAGCTGGCGTTGCCGCGAACGCCGATCCCGGATAGCGTCGAGAGGAGCGTCACCAGCACCATGTACGCAAAGTGGGTCACAGACGACGCCTCGCTGGAAACGCTGGCCACAATAGGGCCCCGCTCCGTCGACAGTCAACGCCGGAGCGGGTTTTCCGCGCGTCCGGAGGCGTGGCTCAACTTTTGTGAGAAACGTCCGTTGCTCGGAGCGGGACGGCTCCGTCCCGTGGGGGGAGATGATGTTGCAAGGTGACGAGGTGTACGTCCGGGGGGTCGAGCGCTTGGTTGCCGTGGTCCAGGAGCTGTCGCGCGCGCGGACCATCGAGGACATCCAGGTGATCGTGCGCTCGGCGGCGCGCCAGCTGACCGGCGCCGACGGCGCGACGTTCGTGCTGCGCGACGGCGACAAGTGCTTCTACGCCGACGAGGACGCGATCGCGCCGCTCTGGAAAGGGATGCGGTTTCCGCTGTCGGCCTGCATCAGCGGCTGGGCGATGCTCAACCGGCGCCCCGCGGTGATCGAGGATATCTACGCCGACGCGCGCATCCCGGCCGACGCCTATCGCCCGACCTTCGTGAAGAGCCTGGCCATGGTTCCGATCCGCGCGTCGGAGCCGATCGGCGCCATCGGCAACTACTGGGCGCAGCGCCGCATGCCGACCGACGCCGAGCTGCGGCTCTTGCAGGCGCTGGCCGATTCGACCTCGATCGCGATCGAGAACGTGCAGAACCACGACGCGCTCGCGCGCACCGCGGATCAGCTACGCCAGTCGCAGAAGATGGAGGCCATCGGCCGCCTGGCCGGCGGCGTCGCGCACGACTTCAACAACGTCCTGTCGGTCATCCTGAGTTACGCGGAGCTGATCGAGGACAGCTTGGAGCCGAGCGAACCGATGCGCGCCGATGTCGACGAGATCCGGAAGGCGGGCCTGCGCGCCGCGAGCCTGACGCGGCAGCTGCTGGCGTTCAGCCGCCAGCAAGCCCTGGAGCCGCGCGTGCTCGACCTGGGCCAGGCGGTGCTCAGCATGGACAGGATGTTGCGCCGCCTGCTGGGCGCCGACGTCACGCTGACGCTGCTGCCCGCCACCAGCCTGTGGAACGTCAAGGCCGACCCGAGCCAGGTCGAGCAGGTATTGATGAACCTGGCGGTCAACGCGCGCGATGCCATGCCCCAGGGGGGCAAGCTCACGATCGAGGTCAAGAACGTCGAGCTCGACGATGACTACGCGGACGCGCACCTGGAGGTGAAGCCCGGGCCCTACGTCATGATCGGCGTCTCCGACTCGGGCGTCGGTATCGACAAGGTCACGCTCGGGCGGATCTTCGAGCCGTTCTTCACCACCAAGGAAAAGGGCAAGGGGACGGGCCTCGGCCTGGCGACGGTGTTCGGCATCGTCAAGCAGAGCGGCGGCCACATCTGGGTCTACAGTGAGCCGGGACTGGGCACGACGTTCAAGGTTTACCTGCCCCGCGCCGCGGGCGACGCAGCGCCGGCGGCCGCCGAGCCGGTCGCGCGCGCCGGCGCCAATCAGGGAAACGAGACCGTGCTGCTGGTCGACGACGACGACCAGGTACGCAGCGTCGCGTGCGGCATCCTGCGCCGCAACGGCTACAACGTGCTCGAGGCATCCAACGGTGGCGAGGCGCTGATGATCGCCGAGCAGCACACCGCGAAGATTCACCTGCTCCTGACCGATGTCGTGCTCCCGCGCATGAGCGGCCGCCAGATCGCGGAGCGCATCACGGCGATGCGGCCGAACATCAAGGTGCTGTTCATGTCGGGCTACACCGACGAGGCCGTGCTGCAACACGGGATCCTCGAGTCCGATGTCGCCTATTTACAGAAGCCGATCACGCCCGAGCTGCTCGGCCGAAAGGTGCGCGCGGTCCTCGACGAGTGACGGTATGGCCGCGCGAATGTCGAGATCGATCGCCCGCGTGCTGCCGCTCGCGCTGTTGCTGGCCGCCGGCGCGGCGCGACCGGCGCGCGCGGCTCACCGGGCGGGCCCGAGCGCGGCCAGGCGCGCGAACGCGAAGGCGGCCTGCAAGGTCGACCGGCTGACCTCGGCCGAAGGGTTGCGGGTCAGCGTCAGCACCGACGGGCGGGTGCTTTCGCTGGTGCCGCTCGACGACCCGCCTCAGGACCTGCGCGTCTATCTCGCCGGGCCCGACGCCGTGCTGGTGGCCTATGCCGGCGCCGGCGAGCTCGGCCCCTACGGCAGCAGCACCCTGTGGCGAATTCCGTGCGCGGCCGGCGCCGCCGAAGCGGTCGCCCACATCGCGGGCGCCGACTTCGGTCACGCCGCCCTGTCGCGCGATCGGCGCACCCTGTTCTTCAGCGGCGCCGACGGGATCTTCGCCCTCGATCTCGAGAGCTACCAGGCGCGGCGGCTGACGCAAGCCAGGCGCGACGCGTGCGCGCGCAACCACGTCGCCGCGCGCGACGTCGTGGGCGCGTTCGTCGACGCGCGCACTCTGTCGTACGAGACCGGCTGCGGCCACGAGCACGAGTGGAACGCGGCGCCGATGCTGCTACGCAACCCGGGATCGGCAAAGATGATCTCGCAGGCGGTTCCCCGCCCGCCGCCGTCGTCGTTCGCGCTCGGCCCCGACGGCCAGATCTGGCTCGCCGACGGCAACTGCCAGGAGCCGGCCACCTTCGGCCGCGTCGTGGTGTCGTCAGACCACGCCGACACCTGGCGAAAGATCGCCGTGAAGATGCTGGATCCGCAGCCGGTGCGGCAGGTGATCCTCGATCGCGCGCGGCCGGGAACCGCGCTGCTCTTCACCTGGAGCTGCGGCGCCGCCGCGCGCTCCTGGGTCTACCTGACCGAAAACGGCGGGCGCACGTTCCGCGCGATTGCCGTGCCCCCGGGCATCCCGGGCGAAGACGATCGCCCCGCCGGCGGACAGGATCCGATCCAGGCCGTCGTCACGCCCGACGGAACGCTCAATCACCTGGTGCTCTACGGGAAGAGCACGGACGTGGCCGGCAACCAGAGCGCGCGCTGGGAGTCACGCGACGGCGGTCGGACCTGGCAGGCGATCGCACCGGTTGCAGCCGCGCCCAAACCGATGGTTCCGCTGGCGACGATCGGCGGGATGGAGCTGGCGATTCGCAAGGACGGCCTCTACCGCACGCGCCGGGGCGAGCCTCCGGTGCGCGTCTATCCTTGATTCGACAGGGAACGCGGTCGGAGCGCACGGCGGGCGTCCGGCACCGGAGGGGCCGGCCGCCGCCGTCGCGGGCGTGTCAGTGGTTCCTGGTGATCGTGATCGTCGTGTTGGCGTTGTCGCTCAACGTCGTCGAGCTGAACGTCGCTTCGATGGCAACGCCGCCGACCGAGATCGTGCCCGACGCGTCAGCCGCGCGGCTGGCGCTGGCCGTGTGCACGATCGTGATGGTGATCGGGCCGGTGGTCTTGGTCTTGGTGTTGCTCTTGTCGGAGGTGATCGGGCCGGTGCCCTCGAACACCACGTCGATGGAGACCGCGATGCTCGCACCGGTGTCGAAGTCCTGCACCGTGGTCGTGCCGGCGAGCTCGGCCGAGTTCAGGCGCGCATTGGGCGGCGTGAACCCGTTGGCGATGCCGCCGTCGGCGAACCCGAGCGTCGCGCCGGTGCAGGTGTTCGAGTAGGCGTCGACCTCCACGAAGATCCCGTTGTTGACGGTCTTGGGCGAACCGGTGCTCTTCGTGATTGTCTGGGATCCCGACAGGAAGCCCGACGCGGTGACGGTACCGCTGCCACCGCCGGTGCAGGCGATTGTCGCCGAGCCGGAGAACGTCGTTGCGGCCTGCTTGCCCTTGAACACCTCTTTGTCGACCGTGGCCCCGAATGCCCGGCCGCCGGCGCTCGCGACCACCAACACTGAAACCAACAAGAGACTCTTCGTCGTGCGCATGTCTGCCTCCCTGAAGGGGTGAAACTGCGCCGGCATCGTACACCAGGCGCAACCCTCCCCGCCGACGGCATCGCTACGACCCAGCAAAAAACTCGCGCCAAAAACCTGAGCGGATTTGAAGACCCCGCGGGAACTGCATCGTTAAAGCCGGTCGAGCCTCCTCTTTCGTCACCCTTGACGGCTTCCCTAGCTTTAGACAGACGCGCCAGGGTCGATAACAAAGACCGCGTGGACTTTGTCCGGCGATTGCCTGGCCAAGTCCTTCAATCAGTGGGAGGTCCGCATGGTCCGCAGTAGAGGGTTGTTCGCAAGGGTCGCGGTCGTCAGCTTCGGCAGCTTCGGATTGCTAGGTGGGATATCCGGGTGCACGTTCAAGGGAGAGCGCTCCGGCGACGTGGCAAACGGCGCCGGTGGTGGCGGCGGCGCGACGCTCCACACCGGGATGGGCGGGACCGGCGTCCGCATCGACGCCGGCGACATGGTGGGAGACGCCTACACCGGCCCGTGCCGCAACCTCGAGTGCCGCCAGAACACGTGTACGCGCGGCTCCTGCACGGCGCAGCCCTGCGCCGCCGGCGGCACGACCACCGTCAGCGGTACCGTCTACGACCCCGCCGGCAAGGTGCCGCTCTACAATGTCGTCGTCTACGTGCCCAACGCCCCGCTCGACCCCGTGCCCGAGGGCGCCAGCTGCGACCGTTGCGGCGCGACGCTGTCGGGCAAGCCGATCGCGTCGGCGCTCACCGACGAGAGTGGCCATTTCTCGCTCGAGAACGTGCCGGTCGGCGCCGACGTGCCGCTGGTGATCCAGGTCGGCAAGTGGCGCCGCGAGCTGACCGTGCCGCAGGTGGCGTCGTGCAGCGACACGCCGCTCACCGACAAGAACCAGACGCGACTGCCGCGCAACCAGAGCGAGGGCCACATCCCGAAGATCGCGCTCACCACCGGCAGCGCCGACGCGCTGGAGTGCCTGCTGCGCAAGATCGGGATCGACGACGCGGAGTTCACGCCGGCGAGCGGCACCGGGCGCGTCAATCTGTACGCCGGCGCGGGTGGCACCAATCGTTACACGACCACGCTCAACGGCGGCGCGGCGATCACCGGCGTCGAGCCGTGGTGGGACTCGCTGGCCAACCTCATGGGCTACGACATGCTGTTGCACTCATGCGAGGGGACGGAGAACCCGACCAACAAGAGCATGGCGGCGCGCCAGGCATTTCTCCAGTACACGTCGTCGGGAGGCCGCGCGTTCCTGTCGCACTGGCACAACTACTGGATCGAGCA
>CAZNCQ010000195.1:0-13739 GCA_964571275.1 uncultured Myxococcales bacterium
CGACCTCGCCGGCGCACTCGCCGACGCCCATGTCGTCGATGGTGTACTCGCGCGGGTCGCCCCAGTCGGAGTAGTAGCTCGGGTCCTGCTCGTAGCTCGGCAAGATCTGGAGCTCCTCGACCATCGCGCGGATCGTCTTCTTGCCGATGCGGGTCACGAACGCCGCGAAGCCCTCGCCAGGCTGCTTCTCGGCTGCGTAGCGCGCCGTGAGCCGCTTGACCACGTCGGGCACGCGCTTCGACGGCACCGCGCCGATCGCCAGGCCATAGGCGCCGCCGTTCTTGGTCCACTGCCCGCCGACGACGAGCTGGAAGTGCGGCACGCGGCGCCCGTTGACGTTACGACTCACGCCCAGGAAGCCGAGATCGGCCACGTGGTGCTGGCCGCACGAATTGAAGCACCCGCTGGTCTTGATGTGCAGGCCGCGCGCGTTGGGATCGTCGGCGATGCCGCTGTCCTTGAGCTGGCGCGACAGCTCGGCCGCCAGCGAGCGCGACGACGAGATGCCGAGCTTGCACGTGTCGGTGCCGGGGCAAGCGACGATGTCGCCGATGGTGCTGGCCCCGGGCGACCCGAGGTCGATCGCCACCAGCGCGTCGTAGAGCGCCGGCAAGTCCGCTTCGCTGACCCAGCGCAGGAGCATGTTCTGCTCGACGGTGGTGCGGATCGCGTCGCCGGTGAAGCGGCGCGCGATGTCGGCCAGACCGCGCCCCTGGTCCGACGTCATGTCACCGAGCGGCAGCGTCACCGTCGCCATCACGTAGCCCGGCTGGCGCTGCGCGATCGCGTTGCTGGCGCGCCAGGTGTCGAACCCGGCGGCGTGCGGGCCCGGCGGCAGCGCGCCAGCGGGACGGATGGGCTTCTCGTCGGTGACGTGCAGGTCGGACAGGAACGCCGTCCAGCGCGGGTCGGGGCGCAGCGTGGCGCGCTCCTCGAGCACCAGGCGCTTGAACTCTTCCAGGCCCAGCTTCTTGATCAGGAACTTGAGGCGCGCCTTGGCGCGGTTCGCCTTCTCGCCGAGGCGCGCGAACACGCGGCTCACCGCCTGGGTCATCGGCAACAGCTCTTCCTCGGGCAGGAAGTCGTCGAGGAGCTGCGCGTTCTGCGGCACGGAGCCGAGGCCGCCGCCGACGTAGTACTCGAAGCCGCGCTTTTCCTTTCCGTCGACGACGCGCGTGCGCGCGATGCAGCCGACGTCGTGAAAGTTCGTGAGCCCGCACGGGTTGTCGGCGCAGCCCGAGAACGCGACCTTGAACTTGCGGCCGAAGTTCTGCGTGTCGTCGTGGCCGAGCAGGAAGAACGTGATCGCGTGCGCGTAGGGCGCAGTGTCGAACGCCTCGGTCTGGCACACGCCGATCTGCGGGCAACCGGTGACGTTGCGGACGGTGTTGCCACACGCCTCGCGCGTGGTGATGCCCACTGCCGCCAGCCGGCGCATCAGATCGGGCGTGTCGTCGATGTGCACGAAGTGCAGCTGGAAATCCTGGCGCGTGGTGACGTGCAGGATGCGGTCAGAGTACTCCTCGGCCAGCGCCGCGAGCACATCGAGCTGGTCGGCGGTCATGCGCCCGAACGGGATCTTGATCCGCTGCATGCCGGGCGCGTCCCACAACGTCACCGGGCCCTTGGTGATCTCGCCCGACGGATAGCGCAGGGTCTGCGTGGTCTCGCCGTCGTGGCGCTGGCCGTTGTCGTAGCGCTGGCCGTAAGCGCCGCGGCGCAGCCGGGTCTCCGCGAAGAGCTTCTCCTCGATCTTCCCCTTCTTGCGCAGCTCGATCTGCGTCTCGAAGATGTCGATCTCTCGGCCCCACGCCTCGGGAATCGCCGGCCCCAGGGTCTCCTTCCAAGTCTTTGCCGCGTCCTTGCTCATGGCTGTGCGTCGCTCCTCGGGCGTGTCTGTGGTCGAAGACAGTGTTCTATCTGGTCCGGAGCGGATGGCAAGGGGGCTGTCGATGGCCCGCGGGCCAAGCGGGGAACGACGTCAAAACGCGAACGCGGCGCCGGCGGCGGCCGAGCGCTCGCCGACCGGGATCCCTTCCGCGAAGACGCTGAAGCGATGCGCCACAACGAGCGTGAGGCCCGCGCCCAGCTGGTAGTGGTGGGCATCGGTGCCGGTGACGCTGCTCCCCTGATACGTCCAGTAGACCGGCCCACCAAAAACCCGGGCCACGGCGTACGGGCTCAGCATCTTCCACAGCGTGGTTCCGACGAGCGCGCCGGCGCGCACATCGAACGCCTCGTAGCTCGCCGAGACGTCGGGCATGCCGTTCATTCCAGCCAGGGTCGTGCGCTCACGCGAGAAAGACAGATTGGCGGTGAGCACGGTGAAGAGGGCCGGCGTGCTGACGATGCGGTAAGACGCGCCCGTGGCAGCGGTGACACCCGACGAGAAGTCCTGCGCACCGAGCGGCGTCTGCAGCCGCCCGCCCAGCGTGCCGCCGGCGGCGAGCTGATACGTGAGCCGCGCCGTGGGATGGTAGGCGAGCGAGGCGACCAGCGACGAGCGGGTCTCGCCCATGCGCAGGTTGTTGGAGAAGTCGATCGCCGTCGATGTGTAGATCCCGGAGGCGCCGACGTGCCAGCGCGGGCGCGTCTCCTCCTGATGCTCGGAGAAGCTGCAGGCCGACAGACCGTCGGCCGTGGAGACACCTCACGCGTGCGCGGTGCCCGGCGCTGCGATCCACGTCAAGATCGAGAGCGCGCCGGTCAGGCTCAGCGCGACCACAAGCCGTCTGTCGGTCGAGGTTGCCATGGCACCCACCCTACCAGACAAAACCGATCCGGCGACGCGCCGCGCGCGAATCGAGAAGATCGTCGCGGAATATGAGGCGAGTCCCGCGTTACTTCTATGCCTGTAAACGCCGCACCCCGCAGGTGCAGGATTGGGGGGGACCGCGGGTCAAGATTGGGGCGAATGGAACGACGATAGGCAGGGGGGGCGGGGTCGGCGGTTGCGGGCCCGCCCGTTCGTCTAAGCTTCGTCGCGGATGCCGATCCGGACCAAGCGCTGGAACGACGCACCGGAGCCCGGCGACGGCCTGCGTGTGCTGGTCTGCCGCTACCGGCCGCGTGGCGTGCGCAAGGACCAGGAGCCGTGGGACGCCTGGATGGAGGATCTGGGACCGAGCCGCGAGCTCCATGCCGCGTTCTACGGCAAAGAAGAGGCGCCGATCACCTGGCTGGAATATCGCCAGCGCTATCTCGATGAGATCATGCGGCCGAGCGGCCGCTGCGCCGTGATGCTGGGCGCGCTCGCGGTGCGCGTCGCGGCGGGCGAGACCATCACCCTGCTCTGCTCGTCGGCTTGCGTCGACGCGGAACGGTGCCACCGGACGCTGCTGGCGGAGCTGATCGAGCGAGCGGCCCAGCATGCAAAGAGAACGCGATAGGCGGCGCCTGCGCCCTGCCCTCGACCTCGACCTGTTGCAAAGTTGCGGGTCGATGTGCGTAATGGCCGATCTCAAGAGGGGGATCGCGATGCTGAATGAGCCTGGTTCGGTGAGAGGGTCCTGGTCGGTTGCGCTCGTTGCGTTTGGCTTCTCGATGATACCCGCGGTCGCGCATGCGTCGCCGGTCGGTACGATCTCGACGTTCGGCCCGGCGCTCGCGGGCACCGTGTGCGCGAACCCGGAAGGCCTGGCGATGGACAGCCACGGCAACTTCTACACGGCGTCAGACGTCGATGGGGCCACCACGGGGACGATCTGTGTGTTCAGCCCCACCGGGACGTTCACGCGCGCGATCTCGATCGCGCCCGGACCGGCCGGCGTCGCTCCGCTGGTGGGGATGCTGTTCGAGGAGCCCCATACCCTGTTCGTGGCCGACACCGCCGACGGCAACGCTCCCAATGGGCGCCTCCTGCGCGTCGACATCCCCACAGGCGCCGTGACGGTCGTGGCGTCCGGCTTCGCGTTTCCAAACTCCATCGCCGAGGACAGGTCGGGGAACCTCTACGTCTCCGATTCGGCGCTCGGGACCATCAACCGCATTCGCCAGGACGGCACCCACAACGTGGTCTGGGCCGCGAGCCCGCTCTTCCAGACCATGGGGTTTCCCCCGGTCGGCGTCAATGACCTCGCGTTCGATCGCACGAACAACAACCTGTACGCGACCAACACCGGCGACAGCCGGATCCTGCGGATTCCGGTCTTGCAGAACGGCAACGCGGGTCCGGTCCAGATCTTCGCCGACGGCGCGACGATCGACGCCAACCAGCACACGACGGACGCGCTGCACGGCGCGGACGGGCTGGCGATCGACATCGCAGGGAACTTCTACGTGGCCGCCAACCAGGTCGGCGAGATCCAGGTCATCTCGCCCGCGGGGCATCTCATCGCGCGTTACGCGGGGTCGGGGGCCGCGACGCTGGATTTCCCGGCGACCCTCCTCTTCAAGGGATCGCAGGTGTACCTGACCAACGCCTCGCTGTTCGACGACGGCGTGAACTCGCGGATCCTGGTGCTTCAGGCCGCGCTGCCGGGCCTGCCGCTCAACTGAGCGATCGTCCGAACAGACCGTGTGCGGCTCAGCGCAGGCCGTGCGTCCATCGCCCGCAGTAATCGGTTGGACCGCTGTCGTCAGGACGAAGCCGAAACCATCTCGCTGAAGAGCGGCGTGCTCACGTAGCGCTCGCCGGTGTCGGGGAGCATCACCACGATCACCTTCCTGGCGTTTTCGGGGCGGCGCGCGATGATCAGCGCCGCCGCCAGAGCGGCGCCGCTCGAGATGCCGGCCAGGATCCCCTCTTCGCGCGCCAGCCGGCGCGCGCACGTCATGGCGTCGTCCTCGGTGACCGGAACCACTTCATCCAGGATGTCGCGGTTCAAGACCTGAGGCACGAAGCCCGCGCCGATGCCCTGGATCATGTGATTGCCCGGGCGCGCGCCCGCGAGCACCGCCGCCTTGGCCGGCTCGACCGCGATCACCTTCACGCCGGGCTTCTTCTGCTTCAGCACCTCGCCGACGCCGGTGATCGTGCCGCCGGTGCCAACGCCAGCGACGAAGATGTCGACGGCGCCGTCGGTGTCCTCCCAGATCTCCGGGCCGGTGGCGCGCCGATGCGCCTCGGGGTTCGCGGGGTTCTTGAACTGCTCGAGCATCACCGCGCGCGGGAGCTCCTTGACCAGCTCGGCGGCGCGCGCGACCGCGTCGCGCATCAACGAGCCCGGCGTCATCACCACCTCGGCGCCCAGGTAGCGCAGCAGCGCCACGCGCTCCTTCGACATGCGCTCGGGCATGGTGACCATCAACTTGTAGCCGCGCGACGCCGCCACGAACGCCAGGGCCACACCGGTGTTGCCGGTCGTCGGCTCGATCAGCGTCGAGCCCGGCTCGAGCAGGCCGCGCCGCTCGGCGTCCTCGACCATCGCGATGCCGATGCGGTCCTTGACGCTGCCGCAGGGGTTGCGCGACTCGATCTTGCCGAGCAGCCGCGCCGTCAGCGGGGGCCGGCTCGCGGCGGCGATGCGTACCAGGTCGACCAGCGGCGTCCGCCCCACCGTCTCGGTGATGCTGCCGTAGACGCGCATCAGATCGAGTAGTCCTCGACGAAGACCTTGGCCTCGCGCAGGTTCGCCATCACCAGATCGCCCTCGCGGATCGCCAGCGCTTCGACCTCGGTCTTCGACATCTCGACGGTCATCGGCGCGCCGTCGGACAGCTTGAGCGCGACTTTGACGTAGCCGCCCAGCCAGGTCAGGCGCTCGACGCGCGCGACCGAGACCTCGGGCACGCCGTCGCCCGCCTTCGTCTTGGTCAGCGTCACGTCGTGCGGGCGCACGAACGCGTTGACCGCGGTGCCGTCGGGCGCCTGCGTCCCGTCGGGCACGTTCACCACGAACGACCCGACGCTGGCGCGGTCACCGACGCTGGCGCGGCCTTCGCGCATGTGGCCGTGCAGCACGTTGGCGCCGCCGACGAACGAGGCCACGAACGGCGTGGCTGGATTGTCGTAGACCTCCTGCGGCTGCCCGACCTGCGCGACGCGGCCCTCGTGCATGACCACCACGTGGTCCGAGACCTCCATCGCCTCTTCCTGATCGTGCGTCACCAGCAGCGTGGTGACGTGGCGCTTGTCGTGAAAGCGCCGCAACCACTCGCGCAGCTCGAGGCGCACCTGGGCGTCCAGCGCGCCGAACGGCTCGTCGAGCAACAGAAGCTGCGGCGAGATCGCCAGGGCCCGCGCGAACGCCACGCGCTGGCGCTGTCCGCCCGAGAGCTGGCCGGGGTAGCGTTCGCCCAGGCCCTCGAGCTGCACCAGCGACAGGAGCTCGTCGACGCGCGCGTTCATTTGCTCGTCCGGCATCTTGCGCACGCGGAGGCCGAACGCGATGTTCTTGCGCACGTTCATGTGCTTGAAGAGCGCGTAGCTCTGGAAGACGAAGCCGATCCCGCGTCGCTGCGCCGGCACCGTCGTGAAGTCGCGGTCGCCGAACAAGACCGTGCCGCTGTCGGGCTGCTCCAGGCCCGCGACCATGCGCAGCACCGTCGACTTGCCCGAGCCCGACGGACCGAGCAGCGTGGTGATGCCGCCGGTCGGCGCCGCGAATGAGACATCGGCCACCGCCGGCGTGCCGCGGGCGGTGAAGCGCTTGGTGAGATTGCGGACGACCAGGCTCATGCCACCTCCCCCCTCAGCCCGACGTGCCTCGCGACGTTCGCTCCTGCGTCGCCGCCACACGGCTCATGATCCGTTCGGACAGCGACACGACCTCGCCGATGACCAGCATGCCCGGTGCGTCCGACGACGCCGCCGGGATCTCGACCGCGCCGAGCGCGTCGAGCGGCCCGATCCAGCGCCACGCCTTGTCGGTGGCGGCGCCCATCACCAGCGCGGCCGGCGTCGAGGGCGCCCAGCCACCCGCGATCAGGCGCGCGGCGATCGGTCCCCGCTTGCGCACGCCCATCAGCACCACCAGCGTGAGCGCGCCCGGCGCGAAGCCGTCGAGCAGCGGGCCGTATGTGTGCTCGTGGTGGCCGGTGATCACCGCAAAGCTCGACGCGATCCCGCGGTGGGTGATCGGAATGCCGGCCAGCGCCGGCGCCGCAAGCGCGCTCGACAACCCGGGCACGACCTCGACGGGGATGCCGGCCGCGCCGAGCGCCAGAACCTCCTCACCGCCGCGCCCGAACACGAACGGGTCGCCGCACTTCAGGCGCACGACGTGGCGCCCGCGCAGCGCGTGCTTGATCATGAGCCGGTTGAGGACGTCCTGATCGATCGAGTTGCGGCAGGCGCGCTTGCCCACGTAAAACCAGCGCGCGTTCGGCGCCAGATCCCGCATCCCCTCCGACGAGAGCGCGTCATAGAGCACGAGCTCCGCCTCACCGAGCCGGCGCGCGCCGCGCACGGTGAGCAGGTCCGGATCGCCGGGGCCGGCCCCGACCAGCGTCACCCGGCCAGGCGCCGTCATCTGTCGTCCTCGCTGTCGCGAGCGTAAAGGCGGTTCAACGCGCGCAGCAGGAGCGGCCGTCGCTCGCCAATCGGCACGCCCGCGGCGCGCCAGAGCGGGCGCTGGGCATTCGCCGCGGCGACCCAGGCGTCCATGTCGGGCGGAATCACCGCCTCCAACCCCTCGCGCAGCAAACCTGCCAGCGCGGGCGCCCGGCCGTCGGTCGAGATCGCCACGGTGACGCCGCCGCGCCGGAGCGTGCCGGCTCCGTAAGCGCTCGCGGCGTCAGGGTCGTCGACGGCAATCACGAACAGGCTCCGCGCCTCGGCCGCCGTCGCGATCTGGCGGTTCACCTCGGGGGGAGCCGCGGCGATCACCAGCCACGCCCCGTCGAGGTCGCGCTCCACGAACGGGCGTTCGAGCACCGTGATGCCGCCGGGGTGGCGCGCGATCTCGGCGCGCGCCGGCTCCCCGAGGACGGGCGCAACCAGCACGATCTCCGCGCCGGTCTCGCGCAGCCCGGCCAGCTTCCCCGCCGCGACCGGCCCACCTCCGACGACGAGCACGCGCCGGCCGTCGAGCTTCAGGAAGACCGGAAGCAAGTCGCGGCGTTCGGGGACCGGCGCCGAGGTCGCGTCGCCCCGGGGCAATGACGCAAGCTCTGCGGAAATCAAAGGCATTTTCGATTCGACGACCGGAGACTATCCCCAATGATCGCCGCGACTATAGGAGGGCGGACCGGGACAGTCAAACCGACCGCGGCGCGATGCCCGTCACGGTTCCGACACCCCGCGGCCCGAGCTATTTCAGGTCGCGATGCGTGTATCGCCGGCCGCCCGCGCCGTAAGCCGTCGTGACCTGGCCATCGCCGCGCAGCAGCCAGCGGTAGGTGAGCAAACCCTCGACCCCGACCGGACCGCGCGCGTGCAGCTTGTCGGTGCTGACGCCGACCTCGGCGCCGAGGCCGTAGCGAAAGCCGTCGGCGAACCGATTGCTGGCGTTGTGGAAGACGCTGCCGGCGTCGACCGCGGTGAGGAAGCGTTCGGCGGCGCCACGGTCGGCGGTGACGATCGCTTCGGTGTGACGCGAGCCGTACCGTTCGATGAACGCCAGCGCTTCGTCCATGCCGGCCACCTGGCGCACGGCCAGGACCAGCGCGCCGAACTCGTGCCCCCAGTCGCCGTCGCCGGCGGCCTCGATCGCCGGGTGGCGCGCGCGCGTCTCCGGGCAGCCGCGCAGCTCGACGCCGGCGGCGGTCAGCGCGGCGACCGCGGCGTCGAGCGCCGCACCTGCGCCCGGATCCCAGAGCAGCGCCTCGATGCTGTTGCACGCCGCGGGGTAGCTGCACTTGGCGTCGACGGCCACACGCGCCGCCATCGCCGGATCCGCGGCGGCGTGCAGGTACAGGTGACAGACGCCGGCGGCGTGTCCCATGACCGGGATGCGCGTGCTCTGCTGCACGTGCTGCACGAACTCGGACGAGCCGCGCGCGACGATCAGATCGACCACGCCGTGCAGGCCCAGCAGCGCGCCGACGTCGGCGCGGTCCTCGAGCAGCACGCTGGCGCGCACGTCCAGACCCCGCCGTTCGAGCACGCGGTGGATCACGCCGATGAGCGCGCGGTTGCTCTCGCGCGCCTCGCTGCCGCCCTTGAGCAGCACGGCGTTGCCGCTCTTCCAGGCGAGCCCGACGATCTGCACCAGCGCATCGGGGCGCGCCTCGAACACCACGCCGAGCACGCCGAGCGGACAGGTCTTGCGTTCCAGCACCAGCCCATCGTCCAGCTCGCGCCGCAACGTCACTTGATTCGTCAGCTCCGGCATCGCGGCCAGCTGGCGCAGCCCCTCGATCACGCTGTCGAGCTTGGCGGCGTCGAGGCCGAGGCGCTTGATCGACGCCGGCACCGGCGCCCCCGAGGCGGCCGCGACGCGCGCGCGTTCCAGGTCGGCCGCGTTGGCGGCGAAGATCGCCTGGCGCGCGTCGGGCTCCGCCAGCGCCGACGCGAGGTCGCGCAGCAGCGCCGAGCGATCGGCCGCCGAAAGCCCCGCCAGCGCCGCGCCGGCCGCGCGCGCCGCCAGCGCGATGTCGTGAGTCAGGCTCATACCGCCCCCATGACCAGGTTGTCGCGCGTGATGAGCGCGTCGTAGCCGCGCCAACCGAGGATCGCGTCGATGTCGTCGCTGTGCCGGCCCGCGAGCGCGCGGCAAGCCTCCGACGGATAGTTCACCAGGCCGCGCCCGTGCACGCGGCCGCTGCCGTCGCGGATCTCGACCACGTCGCCCTCTTCGAAGTTGCCGTCGACGGCGACCACGCCGATCGGCAGCAGCGAGGCCTTGCTGTCGCCGAGCGCGCGCAGCGCCCCTTCGTTGACGACCAGCGCGCCCCGGTGCCGCGCCGACACAGCGATGTGACGGATGCGCGCGGGCCGCCGCTCGACGGCGCCGACCAGCGTGCCGACGTCCTCGCCGCTCATCGCACGCTCGATGATGCGCGGTTCGCCGCCGCCGGCGATCAGGACCGCGGTCCCCTCCGAGCTCGCGAGCCGCGCCGCCAGCAGCTTGCTCGCCATGCCACCGGTCCCGCCCGACGAGCCGCCGCTCGCGCGCGCGAGCGCGGCATCGTCGATCACCGACAGCTCGGAGAGCCGCACCGCGGCGGGATCGACGCGCGGGTTGGCGGTGAAGAGCCCCCCGACGTTGGTGAGCAGCACCAGCAGATCGGCGTCCAGGCTCACCGCGACGCGCGCCGAGAGGCCGTCGTTGTCGCCAAAGCCGGCCAGCTCCGTGGCGGCCGCGCGCGCCGCCTTGTCGGCCAGCGCCGTCGCTGGCGCGGCCGAAGCGTCTGCCGGCGCGGCGCTCGCGGTCTGGGTGAGCTTGTATTCGACCAGCTCGCGCACACTGACGCTGTCGTTCTCGTTGAGCACCGGCACCACGCCCAGCTCGAGCAAGCGCATCAACGTGGTGCGCAGGCAGAGCGCGCGATCGCGGTCGGCGAGATCTTCCTGCGTGAGCAAGACCTGCGCCGTGGTCACGCCGAGCTGCGCGAACGCCTGCGTGTAGACGCTCATCAGGTGTCCCTGCCCCACCGCCGCGCACGCCTGCCGCAGCCCGAGCGAGCGCGGCCGCTCTTTCAGGCCCAGCACGCGCATGCCCATGCCGACGGCGCCGCTCGACACCAGCAGCACCTCACGTCCGGCCTGACGCAGCCGCGCCATGCTCTCGACCAGCCCCATCACGCGCCCGAGCGCCAGCTCGACGCCGTCGTGGGTCACGACGTGCGTGCCGAGCTTGACCACGATGCGGTGCGCATCGGCCAGGTGTTTGCGAGCCTGAGACATGGCCGCAAAATCTAGCACGGCGGGCGCGCGCGCCGCCGCGCTCGCCGGCGAGAGGGTCTGGCGACCGGCGTTCTTCAGCCCTTGCCACGGCAGCAGCGGAAGGCCACCGCGCCGGCGTTCGGGCCGGGCGTCGCCAGCGTGCTGCAGGCGGGCGGGACTGCCCCCGGATTACCGACCGCAGCGGCGCCGCCGCTGAGATAGTGGTGCATGTCGCCGGAGAAGAACATCAAGTCCGAAGTGCGATAGCCGCCCGTCGTCAGCCCGCCGATGTTGCGCGACTTCGCCGTGCAAAGCTGGACGAAGGAGCAGACGATCTTTCCTTCGGCGGCGCAGCTGCCGACGGCGGTCGCGTAGGCGGTCTCCGGACCACGATCGGCGGTGTCGATGCAGTATCCCGCGCCGGTGTCCACCATCGCCTGGCCTGTCGTCGGGCCGCAGGAGGTCTGCGCCGCCGCCACCGCGTAGGGAACGGCGCCGAGCTTGGTGCGGCCAATCGGGAGGCCGCTGACCAACACCTCGACCCAGAGGTCGCTGCTAGCGGCCACCGCCGCCGTGCAGGTGTCGGGCAACGCGACCTGAAACGCACCGCCGACGAGCGTCTGCGGCGTCGAGACCGTCACGCAGACCTGATTGCCGGCGGTCGCGGCATCGAACAAGGCGATCTGGATCGGCATCGAGCCGGTCAGCGGTACGCCGGTCGCGTCGGTGAGCACGCCGGAGTAAGTCAGCGCTTGCGTCGCTGGAATCCCTGCCGCGCGCGCGCGGCCCGCGAAGTATGCGGCCGGAACGGAGAGCAGGACCAGCAGCGCCCCCGCCCAGATCAGATGGCTCTTCTTGGTTTTCATTGGGTTTGACCTCATTGCCGCAACAGACCGCCGCTCACGCAGGTGGTCGCACTGCACACGAACGCGGGACCAAATGTTTGTCGGGTGACGCGAGTCGTTCCTCCCGCCGGAACGATGACGCCGAACGGATTGATCGTGCCGCGCACGAGGATGCCGGGTCCGTCCGAGGAGCCGGCATCGCCGGTTCCCGCGTCGGTCAGCCCGCCTCCGCCGCCACCCATCGAGCCAGTCGCGCCGCCGGCAGCCGCCCCGCCGCCTGAACCACCACCGCCGTTGCCGCTCCCGCCGACACCGCCGTCAGACCCCGGCGAGCCACCGGTTCCCGATCGGGTGGCCACACTGCCGCAGGCCGCGACCGAGAAGCAGACAACCACCAGCAACGTCCGCAGAACCGATAAGGGGAGACGCATAAGCTCTTGCGAGCGATAGGACACCACAACATCGACCGCACATCAAGAGACGCGCGCGCTGCCTAGAACCGTCCCCCGCACATCAGCCAGGCGCCGCTACCCGCCGGCGCGCACGCGAGCCGCGCGCGAGGGGCGGCGAGCCCGATGTGGACCTGCGCGTCGGGGTCGGAGCGCGGCGCAGTCACGAAGAAAATCGTCGATGCGAGCGCGAACCCGCCCGCCAGGCCGGCGCTGGCCAGAGCCAGCGTCGCCGCTCGGTCGCGGTCGGTGGCGGCGTTCGCGCAATCTCGCGCGCCGTCGCCCCGGAACTGATCGCCCTCCTGGAAACAGCGCCCATTGCGGAGCGCGCCGTCGACCTCTCCGGCGTCTTGACCGCGCGCAATCAACGCGACGACGGCGGCGGCGGCGAAGAGGACAGCCGCTCCGCCGCTGAGCCACGCCGCCGGCCGTTGCCATCCACCGCCCGGGTCCTCGGGCCGCTCCGCCGCACGCGCCGCCGGCAATGATGCCAGGGCGATGGGTTGCGGGGGCGCGGCAACGACCTTCTGCAACGTGATCGTCTCGCGCGAGAGCTCGCCGGCGGCGATCGTCACCGGGCGCGACACCGGCAGGTAGCCCGAGGCGCGCACCTCGACGCCGATGCTCCCCACGGCGACCCGCAGGGGCCGCGGGAGCGGCAGGCGGCCGACGA
The DNA here is from genome assembly GCA_964571275.1 of uncultured Myxococcales bacterium. Taxonomy (GTDB): domain Bacteria; phylum Myxococcota_A; class Polyangia; order Fen-1088; family Fen-1088; genus DASRQZ01. The sequence continues at coordinate 12,676 of CAZNCQ010000195.1, forward strand.
CCAGACCGTCGACGAGCAGCTCGGCGCCCTCGGGGCCGCCCAGCACCTCGAGGCTGCCGAGGTGGCCCGCGACCGACGCGCGCGATCGTTCGATCGTCGCGCGGTTTCTGCGGATCCAGCCGTTGTCGTCGTAGCCCTGGTCCGTGCCTTGGTCGTCGCCTTGGTCGTTGCCCTGGCTGTCGGCGAGCGCCTGGCCCAGGTGCTCCTCGGCGTCGCGCCAGCGGCCCAGCGCCTGCTCGGCAAAGCCGATCTGAGCCAGCGCGCGTGCCGATCTTTGCAGCGCACAGGCATGCTGGAACGCCTCGAGCGCCCGCAGATCGTCACCGCGCCGGCGCAGCTCCACGCCGTGCTTGATCGCCGCGTCGGCCTCGGTCGCCGCGCTGGCGGCCAGCGCGCGGCAAGGTCCGACCGCGACGCCCGACGCGACGAGCAACATCACGAACAGGAACAGGCGCCCCGAGCAGATTCTCATCTCAGTGACCGCTTATCGGTCGTGTGGGACGGCGGTTGCGTGCCTGGGCGGCCGATTCGGGATCCTTGTGCGATAGTAGCCCCAGATGCTCGACTCCACGTCCACTCTGACCGTGCTCGGCTGCGGCACCATGGGCGAAGCGATCGTCCGCGGGCTGCTGCGCTCCGGGCGCCTCAAGCCACAACAGCTGTACGCCACCGATCGCCGCGCCGAGGTCGTGCTCACCCTGCGCGAAAAGCACGGTATCCACGCCAGCGGCGACAACCTCGAGGCCTGCCGCGCCGGCGGCGTGATCCTGGTCTGCGTGAAGCCACACGAGGTGGCGAGCGCGCTCGACAGCGACGCCATGCGCACGGCCCTGCGCGGCAAGCTGGTGATCAGCATCGCCGCCGGTGTGCGGCTGGATCAGCTGCGCGGGTGGCTGCCCGACAGCGCGGTCATCCGCGCCATGCCCAACACGCCGTGCCTGATCGGCGAGGGCATGACCGTCATCGCGCGCGGCCCCGGCGTCAGCGACGCGCAGGCCGCCGTCGCCGCCGAGATCTTCCGCGCCGTCGGCCGCTGCGTCGAGGCCGAGGACAAGGTCATGGAC
>CAZNCQ010000196.1:0-13553 GCA_964571275.1 uncultured Myxococcales bacterium
CCTGGCCGCGCTCGCGACGATGTACATCGTGCTCGGCGTGCTCTACGAGAGCTTCCTGCATCCGCTGACGATTCTGTCGACGCTGCCATCGGCGGGGCTGGGCGCGCTGCTGGCGCTGCTGCTGACCCACAACGATCTCAGCGTCATCGCCATCATCGGCATCATCCTGCTCATCGGCATCGTGCAAAAGAACGCGATCATGATCATCGACTTCGCGCTCGACGCCGAACGCGCTCAGGGCAAGTCACCGCACGAGGCGATCCTGCAGGCCTGCCTGCTCCGATTCCGGCCGATCGCGATGACCACGCTGGCCGCGCTGTTCAGCGCGGTTCCGCTGGTGCTGGGGACTGGCCCGGGATCGGAGCTGCGTCGCCCGGTCGGCATCACGATGGTGGGCGGCTTGCTGGTCAGCCAGGCGCTGACGTTGTTCACCACGCCCGTGATCTACCTGGCATTCGATCGGTTGGCTCACGCCCGGCGGGCCCGCGCCGGGCGCGCGCAGCCGGAGCGTCTGGTCGAGCCGGTAGGCGTCGATCCCGCGCCCGCGCCATGAACTGGTCGTCAGTATTCGTCCGGCGCCCGGTGGCGACGACGCTGCTGACGGTGGCGGTCGCCCTCTCCGGCGTGCTGGCGTTCAGGATGCTGCCGGTCGCGTCGTTGCCGCAGGTCGACTTCCCGACGATTGGGATCAACGCAGGGCTTCCCGGCGCCAGCCCCGAGACGATGGCCGCCACGGTTGCGACGCCCCTGGAGCGGGCGCTGGGCCGTATTGCCGGGATCACCGAGATGACGTCGACCAGCACCCAGGGCGCGACCCGTATCAGCCTGCAGTTCGATCTCGATCGCGACATCGACGGCGCTGCCCGGGACGTGCAGTCGGCGATCAATGCCGCACGCGCGCTGTTGCCGGCTTCGCTGCCCAGCAATCCGACCTATCGCAAGTCGAACGCCGCGGGCGCGCCCATCCTCGCCATCGCGCTCACGTCGGCGACGCACACCCAGGAGCAGCTCTACGACGTCGCGTTCACGATCCTCGGCCAGCAGATCGCCCAGGTGAAGGGGGTCGGTCAGGTCGCCGTCAATGGCAGCGCGCTCCGGTCGGTACGGGTCGAGGTCCAGCCGGCGCTCCTCAATCACTACGGTCTGCCGCTGGAGCAGGTGCGCGCGGCGCTGGCAGCGGCCAACGTCAATATGCCCAAGGGGTTCGTGGAGGCGGGTGATCGACGCTGGCAGATTGACGCCAACGATCAGGCCGCGCGCGCCGACGCGTACCGCGATCTGATCATCGCGTGGCGCAACGGCGCGGCGGTGCGGCTCGGCGACGTGGCCACGGTGAGGGATTCGGTGCAGGAGCTGCGCAACGCGGGATCCTCGGGCGGCAAACCCGCGGTGATGCTGGCAGTGATGAACCAGCCGGGCGCCAACATCGTCGAGACGGTCGACGCGATCAAGGCGCTGCTGCCACGCTTGCAGAGCTCGTTGCCTGGCGGCGTCGACGTGCAGGTCGTGATCGATCGCAGCACCACCATCCGTGCGTCCTTGCACGAAGTCGAGCGCACGATGGTGATCTCGATTGCACTGGTCGTGCTGGTCACGTTCCTGTTCCTGCGCAGCGGGCGCGCCACGTTGATCCCGAGCATCGCCATCCCGGTCTCGCTGGTCGGGACGATGGCGGTCATCTCTCTGTGCGGCTTCAGCATCAATAACCTGTCGCTGATGGCCCTCATCATCTCCACGGGCTTCGTCGTCGACGACGCCATCGTGGTAGTCGAGAACGTCAGCCACCACATAGAGGCCGGTCTGTCTCCCTTCGACGCGACGTTGCGCGGCGTGAAGGAGGTCGGTTTCACCGTGCTGGCCATCAGCGTTTCACTGGTGGCGGTGTTCATTCCCTTGCTGTTCATGGGCGGCATCATCGGACGGCTGTTTCGCGAGTTCGCTATTACGCTGTCGGTCGCCGTGTTGATCTCGATGGTGGTCTCGTTGACCACCACGCCGATGCTGTGTGCGCGCCTGCTGCGACGGCGCCCGAGTCGGGTAAAGGAAGCGGGCACGGCGACGAGGGTGCAGCGGATCGCCGACCTGCCGCTCGCGCTCTACCGGCGCTCGCTTACCTTCGCGCTTCGCCATCGCTGGCTGACGCTGGCGCTATTTGCAGGGACGGTGGCGCTCAACATCCATCTCTATTCCGTGGTGCCGAAGGGCCTCTTCCCCACGCAGGACACCGGCCGCTTGCAGGGCCTCTTTCAGGCCGATCAGAGCTCGTCCTTTCAGGCCACCCGGCGAAAGATCCAGCAGCTGGTCACAATCGTCGGCGCCGATCCCGACATCGACACGCTCTACGAGTACACCGGCGGCGCGGCGGGCGCCCAGATCAACAACGGATCGATGTTCGCTCGCTTGAAGCCTCTCGGCGAACGGCGTGCGACCGCGACGGAGATCGTCAATCGCCTGCGCCCGAAGCTCGCGGGCGTTTCCGGCGCCTCGCTCTTCCTGCAAGCGCAGCAGGAGCTCAACATCGGCGCGCGCGCCGGCGGCGCCCAGTATCAATTCACCTTGCTCGGAAGCGACCTCGCCGATCTGCGAGCCGTGGCGCCGCGGCTGCGCGCCGCGCTGGCACGACTACCGGAGCTGACCGACGTCAATAGCGACTTTCAGGAGCGCGGCCTGCAAACGTTGCTCAGCGTCGACCGCGCCGCGGCGGCTCGCCTCGGAATTTCGGCGCGCCAGATCGACGCGACCCTGAACGACGCCTTCGGCCAGCGATTGGTGTCGACGATCTACGAACCGCTCAACCAGTACTACGTGGTGCTGACGCTCGAACCCACCCATGGCCGCGACCCGGCGGCGCTCGACCAGATCTACGTCACGTCCAGCGCCAACGTGTCAGTCCCGCTGGCGGCCATCGCGCGCTGGGACGTGACCAACGCTCCGCTCGCCATCAATCACCAGGGACGGTTCATGGCGGCTACCATGTCGTTCAACCTGGCTCCCGGCGTCTCGCTGGATCACGCCACCAATGCGATCGACGCCGCGCTGCGGGCGCTGAATCCGCCCGCCTCGGTGCGCGGCGTCTTTGCCGGATCGGCGCAGGTGTTTCGGGATTCTCTCGCCAGCCAGCCCTGGCTGATCCTGGCGGCGCTGCTGGCGGTCTACATCGTGCTGGGGATCCTCTACGAGAGCGCGATCCATCCGCTCACCATCCTCTCGACTTTGCCCTCGGCCGGCGTCGGCGCCCTGCTGGCGCTGATGGTCTTCAAGAGCGAGTTCTCCATCATCGCGCTCATCGGCGTGATCCTGCTGGTCGGCATCGTGAAGAAGAACGCGATCATGATGATCGATCGCGCGCTCGACGCCGAACGGCGCGAAGGCCTGCCGCCCGAAGAAGCCATTCTGCTCGCCTGCCTGCAGCGCTTCCGGCCGATCTTGATGACGACGCTGGCCGCCATGCTGGGGGCGCTGCCGCTGGCGCTGGGCGCGGGGGACGGTGCGGAGGTGCGACGTCCGCTCGGCATCTCGATCGTGGGCGGCCTCTTCTTCAGCCAGGTGCTCACGCTCTACAGCACGCCGGTTGTTTACTTGCACCTCGATCGCCTGCGGTCTTGGTTCGCTCGCCGCGTTGCTGCTGGACCAACAATTTCGCCAGCGATTGCTGTTGCCGGAACAGCCGCCGCTGCGCCGGGGACAAACGCGCCGGCATAGGGCCGCAATGTGCTGGCATGGGTGATGCTCAAGGTCTGACTGACACCGCGTCGCAACAATGAGTCGGGGACGGCCGCACCGCCGCCCCCAAACGATTCTCGTTTCAAGGAGTCAGCCATGCCGAACACCGAGTCGCCCACCATCGATCTGGTCTCGTACGTCGACGAGGCCAAGCGAGACGCCATCTTCGCCTACAACTTCCTGCGCGAGTCGGGGACGCTCTCGGCCAGCTTGACGTTCAATCTCACCCACCGCATCCCCGAGCACGGGAAGATCCTGAGCGTGCGCTTTCCGCAGCCCTGGTCGAAAGACCGCAGCATTGTCGCAAAAGTGTCGGATCCGTCCGAGCACAAGAACCTGGTCATCGACGAGCCACGCTTGGAAGCGGACACCTTCGTTCACGCCCACACGCCGTACCTGGCGGCCTGGTCGCTGGCGCAAAGGAACTTCCCGATCCTTTACGTGGCGGCGCAGCGGCACCTGCTGGCGCGCGAGATCCCGAACCACCTGGAGCGGACGCGGAGCGCGCTCGAGGTCGTGCGCGAGCGTCTGGACAAGCACCCGGAGCTGGCGCCGCCACCCGCGCTGCTGGAATCGAACGGCGGGGCCAACTTCTGGGGCAAAGGGATCTTGAAGACCGCCGAGCTGGTCCTGCTCATCGAGGAGGCGGCTCGCTTTCAAGCCATCGCCGAGCAAATCGGCGGCGCTAAGCAGTACACGCCGGGCGCGCTGGATCTGCAATGGAAGCGGACCGGCTTGCTCGAGCGCGCTCGGACCTTCGCGGGCGACTACGCGCCGGTTGCGCGCTGAATGCGGCGGGGCCCGACTGCCTACCCAAGGGAGATGATTCATGAGCACCAGAAAGAAGCGACAGCTGGCTCTCAACGTGTTTTTTATGCGGTTTGGCCACCACCCGGAGGCCTGGCGGCATCACGGTAACGAGGGGACCACGGGCCGGCCGGATCTTTCGTTCTGGGTCGGCCTGGCCCAGCTGGCGGAACGGGCCAAGCTGGACATCTTCTTTCTGGCGGATTTCATCGGGCGGTCGGGCCGCAACCTGCGCGGACAGGGGCGGGGCGGTGGCAGTTACCAGTTCGAGCCACTGACGCTCCTGTCGGCGATCGCGGTTCAGACGAAACACATCGGGCTGGTCGCCACCGTCAACACCAATTTCAGCCAACCCTACAACGCGGCGCGGATGCTGGCGTCGCTCGACCACATCAGCGGTGGGCGTGCCGGCTGGAATGTGGTGTCCTCGTTCGGCGAGGCCACGGCCAAGAACTTCGGGATTGAAGAGGCGCGCTCGCACGAGCAGCGTTATGAGCGCGCCGCGGAGTTCGTCGAGCTCGCGAAGGCGTACTGGGACTCGTACGAGGACGATGCGTTCGACCATCCCGATCGCGTCGCCGGTCAATTTTACGATCCCGACGACGCTCATCCCGTCGAGTTCCGCGGCAAGTACTTCTCCACCGAGGGGCTGCTCGACGTTGCTCGCCCGATCCAGGGCTATCCGGTCTTCGTGCAGGCCGGCAACTCGGATACCGGGCGGGACTTCGCGGCGCGGATCGCGGAGATGACCTATTGCTCGGCGCAGACGTTGGACGATGCACGCGCGTATTACAACGACGTCAAGGGACGCATGGCGAAGTACGGCCGCGATCCCGACCAGCTCAAGATCACCCCGGGTCTTTCGGTCGTCGTCGGCGACACCGACCAGCAGGCGGCGGATCGGTTCGGCGAGCTCCAGGCGCTGATCGACTTCAGCAAAGGCGTGAACCTGGGCGGTCGCGACCTGACGGGCTACGATCTCGACGGGCCGCTGCCCGATCTACCCGAGTCCGAGAACGGCAAGGGACGTTTCCGCCAGCTGGTTACGCTGGCCCGGCGCGAGAACCTGACCATCCGCCAGCTGGTCTACCGGTTCAGCACGTCGCGTGGACACTTGCAGATCCACGGATCGCCGAAGACGGTCGCCGACAAGATCCAGGAGTGGTTCGAGGGCGGGGGAGCAGACGGGTTCAACGTGGTACCGCCCCTGCCGCCGCTCGAGCCGGGCGGCTTTGTCACCTTTGCCGAGAAGGTGATTCCCGAGCTGCAGCGGCGCGGGATCTTTCGCACCGAGTACGAGGGCGCGACCCTGCGCGAGAACCTGGGCCTCAATCGGCCGCCGAATCCCGTCAGTCGGCGAGTCAGAGCCGCGGCTGCCGCTGGCTGAGGGCATTGCTGTGTGCGCAGCACTCAATGACGTGTCCCGCGTCCTCCGCAGCAATTGTTGCCTCGAGTGCCGCTTTTGTTGCGGTGTCAAATGCAACAGGCCGCACAATCCAGCCCAGAGTTGAGGTGGCACACGCCGTGCTAACCGTCACTGAGCTCTCCGGCATCCGCCGGAGAGGACCTTTGACGAGAGGACGGTGTGCGTTCCATGAGCTGGAGTCTGATCCCTTCATTGCGGGCGCTCGAGATCCGATGGGCCTTGCGGCTCGTTCTGAGTGCCGGAGTGATTGCAGTGGCGACGCCGGCTCTGGCCGATCCGGCGCCAGCATCCGATGGCGAGCCTGCGCCGGCCGCCGCGCCGCCACCGGCGCCCGCCGCTCCACCCGGAGCGGTACCCTCTGCTCCGCCGACGGCCGAGCCCGCCGCGGTGGCAGCGCCCGCGCTGCCCGCGGCGGCCCCCGCGACTCCCGAAGCTCCGCCAGCGCCGGCCACTCCGCCTCCATCGCCGACTCGTTTGTCCGATGTCGTGGTGACGGCGAAGAAGCGCGTCGAGAAGGCGCAGGACGTGCCGCTGGCGATCACCGTCGCCGGTAGCAAGCAGCTGGTCGACGAGAATGTGACCAACTCGAACGACATCGATCGCCTGAGCCCCAACCTTTCCGGCCAAACCGGCGGCAACAAGACGACGAAGCCGCGCTGGTTCCTTCGCGGCATCGGCACCAATGATCCGTCGATCAACCTCGAGGGGCCGATCGGCATCTATCAGGACGAGGTGATCATTCAGTACTCACCGTTGCAGAACTTCCCGGTCTTCGATCTCGAACGCGTCGAGATCCTGAAGGGGCCGCAGGGGACGTTGTGGGGCAAGAACACCACCGGCGGCGCCATTCACTTCGTTTCTCGCAAGCCGACATTCGACCCTTCGGGCTATCTCAAAGCGGGCGTTGGGCGATACGGCGAACGCCAGGCCGAAGGGGCGTGTGGCGGGGGCGTCCTCGGTGATTGGCTGGCCGCGCGAGCCGCGTTTTCATACGAGGAGCAGGCTGGCTGGGCCACCAACCTGCGCGACGGCTCCAAGGGGCCACAGTTCAACGACTTCGCCAGCCGGCTGCAACTCCTGGGGAACTTGAATGACAATTTGGACGTCTTGCTCATCGGTCGCTATCGCGTGGCCAGCACAGGGGCGACGCCGAGCTATCCGATCGGTGTCCTGCCGGACGGGGGAATCCAGGCCTACAATGGCGCCGCGGTCTACACGCCGCCCTACGGCACCAATCCCAACGAGCACGATGCGTTCCTGGCCGGAGCCCCCAACGGCTATCCGTTGACCAACTGGGGAGCGACCGGTGCAGTCAACTGGCATTTCGGTGGCTACACGTTGACGTCGATCACCGGCCTCGACGTGGCGCGCATTCCCACGCTGACGCTGGGTTACTCGAACGTGAACTTCGATCAGAGCGAGGCGTACGGATTCACGCACTCACAACAGTTCACGGAAGAGCTGCGGCTGACGTCGCCCAAGGGAGATAGGTTCAACTGGATCGCCGGCGCGCAGTACTTCAACTGGTTCTTCTTCAACGACGCCCAAGCCGCCTACTTCGGACCGGTCGCGTCGCGCAGGAACTACTCCGACGCCCGGTTCAAGGAAACCAACATCAGCCCGGCGGTCTTCGGCAATGCCAAGCTGTCTTTCACCGACCAGATCGGGCTGACCGGCGGCTTGCGCTACACCTATGACAAGAAGGACGTTCAAGCCCAGCGGCTGATTGCCACCGGGGCTGGCGTGACGTTCAGGGACCAGAACAACTTCTATATTCCCGGCAACCTGATCTCGCCGCTGACCAGCGCCAATTCGATTCCCGCCAGCGCGAGCTGGTCGGAAGTGACCTACGACCTGACGCCCGAGTATCGCCTGACCAAGGACCATCTTCTCTATGCTCGGTTTGCGAAGGGCTTTCGCGCGGGCACGTTCAATCCGTCGATCGTGCCCGCCGCCGGAACAGCCGCGGCCTATCTGCCCAAGGCCAACCCCGAGCGGCTCTACGATTGGGAGCTGGGCGCCAAGACCAGCTGGTTCGACGGCAAGCTGGTCGCCAACGTCGCCGCGTTCTACTACTTGCTGCGCGACATCCAGCTCAACGTTCAGACGCCGAACCCGCTTGGTCTGCTCAACCAGCAAACGAGCGTGGTCCAGAACGCCGCCGGCGGCACGGTGAAGGGACTCGAAATCGAAGTCAACGCGCTGCCGATCCCGGGCCTGCACGTGCAGGGCGGACTGGGCCTGGTCCGAGCCCAATACACGGACTTCATCACCTATCAGGGCGCCACGCGCGTGGATGCCAGCGGCAACTACTTCTATCGCACGCCCCAGGTGTCGGCGGCGGCCAGTGTGGACTACGTGGTCCCGGTCGGTCGAACATCGGCAGTCAGCCTGGGAACCGACTGGATCTACCGCAGTCACATCTTTCACAACGCCGTCATCCAGAACGATCCAGTTCAGGAGTCGGGGCGCTACGCCATCGGGAACGCGGAGCTACGATACAGCGTGGGCAACGGGCGGCTCACCATCCTGGGTTACGTGCGCAATCTTGCCGACACCCAGTACAAGGTATTGTCACAGGTCGTCGCCTCGGGCGCTTATCCGACGTCACTGGGCAGCCCGCGCACGTATGGCGCGCAGCTCATCGCCAAGTTCTAGCGGGCGCCGCGCGGGCCGGGTGTGTGCCCCCTTTGCTGCTCTCGAAGCAGCGGCCGGAGCAGTCTGCTGGCGAATCAGCAGGCGCGCATGTGCGGGACGGTGCCGAGCTCATGCTGACGCCCCATCGCATTGGCACGACATCTGCTGAAAGCAGAGCTACCGAACGCGTGTCGGCACTGCGAAGCCCATGTGGAACTACTTGCTCAAACGCCTCCTGGTGATGGTGCCAACCGTCTGGGGGATTCTGACGTTGACGTTCCTGGTCACTCAGTTCGTACCGGGCGGGCCGGTCGAGCATGCGCTCACCGACCTCGACAGCCAGACCGGGCGTTCCGGCGCCGAGCACGGCGGTAGCACGGGTGGATGGACTTACAGCGGTCGGCGCGGGATGGACGGACAGCAGGTCAAGCAACTCGCCGCGCTCTACGGTTTCGACAAGCCGCCGCTCGAGCGATATCTGACGATGCTTAAGAACTTTCTGCGGTTCGATCTGGGCGAGAGCTACTTCCGCAACCAGTCGGTCTGGTCGTTGATCAGAGAGAAGCTGCCGGTCTCGATCTCGCTCGGCGTCTGGACGTTCATCCTGACCTATCTCGTGTCGGTGCCGCTCGGTGTGATGAAGGCGGTGCGCGCTGGCAGCCGCTTCGACTTCATCACTACGGTCGCCGTGCTCGCCGGACATGCCGTTCCCGGATTCGTGCTCGGCGTGCTGCTGATAGTGCTGCTGGGCGGTGGCTCGTTCTGGGACATCTTCCCCTTGCGTGGTCTCACCTCCAGCAACTGGTCCGAGCTCAGCACGTTCGGCAAGGTCACCGACTACCTGTGGCACGTCACGCTGCCGGCCACGGCGGCCGTGGTCAGCAGCTTCGCGATCAAGACGCTGCTGACCAAGAACACCTTCCTCGACGAGATCCGCCGCCAGTACGTGCTGACCGCTCGCGCGAAAGGGCTGAGTGAACGCCAGGTGCTCTGGAAGCACGTCTTCCGGAACGTTCTGCTGCCGCTGATAACCGGGTTCCCTGCGGTGTTCATCGCGGCCTTCTTCACCGGTAGCCTGCTCATCGAAACGCTGTTCTCGATTGACGGCATGGGGTTGCTATCGTTCGAGTCGATCAACAATCGTGATTATCCGGTAGTGCTGGGCACGCTCTATCTGTTCACGCTGCTCGGCCTTCTGACCAAGCTGGCGGGCGATGTGGCCTATGTGCTGGTCGATCCGCGAATCCGCTTCGACGCGCAGGACGCGTGAGATGGCTTCCGCGGTCGTCGCCGAAGGAGCCGTGAAAGAGCGCGACGAATCGACGTCGCCCGGCGGCACGTTGTGGCGGCGTTTCAAGCGAAACCGGCTCGGCTACTGGAGCCTCGTGGTCTTCGGCACGCTCTACGCGATCAGTCTGGCGGGCGAGATCATCTCCAATGATCGGCCGCTGGTGGTGCGCTACCACCATAACTGGTATTTCCCGTTGTTCAAGCGCTACCCGGAGTCGACGTTCGGCGGCCAATTGCCGATCAAGGCCGACTACAACGATCCCTTCATCCGGGAACAACTGAGGGCGCCGGGCAATGTCGCGGTCTACCCGCCCAATCCTTACTACTACGATACGCTCAACTACTTCTCGAACGCCGCTCATTTTCCTGGCCCGCCGTCGCGCGCCAACTGGCTCGGCACCGACATTGCTGGCTACGACATCACCGCGCGCCTCCTGTACGGCTTCCGGGTCTCCGTCACGTTCGCGCTCATGCTGACGCTGACCAGCACTGTGCTGGGGCTATTGATCGGCGCTGTCCAGGGCTACTTCGGTGGAAAAGTCGACCTCTTCTCGCAACGCCTGGTCGAGGTATGGGGCGCGATGCCCGAGCTCTACTTGATGATCATCCTCGCGGCCGTGTTCGAGCAGAGCTTCGTGCTGCTGTTCGTCCTGCTCTCGCTGTTCGGATGGATTCACCTGTCGAACTACGTCCGCGCCGAGTTCCTGCGCAACCGGCAACTCGACTACGTCAAGGCGGCGCGCGCGCTCGGCCTTTCGAGCTGGCAGATCATCTGGCGCCATGTTCTGCCCAACAGCCTGACGCCGGTCATCACCTTCCTGCCGTTCCGTATGAGCGCCGGGATCTTGGCGCTGGCGAGCCTCGATTTTCTCGGGCTGGGTGTGACGGCACCCGCGCCGAGCTTGGGACATCTGCTGCTGCAGGGAAAGGAGAACCTGGATGCGTGGTGGATCGCGGTGTCCGGCTTCGGTGTGCTGGTCGTGACGCTGCTTTTGTTGACGTTCATCGGCGAAGCGCTGCGCGGCGCGCTCGACACCGAGGATGCTGGGGAGTGGCGGCAGCCCCCGCAAGCCCGGGCCGAAGGAGCCGCATGACCGTTCGACGGGGGGAACCGTTGTTGCAGATCGAGGACCTCTCGATCCGCTTCGGGAGCAAGCCGGTGGTCCACGGCTTGAACCTGGACATCGCCGCGGGCGAGCGCGTGGCGCTGGTCGGCGAGTCGGGGTCCGGCAAGACCATCACGGCGCTCTCGATCCTGCGCCTGCAGGGGCGCGCGCGTGTGTCCGGCAGCGTCCGCCTGGACGGCGTCGATCTGCTGCGCAAATCCGAGGACGAGATCCGCGCGACCCGGGGCCGCGAAGTGGCGATGATCTTCCAGGAGCCGATGCTGGCCCTGAACCCGCTGTTCACGGTCGGCAGCCAGATCGTCGAGACGCTCTCGTTGCACGAGGGGCTGGGTGCGGGCGCGGCGCGCAAGAAAGCTATCGCTCTACTGGCGCGCACGGGAGTCCGAGAGCCGGAGCGGAGGGTCGATAGCTTTCCGCACCAGATGTCGGGCGGGCAGCGGCAGCGGGTGATGATCGCCATGGCGCTCGCCTGCCGTCCCAAGCTGCTGATCGCCGATGAGCCGACGACGGCGCTGGACCTGACGGTGCGTGCGCGGATCGTCGAGCTGCTGCTCGAGCTGCAAGCGGAAGAGAGCCGTCGGAGCGACGGCCAGGGAATGGCGATCCTGCTCATCACCCACGACATGAACCTGGTGCGGCACTTTGCGCAGCGGGTCGCGGTTCTGGAGCGCGGCAGGCTGGTCGAGACCGGGACGACCGCGGACCTGTTCGCGCGCCCCAGCCACCCGCACACGATCAAGCTGCTGAACACCGTTCCGATGCGGACAATCGATCCGGTCGCCGCGGATGCCACGACCGTCCTCGAAACGCGCCGGTTGCGCGTGGAGTACGCCAAGCCGTTGCGCGGTTGGCGAGGATGGTTTCGTCGAGACGCTTTCGTCGCGGTGGCCGGCGCCGACTTGACCTTGCAGGCCGGTGAGACCATCGGCGTCGTCGGCGAATCGGGGTGCGGCAAGACGACACTGGCTCAAGCGATCCTGGGGCTGGTCAGGTCCCGTTCGGGGGATCTGGAGTTCGAGGGCGCGGACGTTCTGGGGCTGTCCCGGCGCGCTCGGCGTGCGATTCGCGCGCGCTTGCAGGTCGTGTTTCAGGATCCATTCGCATCGCTCTCTCCGCGGCGGACCATCGCCGAGACTGTCGGGGAGGGGCTTGCCTTGCATTTTCCCGAGCTCGGCGCCGCCGAGCGCCAGCAGCGGATCGACGACGTGATGGCCGAGGTCGGCCTCGCCGGTGCGCCGCTCGACGCCTATCCCCACCAGTTCTCGGGTGGACAGCGCCAGCGCATCGCCATCGCACGCGCGCTGGTGGTCTCGCCGCGCGTGTTGATCCTCGATGAGCCCACCTCGGCACTGGACGCATCGATCCAGAACCAGGTGTTGCAATTGCTGGTGACCTTGCAGCGCAATCGCGGGCTCAGCTACTTGCTCATCACCCATGATCTGAGAGTGGTGGCAGCGCTGGCGCACCGCCTTTACGTGCTCAAGGACGGCGAGATCGTCGAGTCGGGTGAGACCAATGCGGTCCTCGCCCAGCCGCAACATGCCTATACGCAAAGTTTGGTGCGGGCGTCGATGATGCGCGCGAACCCGTCGCCCCATCCGGCCACGTCAGAGCTGGCGCAGGTGTCGTTGTGAAGGAGAGGGCACTGTGAAAGCTCCCTTCAACGGCTGGTGGTGCACGATTGTGGCCGTCAGCGGCCTGACGCTTGGAGCCGCCGCGCCGGTGTGGGGCGCGCACGCGGTCGCGCAATTCGGTGCGCCGAAATATCCGGCCGGTTTCGACCACTTCGACTACGTCGATCCGCACGCCCGGCGCGGCGGAACGCTGAGTCTGTCGGCGACCAGCCAGAACAGCAGCTTTGACAAGCTCAATCCATTCACCCTCAAGGGCAAACCCGCACCCGGGCTCACCGAGCTGATGTTCGAAACGCTGACGATCTACAGCCTCGACGAACCGAACACCCAGTATGGCTTGCTGGCCGACGACATCCAGGTCGAGCCCGACTTCGGCGCCGTGACCTTTCACATCAACCCGAAGGCGCGCTTCTCCAACGGAGATCCGGTGACCGCCAAGGATGTGAAGTACTCGTTCGCCGTGCTCACGAGCCGCAAGGCCAGCCCGCGTTTCAAATCGTACTTCGCCGAGGTCTCCGATGTGAACGTGCTCGATCTGCTGACCGTGCGCTTCCGATTCAAGCGCAAGGGACGCGACCTCTCGTTCATTGCCGGCAGCCTGCCTGTCTTCTCGCCGCGCTGGGGACGGCGCCCCGACGGCGGCACGACCGACTTCGACCAGTTGCGCCTCGAGCCGCCGGTCGCCAGCGGGCCATACGTGATCGAGAGGGCGAGCAGCGGTCAGGACGTCACCTATCGACGTAACCCGACCTACTGGGGCGACGGCATTCCGGTGCGAAAAGGAACCTACAACTTCGAGCGCGTCGTCTACAAGCTGTACAAGGACAACGATACCCAGGTGGCGGCGCTGCGCGCCGGCGACTTCGACTTCTTCAGCGAGTCGCGCATGCGTTACTGGTGCTGCCAGTA
>CAZNCQ010000197.1:0-4557 GCA_964571275.1 uncultured Myxococcales bacterium
CCAAGCCCGGGCGGCAGTACACGTCGGAGGAGCCGACGTACATCACGCCCGACGTTTACATTCACAAGGTGGGCGACAAATATTTCGTCGTGGCCAACGACGATGGTCTGCCGAAGCTGAAGATCTCCGACTTCTACCGCACCGCGCTCGCGGGCGGCTCGAAGGCGCGCGAGTACATCCAGGAGAAGCTGCGCAGCGCGCAGTGGCTCATCCGCTCGATCCAGCAGCGCCAGCGCACCATCGTGCGCGTGACCGAGTCGATCCTGAAGTTCCAGCGCGACTTCTTCGACAAGGGCACGGCGCACCTAAAGCCGCTGATCCTGCGCGACGTGGCCGAGGACATCGGCATGCACGAGTCGACGGTGTCACGCGTCACCACGAACAAATACGTGCACACGCCGCAGGGGATCTACGAGTTGAAGTACTTCTTCAACTCCGGCATCTCGCGCACCGACGGCGACGATCTCGCGTCGGAGGCGGTGAAGCTGAAGATCCGGCAGATCATCGCGCAAGAGAACGCCAAGCACCCGCACTCCGACCAGCGCATCGTCGAGCTCTTGCGGGATCAGAACATCGAAATCGCGCGCCGAACTGTTGCGAAGTACCGTGAGCAGCTTAGGATCCTGTCGAGCAGCAAACGTCGCCAAGTGTTTTAAAGCGCGACGAAAAAGAATGTCCGTCGACAAAAACTAGGGTAAAAGCGTCCCGGCTCGGGGCCGACAGAGAACCTAAGGAGAGTCATGCAGCTCTCGACAACCTTTCGCCACATGGATGCCTCACAGGCGGTGCGCGACTACGCCGAAGAGAAGCTAGACAAGATTCGGAAGTATTTTCAGAAGGACCCCATCGCGGCCCACGCGGTCTTCGCTGTCGAGCGCGGCTTTCATCACGTCGCCGACATCAACATCACGCTGCCGAACGGCATCGTGATCAACGCCAAGGAGACGACCGAGGACATGTACTCGTCGATCGACCTGGCGACGGCGCGCATCGAGCGACAGGTCCGCAAGTGGAAGGACAAGATCCGCGACCACAAGCCGCACGGTGGCCCGTCGGTGTCGGTGCGCGAGATGGTGATCCTGGCCGAGGAGCTGGAGCCGCGGCCGGTCGGCGCGCCCGTCGACACCACGCCGAACCGCAGCGCCGCCAAGCCTGCCGTCGCGTCGCCGGCAGCGGCCGCGTACCGGGTCGTGAAGGATGAGACCTTCACCGCGCGGTCGATGAAGGTCGAGGACGCGGTGATGCAGCTCAATCTGCTGGGCGATGAGCTCCTGGTCTTCACCGACATCAACAGCCAGACCATCTCGGTTCTGTACCGGCGCAAGGACGGAAACTACGGCCTCATCGAGACCGGCCGGGAAGTCACCGGGCGGACGCCCGACCGTTCCGGGGCGCGCCCCTGAGCCCGGTTTTGTGATACAGACGGCGCGACGGTAGAGCCCAGATGAAGGTCATCGATTTTCTTCAACCCCGGCGGATCGTTGCGCACCTGAACGCGCGCACCAAGCCGGGGGTGCTGTCCGAGCTGGCGAGCCACCTGGCCCAGCAAGAGCCCGGTGTGGACGCCGATTCGCTGCGCAAGGTGCTCGAGGAGCGCGAGCTGCTGGCGTCGACGGCGATCGGCGACGGCATCGCCATCCCGCACGGCAAGCTGGATTCGGTCGGCCACCTGGTCGGCACGCTCGGGCGGTCGGTCGAGGGGATCGAGTTCGAGTCGATCGACGGCAAGCCGACGCACCTCATCTTCATGCTGGTGGCGCCGGCGAGCTCGACCGGCGTGCACCTCAAGGCGCTCGCGCGCCTGTCGCGCCTGTTCCGCGACGCCGACTTCCGCCAGCGCCTGCTCGCTGCCCCGGATCCGGCGGCGATGTACCAGGTGATCGCAGACGAAGACGCGAAGTACTAGGCCGGGGCCGATGGCCCCTCATCCGGGGAAATCGCGCACGACGTCAGAACCGCGGTAGACTCCGCGCCGATGCTGACTGTGCGGTCGCTCCTGGACGAAGGATCCGGGCTCAAGCTCGTGCTGCTTGCCGGCGAATCGGGGCTGGGACGGCGGCTCACGATCCACCGGATCCAGAAGCCGGGGCTCGCGCTCGCCGGCTACGTGCGCCAGGTGCACCCGGAGCGCGTCCAGGTCCTGGGCGCCACGGAGATCTCCTACCTCGGCACGCTCGCTGACGAGGAGGCGCGGCGCTCGCTCGAGGCTTTCATCGCGCTCAACCCGGCGTGCGTCGTCGTGACCAAGGGGCTCGAGGTGCCGCGCATGCTGCTCGACATCGCCGACCGCAGCGGCGTGCCGGTGCTGCGCACGCCGCTGGTCTCGTCGGCGGCGATCGACGCCATCCAGAAGCACCTGGAGCTGCAGCTGGCACCGACCGCGAGCATCCACGCCGTGCTCATGGATGTGCTCGGCGTCGGCGTCCTCCTCCTCGGCAAGAGCGGCATCGGCAAGTCGGAGGCGGCGCTCGACCTCATCATGCGCGGCCACCGCCTGGTCGCCGACGATCTCGTCGAGGTGCGCCGCACGTCGGGCGAGACGCTCGTCGGCTGGGCCTCCGAGCTCATCAAGCACCACATGGAGGTGCGCGGCCTCGGCATCATCAACATCAAGGACATGTTCGGCGTCGCCGCCGTGCGCGACGAGAAGAAGATCGAGCTCGTGCTCGAGCTCCTGCGCTGGGACCAGACCGAGAGCCACGACCGGCTCGGCCTCGACGAGATGGTCTACCCGATCCTCGACGTGCCGGTGCCGCTTTTGCGCATTCCGGTCAGCCCGGGCCGCAACGTGAGCTCGCTGATCGAGGTCGCCGCGCGCAACCGGCTGTTGCAAGTGCGCGGCCACCACTCGGCGCGCGAGTTCCAGGAGCGCCTCGACCGGGCCCTCGCCGATGCGCGCGAGCGCCGCTGGAGGGACGACGTCGAATGAGGTTGGTAGTGGTGACCGGCGTCTCCGGCGCCGGCAAGTCGACCGCGCTGCGCGCGCTGGAGGACCTCGGCTATTACTGCGCCGACAATCTCCCGATGCCGCTCCTGCCCAAGTTCGTCGAGCTCTTGTCGACGCGGGCCGAGATCGACCGTGCCGGGCTGGTGATCGACGCGCGCGGCGGCGAGTTCCTGCAGGACACAACGGCGATCCTGGCCGGCATCCGGGCAGCCGGGCACTCGCTCGAGGTCCTGTTCCTCGACGCCGGCGACGACATCCTGCTGCGGCGCTTCTCCGAGACCCGACGGCGTCACCCTTTGTCCGACACCGACATCCGCTCCGGGCTGCGCGCCGAGCGCGATCAGCTGACGCTGCTGCGCCAGGAAGCCAACGCCATGGTCGATACCGGCGCGCTGACGGTGCATCTTTTGCGCGCGCTGATGCAGGAACGCTACGGCAGCGCCGAGGACGATCTGTCGGTGACGCTGGTGTCGTTCGGGTTCAAGCACGGTCTGCCCACCGAGGCCGACGTCGTGCTGGACGTCCGCTTCTTGCCCAACCCGTTCTTCGTCCCCAACTTGTCGGCACTGTCGGGTGAAGACGAGGCCGTCTTTTCGTTCGTCATGCAGAATCCGGATACCCGCGCGTTCGTCGACAAGGCGGAAGAGCTGCTGCGCCTGTCGATCCAGGGCTTCCGGCGTGAGGGGAAGTCGTATGCCACCGTGGCCATCGGCTGCACGGGTGGCCGTCATCGTTCGGTAGTCATCGCCAAGGAGCTGGGCCAGCGCCTGCGCAAGGACATCACGATCTCGATCCGCCACCGCGATATCCAACGCACCGGCGCCGCTTGATCGAGATTGGACTACAATAGATGCTTCGACCATGTCGGCATCCGACGATAGTGATCCTGTGATCGGCGTCGTCGTCGTTACCCACGGCGGCGCAGGGCAATGTCTACTCCATGCGGCCGGGACCATCGTGGGCCCGCTCGAGGCGACGGAGGCGGTGAGCGCGGAGATGGAGGATTCGTTCGAGGAGGTGATCCGTCACGTCGAGCAGGCCTGCACCGACGTCGATCACGGCGCCGGTGTGGTCATCCTGGTCGACATCCACGGCTCGTCTCCGTTCCAGGCTTGTCTCGCCATGCTCGACGGCACGCGCACCGTCGAGATCGTCTGCGGCGTCAATCTGCCGATGCTGCTCAAGCTCGCGACCGTCGACCGGCGCGATCTGCGGCCATACGAGCTGGCGGAATTGCTGCGCGACGTGGGCCGGCGTTCGATCCGGCTCGGGTCCGAGCTCACGGGCAAGATCGCCCTTCAAGAGTCACGCTAAAATGACACCGACTCCCGCCAACCCAGAATCGTCACGTACCGTCACCATCCTCAACAAGCTGGGGATGCACGCGCGCGCCGCCGTGAAGTTCGTCCAGACCGCCAACCGCTTTCGTTGCGAGGTCAAGGTGGTCAAGGACGACCAGGAAGCCAACGGCAAGAGCATCATGGGCTTGCTGACGCTGGTCGCGGCGCATGGCGTGACCATGACCATCGTGTGCGCCGGTGACGACGCACCGGCCGCGGTCGACGCTCTGGCAGCGCTGGTCGGCACCGGGTTCGGGGAAGGGGTCGATC
>CAZNCQ010000197.1:4657-13463 GCA_964571275.1 uncultured Myxococcales bacterium
CCTGATGCTCACGCCTGCCCTGATGCTCACGCCTGCCCTGATGCTCACGCCTGCCCTGATGCTCACGCCTGCCGTGACCCCGAGGCTCGGCTGACGTGGAGCGGCTCGTCGGCGTAGGCGCCTCGCCCGGCATCGCCGTCGGCGTCGCCCACGTCCTCGGCAGCCGCGTCGACGTCCATGAGCGCCGCATCCCCGCCGACTCCGTCGACGCCGAGCTCAAGCGTTTCGAGGACGCGCTGGCGCAGACGGACGCGCAGCTGGCGCGCATCCAGCAGCAGATCGCCGAGCGCGAGGGCGACGAGCACCAGTACCGCATCCTCGAGGCGCACCGGCTGATGCTGTCCGACGTGCACCTGACCGACCAGGCCAAGCGGTACATCCGCGAGGACAAGACGTCGGCCGACTGGGCGGTGCGCCGCGCGCTCGACCAGATCCAGTCGGTCTTCGACCGCATCGAGGATCCGTACTTCCGCGAGCGGCGCAGCGACATAGCCATGGTCGGCGAGCGGCTGCTGCGCAACCTGCTCGGCATGGTCGAGTCGTCGGTCGACGAGACGCCCAAGGGCAGCATCGCCGTCGGGCACGACCTGTCGCCTGCCGATATCGCGCAGCTGGGGCGCGCCGAGGCGGCCGGCTTCTGCACCGAGGGTGGTGGCCGCACGTCGCACACCGCGATCGTGGCGCGCGCGCTGGGGTTGCCGCTGGTCGTCGGCGTCGAGCGCCTGGGCAACCGTGTCTGGTCGGGCGTGACGGTGATCGTCGACGGCAACCGCGGCGAGGTGATCCTCGACCCCGACGCCGAGGCGCTGCGCCGCTACATGGCGCGCGCCGACGTGGAGCGCGCCCGGGCGCACCGCCTGTCGGCGATGCGCGACACGCCGTCGGCGACGGTCGACAGAACGGCGATCCACCTGGCGGCCAACGTCGAGATGCTCGAGGAGATCCCGATCGCCGTCGATCTCGGCGCCGAGGCGGTCGGTCTGTTCCGCACCGAGTTCCTGTACCTCGAGCGTCCCCAGCTGCCCAGCGAAGAGGAGCAGTACCAGCACGCGGTCGCGGCGTTGAAGAGCGTCGGCGGCCGGCCGATCACGTTCCGCACGCTGGATCTCGGCGGTGACAAGCTACCCGCCGCCGTGCGCATGCCGAGCGGCGCGAATCCCGCGATGGGGCTGCGGTCCATTCGCTTCTCGCTCCACCGCGTCGACATCTTCCGCACGCAGCTGCGCGCGCTCTACCGCGCGTCGGTCGAGGGGCCGATGTCGATCCTGTTCCCGCTGATCTCGGGCGTCGCCGAGCTGCGGGCCGCCAAGCGCGTCTGCGCGGACGTGTGCACCGAGCTGGCCGCCGAAGGCATCGCGCACGACCCAAAGGTCCCGATCGGCACAATGGTGGAGACGCCCAGCGCCGCGTTCATCGCCGATCTGCTCGCCGCCGAGTGCGACTTCTTGAGCATCGGCACCAACGATTTGATCCAGTACGCGCTGGCGGCCGACCGCGAGGACGAGCACGTCGGCTACCTCTATCACCCGCTGCACCCGGCGATCCTGCGCGCGCTCAAGCAGATCGTCGAAGGCGCGGGGCGCGCCAACAAACCGGTCGCGATGTGCGGTGACATGGCGGGCGATCCCCTGCTGGCGTGGATGCTGATCGGGATCGGCCTGCGCCAGCTGTCGATGGCGCCGCGCCAGATCCCGGTGCTGAAGTCGATCATCCACTCGACGAAGATAGCCGACGCCGAGCGGCTGGCGCGCGCCGCGATGGAGCTACGTACCGAGACCGAGGTCGAAGAGCTCGTCTACGGCACGATGCGGGAGCGCTTTCCGCTCGAGCTCACCGACGAGGACGCGAGCTGATCCGCGCGGCTCGCGCCGCCGACGCCACCGCGCTGCAGGCCCTGTGGCGGCAAAGCGAGGACCTCCACGCCACGCTGGCGCCCGGTTACTTCAGGCCGCCCAGTGCCGTGCCACGCCCGTCGAGCACCTTCGGAGGCGATCCGCACGCGAGCATGCTTGTCGCCGAGGCCGAAGGCCGGCGTGCGGCGGCGGCGCCGCCACCGTTGCTGGGGGCGGTCCTGGTGCGCATCTACGACACGCCTGCCGACCCGGCGATGGTGGCGTCCCGGCGCGCGCACATCGAGGCGCTGATCGTCGACCACCAGCACCGCCGCAACGGTATCGGCACCGCGCTGATGGATGCGGCGACGACGTGGGCGCGCGCGCGCGGCGCCATCGAAGTCGTGCTCACGGTCTGGGCCGGCAACGCCGCCGCCGAGGCGTTTTATGAACGGCTCGGCTACCGGGCTGTTTCGCGCGTGCTCTCGAAGTCGATCGGTTGAGCTGGACGCGGCAGCAGGAGACGTCCGGCGATGAGCCCGGCGAGCGCCGCGACCGCCGACGCGGCCAGGATCCCGAGCCGAGCCGTCGCCAGCGCCGATCCGGGCGAGAGCGCCAGCGAGGTCATGAAGAGCGACATGGTGAACCCGGTTCCGGCGATCACGCCCAGCACCAGCATGCCCGACCAGGACGTGCCGTCGGGTAGTCGGGCCAGGCGCAGGCGCACCGCGATCCAGCCGAGGCCGACCACGCCGATGGGCTTGCCGAGCACCAGGCCCAGGGCCACGCCGAGAAACACGCGCCCGGTCTCGCGCAGCTCGATCGCGGCGAGACCGACGCCCGCGTTGGCGAGCGCGAAGAGCGGCATGATGCCGAGGTTGACCCAGGGCGCGAGCGCGTGCTCCAGCCGCTCGAGCGGCGGCGCGGGCGTCATCAGGCCGACGGCGACGCCGGCCAGCGCCGGATGCACGCCGCCGGCGTAGGCGCCTGCCCAGGTCAGGATCGCCGGTGGCACGTACGCCCACGGCGCGCGCGCGCCCAGGAGCTTCATCGCCTGGATCGCGGCCAGGCCCAGTCCGGCGACCGCCAGCCCCGACAGGCCGAGCCCCGACGAGAAGAAGAGCGCGATGACCGCGACCGCGCCCAGATCGTCGATGACGGCGAGCGCCAGCAGCGTGATGCGCAGCGCCGGGCTCACGCGCCGGCCCAGCAGCGCCAGCACGCCCACGGCGAACGCGATGTCGGTGGCCATGGGGATGCCCCACCCGCGGGCCGCCGCCGTGCCGGCGTTGAGCGCCAGGTAGATCGCGCCCGGCACGAGCATCCCGCCCAGCGCCGCGAGCGCCGGCAGCGCCGCGCGACGGATCGTACCCAGCTCCCCTCCTTGAAGCTCGCGCTTGATCTCGAGGCCGACCGTGAAGAAGAACACCGCCATCAAGCCGTCGTCGATCCAGAAGCGCAGGTCGCGAACGAAGGCGAATCCGCCGACGCGCACGCCCACGGGCGCGCCAAACAGCTGCTCGTACGTCGATCGCCAGGGCGAGTTGGCCCAGCCAAGCGCGATCACCGCCGCTGCGAGCAGCAGCGCGCCGCTGCCGGTCTCGCGCGCGAAAAAGGTGGCGATGCTCGCGGGCCAGCGGCGCGGCCGCGTGCGTCGGAGCGACCGGAGCTCGGGACGGGACGGCGTTTTCGACGTCGGGGGAGGGCTGTTCTCGGCGGACACGGCATGGACCTGCGCTCGGCTGGCGGCCCGACCATCCGTGGTTCCTGCGGCGAAGATCGCCGCACCCTTGGCGACGGCAGCGGGCGCTCCCGTGCGCGGCCGTCATTATGCGTCCGTTTCGCAGTCTGCCAAGTGGGAGCGGCAGACTGCGAGGGCTCGCGACCCGGTTTCGCGATGACGTTTCTCCCAGGTTTCTGAAAAAGCCAGGATCTAGCCCAGGGACTCGGTCCGACACCGGCGATTCTCTCGGGGACAATCGGCAATTCGGCATGAGAGCGCATTCGATCGCGCCCGCGCGGCCTGTCGGCCCCGGACTTGCTCAAGCGATCGGGTATGGCCTCGTCGACACCACCCTGGCTCGCCTACCTGGCCCGCGTGCGGCAGCATCCGAAGCTGACGCCGCTCGAAGAGGCGCGCCTCGTCCATCGGCTGCGAGCCACCGGAGATCGCGCGGCGGCGCGTACGCTGGTGACCGCGCACTTGCGTCTGGTGGTGACGATCGCGCGTGGATTCCGTCGCCTGCACCCGAACCTGCTCGAGCTGGTGCAAGAGGGCAACCTGGCGCTGATCCGCGCCGTCCATCGCTACGACCCGGCGCGGCCGGTGACGCTGGCGGCGTACGTGGCGTCGTGGGTGCGGACTTACATCGGGCGGTTCGTGCTCGCCAACCTGGCGTCGAGCTCCGAAACCGACATCAGCTCGACGACAGCGGTGATCGCGCGAAACTTGGACGAGTCGGTGCGGGTCTGGGCGACGCGCATCGACGAGTATGACAGCGAGAACGAGGGCGGGGCGCCGGACGAGGTCGACGATCCGGAGCTGGCGGCGCTGGCGCTCATGGCCGAGGAGAGCGCGGAAGCCTCGGAGCTCCTGGCGGCGCACGAGGAAGAAGCGCTGCTGATGGCGGCGTTGCCCGAGTTCGAGCGCGAGATGAGCCCGCGCGAGCGCGACGTGTTCAACGCGCGCTTCGCCTCCGATGCGTCGGCGACGCGGGCGCAGACCGGCGCGCGACTGGGCCTGAGCGGCGAGCGCGTGCGGCAGATCGAGGAGAGCCTCACCGAGCGGCTGCGGGTCAAGGTGGCCTCGCACCTCGCGCGGGGCCGCCTTCTAGTGGTGCAGGAAGATCGGGACGGGACACTTCTCGAGCAGCGTGCGCGTGACCGATCCCCAGATCATCTCCGATAGCCGCGAGCGCGTGTACGCCCCCATGACCAGCATCCCAGCGCCCAGCTTGCCGCGTGCCTCGAGGATCGCTTCGGCGATCGGCAGCGCCGACACCACGCTGCGCGGCTTGGAGGCGATCGAGAGCGTGCGCAGCAAATCGACGCCTCGGCTCGCCATCTCCCAGGCCTCTTCGCCGTCGTCCTCCACGCTGGCGACGTGGACCTTGCGACCGTTCGCCAGGCCGCTCGCGGCCAGCGCGCGTAGGGCGCGATTGGAAGCCGAGCTGCCGTCGTAGGCGACCATCAGGTCGGGACCGGTCTTCACCGGCTCCTCGGGCACGACGATCACCGGTTTGCCCGCACGATGAAGCACGTTGTCGCGCGTCTCGACGTCTTCGTCCTTGGTCTCGAAGAGGAAGTTGGCGTTGCGGCCGATCAGCGTCATGTCGTGCGACTGCATCTCCTCGAGGATCTTCGGCGCCGGCCGCCCGCGCAGTTCGACGACGCGCGCGGCGATGCCGGCCTCGCGGCAGCGCGCCTCGAAGAGCAGCAGCCAATCCTCCGCCTTCTTGTGGGCGTCTTCGAGCAGCACGTCGTCGCGGTGCTGCTTGTAGCTCGCACCGCCGATGCCGGTCGCCGCGCCCGCGCGGATGTGCGGTTCGTCGACGATCGCCAATCCCACCAGGCGCGCCGACAGCTCGCGCGCGATCTCGATCGCGAGATCGATCGCGCGGTCGCTGCTCGTCGAGCCCTCGAGACACACGAGAATGTCCGTGATCATTCGTAGCTTCCTCCGCCGCACATCATGCGGCAGCCGGGCCAGCGCAGAGAAGTCCCTGGTTTACATCGAATTGCGGCAACCGAAGCTAGCTGGAAACGTTCTCCGCAGTAACATGCCGGCATGGGGATCGCGGCGCTCTGCGTTCTCACATGAGCGCTCGATGAATGAATCACATGTAGCCGTCGTCGTCGCCGTCCCCGGCGCGCCACCGCCATGGACGGTCGCGCCGTTCGCGCTCTATCTGCTGCTGATCGCGATCGTCCCGATCATCGCCGGCGGCTTCTGGGCGAAGAACCGCAACAAGCTGATCATCGCGGCGATCCTCAGCGTGCCCGTGGTCCTTTATCTGGCGCTGGGAGCGCAGGGAGGGCTCGGCTGGCTGGCGGAGAGCATCCAGGAGTACGTGGCGTTCATGGCGTTGCTCGGCGCTCTGTTCGTCATCACCGGCGGCATCCACCTGCGCGGCGGGCTGACGGGAACGCCGATCGTCAACACGGCTCTCCTGGCGTGCGGCGCGCTGATTGCGAACCTCATCGGAACCACTGGTGCGTCGTTGTTGCTGATCCGGCCTCTGCTGCGTGCCAACGAGACGCGCCGGCGGCGCGTCCACATGGTGGTGTTCTTCATCTTCATCGTCTCGAACGGCGCGGGGCTCTTGACGCCGCTCGGCGACCCGCCGCTTTTTCTCGGCTTTCTGCGCGGCGTTCCCTTTTTCTGGACGCTCCGCCTGTTCGGTCCCTGGGCGCTGGTGATCGGCACGTTGCTGGCCTTGTTCTTCGTGGTGGAGCACGTGGCGCTGCGGCGCGAGGAGCGAGATCGTCTCGCTGCGCATCCCGAGAGGGCGATCCATCACGGAGACGAGCCGCTGCGAGTCGTCGGCGGCCTGAACTTCGTCTGGTTGCTCGGGGTGATTGCGGTGGTCTACCTCTCGGGGGCCCACGCCGGCGCGATCAGCCGGAATTCCCACCTCCAGGCGCTGTTCCAGGTGGTCGGCCTGCTCGCGATGGCCGCGCTGTCCTACCGGCTCACGCCGCGCGAGGTCCATCGCGCCAACGGCTTCGGCTGGGCGCCGATCCTCGAGGTGGCGGCGGTCTTCGTCGGCATCTTCGTGACCATGGTGCCCGCGCTGCGCGTGCTGGCCGCGCAAGGAGCCGGCCTGGGCATCACCAAGCCCTGGCAGTTCTTCTGGGCTTCAGGCGTGCTGTCGAGCTTCCTCGACAACGCGCCGACGTACCTGACGTTCGCGACGCTGGCGGTTGGCGTCACCAATCAGCTGACCGGAAGCCAGCTCTCGGCCGAGCATCTGTCGGCGCTGGCCAGCCACCCCTGGGGCGCGACGCTGCTGACCGCGGTCTCCTGCGGCTCGGTCTTCATGGGCGCGAACTCGTACATCGGCAACGGGCCCAACTTCATGGTCAAGGCACTGGCCGAGGAGAACCGCGTCCGCATGCCCAGCTTCTTTGGCTACATGGCCTGGTCGATTGGGATCCTCGTCCCGTTGTTCCTGGTCGTCACCGTGGTCTTTTTTCGGTGACCTCCGATGGGCTGCCTGTCGCCGATCGCGTGGTCAGGCCACCGCTGGCGGACGAGGGCCGGCGCGCCGCGCGCGGCGCACCCAGAAGAGATAGAGCAGCGGCGCGGCCAGCAGGGAGTACGACAGGATGTGACCGATCAGTCCGTCGGGGCCGAAGACTTCGGTGGCATCGTGGAAGGCCTGGCTGCCCTGGATCACGCCGCTCTCCGCCAGCTCGTGCACGCCGTAGATCATGAGCTGCACGAGGAACAGACCCAGGAACAGCGCGGTCACCTTCATCAGCACGCCCATGTTCAGGCGGTGGCTGTAGCGGGTCCAGTACCAGGCGAGCAGCCCCGCGGTCAGCAGGCCCAGCACCGCGCCGATGAGCACCAGCACCTTGTGCATGGGAACCTCGGCTGCACGCACCGCCATCGCCTGCACGCCGAGATAGAAAACCGCCTCGAGCAGCTCGCGCGTCACCAGCAGCGCGGTCACCAGCGTGACGCCGACCAGGGGCGCGACGCCACCCCGGCTGGCGGTGGCGCGCTCGATACGCGATTCAATCTCGCCCCGGAAGTGCCGGCCCATGCGCACCATCTGGATCAGCAGCAGCCCGACCAGAACAGCCGCCGACAGCGCGGCGATGCCTTCATAGAGCGGCTGATTCGGCACCTGCAACCACAGCCACGCACCGATCAATGACGCGACGACCGCGATCGCGAAGCCGACGCGCACGCCGTTGACCAGCGCGGCGCGGTTGGTCTTGCGCAGATAACCGACGATGACACCGACGATCAGGAAGGCTTCGAGACCCTCCCGAAAAGTGACGAGCAAAGCCTGCAACATGCTTGGCGCGGAACTATACCGCGACGGTGGATGGGGCGCAGTGGTAACGTGAGCGCGGCGGTTTCCGACCCACCTGAAGAGGAGATGCGATGCGACGGACCTCGGTAGCTCTGGCGCTGGTTGTAACCGCGATCGGGCTTGGACGCGCGATGCCGGTGCAGGCCGACGAAGCGTCGGGCCACTACAACCTCGCGCTGCAGCTGAAGCGCGAGGGCAAGACGCCCGAGGCCATTGCGGAGTGCGAGAAGGCGATCTCGCTACGCCCCGACTACGCCGCCGCGCACATGACGCTGGGTAACCTCTGGCGCGCGCAGGGTAACTATCAGAAGGCCGCGGACGAATACGAGAGGACGCTGAAGCTGCAGCCGAAGGATGCGCAGACGCACGGCAACCTGGGGGCGGCGTACGTGCGGCTCAAGCGCGTGGATGACGGCATCCGCGAGCTCGAGAAGGCGGTGGAGCTCAAGCCCGACGAGTTCGAGCCGCGCCTGTCGCTCGGCTTCGCGTACAAGAGCAAGGGCGACTACAAGCACGCGATCGAGCACCTGACCAAGGCCACCGAGCTCAAGCCCGAGGATCCCAACGCCTGGAACAGCCTGGGCGTCTCCAAGGAGAAGTCGGGCGACATGGACGGGGCGATCGCCGCCTTTCGCAAGGCGATCGCGTTGCGGCCCGAGGAGGCGGAGTACCACTTCAGCCTGGCGACGGTGTTCCGCCGCCAGCGCAACACCGACGAGGCGATCGACGAGTACAAGCAGGCGATCGCGCGCGACCCCAAGCACGCGCGCGCGTACTACGACCTCGGCATCCTCTACTCGCAGGACAAGAAGACCCAGGAGGCGAAAGAGGCGTTCGAGAAGTACCTCGAGTACGGCAAGTCCGAGGACGCCGAGTCGCGCCGCGACGCCGAGGAGCGCCTGAAGACGTTCAAGGGCTACACCGACG
>CAZNCQ010000198.1:0-13430 GCA_964571275.1 uncultured Myxococcales bacterium
AGAGGTACGCCAGCGTGACCAGCAGCCAGGCGGCGTGTCGGCTGAGCAGCGGCTCGTGCGCCACCCGTCGATCGAGCTCCATTCCGCGGACACCCTACGGAGACTCGCGGGCGGAATCAAGTGAACCGGGCCGGGATTTTCAGCTTGCGGCGCCGGCGATCACTGCTTTTTGCGGCGTCTTTCGCTGGTGGATCCGGCGTGCCTCGACTAGGGTGGATTCGCTTCGCGCGGCTGAGCTCGCCGCCGGGCGCCGCCAACCGATGAACGAATCAGTCTACGAAGTCGACGCGCGACGAGAGGTGAACCACTGGTGGTATGTCGGGCGGCGGCGTCTGTTCGCGCGCGTGATCCGCACGCTGGCGCTTCCCAGCGGAGAACCGGTTCTGGACGTGGGGACGAGCGCGGGGACCAACCTGCGCATGCTGCGCGAGCTGGGCTTCGCCGACGTCACCGGCCTCGACTACAGCGAGGAGGCGATCCGCTTCTGCGCGGCGAAGGGGCTCGGCGACGTGCGCCGGGGCGACATCAACCAGATGCCGTTTCCCGACGAATCGTTCGCGCTCGTGCTGGCCACCGACATCATCGAGCACGTCGACGACGACGTCGGAGCGCTGCGTGAGATCGCGCGCGTGCTGCGGCCGGGCCAGCACGCGCTGGTGACCGTGCCGGCGTTCCCTTCGCTGTGGGGTTTTCAGGACGAGGTCTCGCTGCACAAGCGGCGCTATCGCATGCAGCCGCTGCTGGAGCGCATCCAGGCAGCCGGCCTCGAGCCCGGCGAACGGTTTCACTTCAACTACCTGCTCTTCGGGCCGATCTGGGCGGCGCGCCAATTGATGAAGGTGTGGAAGCACTCGTATCAGAGCGAGAGCGACGTCACCGGCCCACTCGCCAACCGCGTGCTCACGGCCATCTTCGCGTTCGACGTGATCACGTCGCCGCGCCTGGCCCCGCCTTTCGGCGTGTCGATCCTGGTGCTGGTCCGTAAGCCGGTCTCGTAGCGCTCGCTATTTGCGCGCCGAGCGGCGCGGGCCCAGCCGTTCTTCCAGGCGGTCGAGCTCGCTCTGGAACAGGCTCTGCGTGAACGGCAGCAAGGTCACGCTCGCGGCGCCCGCCATCAGCGCCGGCTTTTCAATCTCGTCGGTCAGCGTGGCGGTTCCAGCGACGACGCGGCAGCGGCGCTGCGCGCGGCTCGACAGGCTCGAGAGCACGCGGCACGCCTCGAACGCGTGCACGCTGGCCAGTCCCAGATCAAGGAACACCATCTCCGGCCGGTAGCGGTCGGCCAGGCACATCCCCATCGGCAGGCTGCTGGCGACCAGTCCCGCGGTGTCGGCGTGGCGAGCCAGCACATCCGACAGCTCGACCCGCCCTTCTCCGTCGCTGGAGATCAGCAAGACCACACCGCGCGACGCCGCCTCCAGGCGGCTGGCGTCGATCGCGAACAGCGAGGCATCGGCGTTGAGGTCGGCCGCCTCGACCTTGACCGGCGTTCCGGTGCGGCGCCGCTTGCCGACCTCGTCCGCGCGCGAACGGCTGACCTGCTTTTGCGCCTGCTCCTGAGTCAGCGTGCCCGACGCCAGCGCCACCAGCATCATCGTCTCGACGTCGAGCGCATCGGCCAGCCGCACCAGGTACTCGGCCCGATCGACGTACATCTGTCCTTCCTTCCACCGCACCGCCCGCGAATGCTCGAACCCCAAGATGTTGGCCAGGTCCCGTTCCCGTGTGTCCTGGCCGCGCAGTTCACGCAGCCGCTCCATGCAAAACTTCCATAGCTCGCGTGACGGGGGGTGACGCAGTGTTTTCATGAATCCTTTCCGACGAGAAACGGGACCAATGTAGGCATCACCCCGGGGATTGCAACCGGGAGACCGGCGACTGCAAAAATCCCGCAAAAATTGTGCAAGCGAGCGAAACTTCAATCGCTTTCTTGGGCGGGTCGCGTTATCTGCGGCCCGGCGGCGCGCGAAGCTGTACCGCGCGAAGCTGTACCGGAATTGATGCGGCGGCGGATGAGGTGTTTGCCGGAAGGGCCCGGACTGTGGCAAGTTGCGCGGCGGCAATTCGCCTCATCAACCCCAGCGTCTCAATTCCGGAGACCGCTTCATGCGCCTCCCCTTTGCTCTTTTCCTCACTCGCCGTCACCGTCTGCCCTTCGCGGTATGCGTCGCCGGGCTCGCGCTCGGAGCCGCTTGCGGCATCGGCCTGCGCCGCGATCTCGCGACGATCCCGCCTGGCCGGGTCGGCTTCGATGACATGTGCGGACTGCAGGACTACTTCGACACGATCGAGGCGAAGCTGGCCGAGCCGCCGCCGCTGGTCAGTGCCGTCGACATGGAGAACCAGTCCGACACGCGCATCCAGGGCGGCAAGAACCGCTTCTCGTTCGAGACCGAGTTCCAGCTCAAGAACCTGCGGCGCGTGCTCGACGAGAACTGGAGGAGTCTGCCCGAGCCGCTGGCCAAGGCCGAGCGAGTCGACATCGAGGTGCACTGGTCGGCGAAAGCCGGCGTGCGCCGCGTGGTCACCGACGGCGACGCGGAGCTGATCGTCGGGCGCGAGTCGTTCGCCCTGCCCTATCAGGTCTGCCTGTCGGAGCTGCTCTTCGGAGCGCCGCTCTACCAGCAGCGGCGCCTGATGGCCGGGCGCATGCTGCCGTACAGGCCGATCCTGGGCGACTCGACCAAGACCGCCGGCCCCGACGCGGGAATGGCGACGGCGACGGCACCGGCGGTGGCGCCAGCGACGCCCGCCGCCATGACGACACCCGCCGCCTCGGCTTGGGCAGCGCCTGCGCCGCCTGCCGCGGCACCGGCATCGGCACCGACTCTGGCGACGCCGGCGCCCGCCCCGCCCGCTCGCCCCGCGCCGGCGACGTCCGGCAGCGCGGCGGCCGCGCCCGCGCCCCCGGTCTTCAAGGCCGCGCCGCCCGCGCAATAGCGGTCGTGCCGCCGGATCGCGGTTAGAATATCCGGCTCATGTCTTACGACCATCGCACCGTCGAACCGAAGTGGCAGGCCCGCTGGAAAGACGCGCGCCTCCACCAGACGCCCGACGTCCCCGGCCGCCCCAAGTACTACGCGCTCGACATGTTCCCCTATCCCTCGGGCGCCGGCCTGCACGTCGGCCACTGCGAGGGTTACACCGCCACCGACATCATCACGCGCTGGAAGCGCATGCAGGGCTGGAACGTGCTGCACCCGATGGGCTGGGACGCATTCGGCCTGCCGGCGGAGAACTACGCCATCAAGCACGGCGTGCACCCGCGCGTCGTCACCGCCGAAGCGATCGCGAACTTCCGCCGCCAGATCGATTCGGTCGGGTTCGCCTACGACTGGGATCGTGAGATCAACACCACCGATCCCGCGTACATGAAGTGGACGCAGTGGATCTTCCTGCAGCTCTTCAAGCGCGATCTCGCCTACCAGGGCTCTGCCGCGATCAACTGGTGCCCGTCGTGCAAGACGGGCCTCGCCAACGAAGAGGTGAGCCAGGGGCGCTGCGAGCGCTGCGGCAGCGTCGTCGAGCGCAGGGACATGAAGCAGTGGATGTTGCGCATCACGCGCTACGCCGACCGCCTGCTCGAGGACCTGGCGCTGGTCGACTGGCCCGAGTCGACGGTGGCCATGCAGCGGCACTGGATCGGCCGCAGCGAGGGCGCCGAGGTCACGTTCACCAGCACGGAGCCGGTCGCGGGGCGCGAGATCCGGGTCTTCACCACGCGACCGGACACGCTCTACGGCGCGACCTACATGGTGCTGGCGCCCGAGCACCCGCTGGTGGCGGAGCTGACCACGCCGGCGCAGCGCGAGGCGGTGCTGGCGTACCAGGCGCAGGCGCGGCGCAAGAGCGACCTCGAGCGCACCGACCTCGCGAAGGACAAGACCGGCGTGTTCACCGGCGCGCGCGCGCGCAACCCGGTCAACGGGCGCGAGATCCCGATCTGGATCGCCGACTACGTGCTCTCGAGCTACGGCACCGGCGCGATCATGGCCGTGCCGGCGCATGACGACCGCGACTTCGCGTTCGCAAAGGCGTTCGCGCTGCCGATCCTGACGGTGGTGGCGCCGGCCGGCGGCGCAGCGGCACAGGGCGCAGCCGCGGCGCCTTTCACCGAGGACGGTGTCGCGGTCAACTCCGGCGAGCTCGACGGGCTGGCGACGGCCGCGGCGAAGAAGAAGATCACGGCGTCGCTGGAGGCGGCGGGCACCGGCAAGCTCGCGGTGAGCTACCGCCTGCGCGACTGGGTCTTCGCGCGCCAGCGTTACTGGGGCGAGCCGATCCCGCTCGTGCACTGCCCGACCCACGGCGCGGTCCCGGTGCCCGACTCGCAGTTGCCGGTGACCCTGCCCGACGTCGAGCGCTACGAGCCGACCGGCACCGGCGAATCACCGCTGGCCGCGATCGAGAGCTGGGTCAACACCACCTGCCCGACTTGCGGCGGGCCGGCGAAGCGCGAGACCAACACCATGCCTCAGTGGGCGGGTTCGTGCTGGTACTACCTGCGCTATCTCGACCCGAAGAACCCTGAACGCATCTTCGATCCGGCCGCGGAGAAGGAGTGGATGCCGGTCGACCTCTACGTCGGTGGCGCCGAGCACGCCGTGCTGCACCTGCTCTACGCGCGCTTCTGGCACAAGGTGCTGTACGACATGGGCGTGGTCAGCGGTCCCGAGCCGTTCAAGAAGCTGCGCCACCAGGGCACGGTGCTCGCGCGATCGTACGAGGACTCGATGGGCCGCTATCACGACATCGGCGAGCTCGAGTTCCGCGGCGAGGACGCGTTCTTGCGCGCGACCGGCGAGAAGCTGAAGCCGGCGATCGAGAAGATGGCCAAGAGCAAGATGAACGGCGTCAACCCCGACGACGTCGTCCGCGACTACGGCGCGGACGTCATGCGCCTCTACGAGATGTTCATGGGCGAGTTCGAGCTGCCCAAGCCCTGGGACCCGCGCGCGATCGAGGGTGTGAACCGCTTCCTGAAGCGCAGCTGGCGGCTGGTCGACGAATTCGATGCCACGAAGGCGTCAGCGCCGGGGCTGGCGGATGACCCGCACAAGAGCCTGCGCCACAAGACGATCAAGCGCGTGACCGCGGATCTCGAGCGCATGCAGTTCAACACCGCGGTCGCCGCGATGATGGAGTTCGTCAACGAGCTCACCGCCAAGGGAGCCACGCGGGAAGATCTTCTCACGTTGGTGAAGCTCATCGGGCCGTACGCGCCGCACCTGGGCGACGAAGCGTGGGAACGGCTCGGCGAGAAGGGCTTCCTGCTGCAGGCGGCGTGGCCGATCTACGAAGAGGCGCTCACGCAGGACGCGACGGTCACGCTGGGCGTGCAGATCGACGGCAAGGTGCGCGGCTCGGTCGAGCTCGCCCGCGACGCCAGCGAGGACGACGCGCGCCGCGCGGCGCTGGCCGTGCCCAACGTGAGCAAGCATCTGGAAGGGCGCACGATCAGCAAGTTCATTTACAAGCCGGGGCGGATCATCGGGATCGTATCGTCGCCGGGGTGACGGGCGGCGGAGGGCGAGAGCGCCGCCGCTCCTCAAGGAACCGCTGGCGTCCCCGTCGCAAAGTACGACGTCAGGAACGCCGTCCAGTCCGCGATCGCCGCCGGCACCTTCAGCGCCACGAAGTCGCCGTCGTCCCCGCTGGCCGGCAGGTACTGCGCCACGACGCCCGTGCGCATCTTGCCGTCGCCGGCGGTGATGTTCAGGCTCACGGGCCGCGAGACCAGCAGCAGATCCGCGGTCTCGATCAGCGGGCGGATCGCCGGCACGTGCAGTGACAGCACGTTCGCGGTCAACGTCGACGCCGGCGTGTAGGTGTCGCCCAGGCCCCAGGACATGAACACGTGCTTCGATGCGTGCCCGGTTTCCGGCTGCTTCTCCGTCAGCGGATTCGTATTCAGCGGATCGGCGCGATCGAAGAAGCTCTGCATCAGCGTCACGACCGGGTGCAGCGGATCGATCGGCTCGCCCACCGCGCGCGCCAGACCGGCGGAGAGATCGCTGGGGCTGCGGCGGTCCACCAGCGACGACGTCATGAAGGACCCCGCGCCGGAGAGCACCGCCGCGAGCGCCGTGTCGGTGAACGGGAGCGCCAGCTCGCCCGAGGTGCTGCCCTGGGTGCGCCCGAAGAACGCCACCGCCGCCGGATTGAACGCGATCGCCGCCCCGGTCGGCGAAGCGTTGGCGGTCAGGCCCACGCCCGCGACCCGCAGCGCCTGCACGATATCGGCGGCGCCCTGCAGATACGTGTCGCGCGCCGCGCGTGGATTGAGCAAGTTGAACACCAGCTGGTCGGGGCTGAGGGTCGAGGCGCCACGCCGCGCGCCGTGCAGGGCGGCATCGAAGCCCAGGCCCGCCGCCGCGGGCATGCCGCCCGCGAGCGCGCCCGCGAGCCCGTCGGTGACGATCGATCGCATCGACCCGTCGGTGTCGTGGTGATAAACCACCAGCGGCCAGCCGCCGGCGGGCGCGGTCGCCCTGGGGATGGTCAGCGCGAAGCAGACCGCCTCGGTGCGCGCGAGCTGGGGCACGCCGCTCGTCTCGGTGATGCCGCCGCCGGCCTCGGGCGTCAGGTACGGCGCCGACCCTTGCTGGAAGATCGGGATCGTGAGCTTGCCGTGGATCTCGTGAAACTTCGGATCGGCTGCGGCGCACGCGCGCGCGGGCGTGCCGTCGTCGCACGGCGACGTCACGCCCGTATCGCAGAGCGTGAGCGCCGACAGCATCGGCGCAGGCTGCGCCGCGACGGCGGCCGCCAGACGACCAACGTGACCGGGCGCGTCCTGCACGGTGAAGACCGCCGCCGCCGCGACCGCGGGCGCCATCGCGGCGCGGCTGGCGAGCCAATCGCGTAACGGTTGGTAAGCCGTCCAGGCGGCGGCGAGGGCGGCATCGGTCGTGGGCGAGGCCGGCGCGAGCAGCGCTGCCATGTCGGCATCGGGCGCGGCGGCGACGCCAGTGGCGGAATGAATCGCGGTGGTCAGGATCGCGGCGTAGATGTGGTGGGGCAAGAGCGGTGCATCGAGCCCGTTGCGCATCGCGAGGCGGTTCGCGCACATGTACTTCCCCCGCGGGGCGTTGAACGACCAGTTGCGCGCCAGCAACGCGCCCAGCGATTCGCCGGGCGTCAGGTCGACCAGCAACACCGAATCGCCGGTCGCCGTCGAGAAATCGATCGGCGCCGAGAAGCGAAAGGTCACCGGCGCGATCGTGCTGAAACCGTCGAAGTCGGCGGTCCAGGCGTCGACGTAGAGCTTCACGAAGTCGACGCCGAGCACGCCGGCGCCGGGCGTGGGGAAGTCGCTGATGTCGAGCTTGCCCGCGCTCACGCGCACATCGTTGGGGAACGGCAGGCGGAAGAAGTCGGCCGGCGAGTGGCCCGGACGCGGCACCTCGAAGTAAACACGGAACGGCCCTTCGTCGGTGCAAAGGACGCCGGAATGGGGCGGAAATGCCATCGCCGTCGACTGACAGGTCCCGCCGGGCGCGCACGACAGACCCGAGACGCAATCGCCGTGGAGCTGGCACGGAGCGCCGACGTCGGCCGTGCCCGAGGGACCGCAAGCGCCAGAGAAACCACCGCTGAGCGCGCAGCGCAGGGGCGGCACGCAGCCGGCGTCGGTGGTGCACGGGTGACCGGCCGGACCGGTGCCGCCCTTGCTGCAGATCCCGCCGTCGTCGCAGTAGAGCCCCGCGACGCAGTCGCGTGTGGCGATGCAGGCGCCGCCCTCCGCCACGGTGGGCGGCATGACGCAGACGCCGGAGACGCAGACCTTGCCGCCGCCGCAGTTGGCGTTGACGACACACTCGCTGCCCGGGCCGGCGGTGCCGGTCGACCGCAGCTGGCAGCCGAGCGCGACGACCGCCCCGACCAGCGCCAGCACCCGAAGGGCGCTGCCGAAACCGAGCGATCGAGCCAGCGACGACCGCCGTCGGGGCCGAAACCGAGAGGGGGAACGAGGCGGATGGGCCATTCGGCTGCCCAGTGTCCGTCAGGATCCCCGCGCGGTAAACCCACATGAAAAAACGCCCGGACCATCGCTGGTCCGGGCGTCGAGCTGAAACTCGGAATGAGGCTCGAAGCCCCAGCGGGAGGTTCGCCGCTCGCGGCTACATGGTCGCGGCGCAGGCGCCCATCGAGACCGACGGCTGGCCAGCCGGCAGCGGCGGCAGCGACGGATCGCACGACCAGTTCACATCGGGCGGATCGCCGGTCAGGGTCTCGAGGAACTGGACGAGGTCCTCGACCTCCTGGTCGGTCAGGTTGAGCGGCCGGATGCGCGGCGACTTCGTTCCCACGAACGTTCCATCCGCACCGCCGCCCTGGTTGTAGTGATTCACGACGTCGCGCAGGGTGTTCATGAGACCGGTGTGGAAGTACGGGGCGGTCATCGCCACGTTCAGCAGCGACGGTGTCCTGAACGAGCCTTCTTGCTCGTCCGGGTACTTGGTGCAGGTGCCGGTCGCCATGTTGCTGTCGATGCAGACCTGCAAGCGTGCATCGGCGGGCTTCGCCGGCACAGGCGGGGTCTTGGTGTCGTCCTCGGCGGCGCCCGGATAAAAGAGCGCCTGGCAGGCTGCCGTCACGTCAGCCACCGTGTAGCTGCGGGTGACGCACAACTGCGTTTCGAGGTCCTGCAGATGCTGCCGGCCGCCGGTCGGATTGTCGCTGAACTGACCCGCGCCGCCGAAGATCGGCACGTGAGACATCGGGTCGGTGAGGGCGTCGTTGGTATTGAGCTGCATCAACTGGTTGTTGAGCTGCCCGACCAGGACGCCGCCGCGGCCGCGGTCGGGCACGCCCGCCGTCGTCGTTCCGGGCGGGAACACCGCCGGCGTTGGAACGCCAACGTTGTGGAACTGGTTGTCGCTCAGCGCCGGGCCGTTGTGGCAATCCAGGCACGACGCCTTGCCGATGAACAGGCGCAGGCCGTTCTTGGCCGAATCGCTGAGCGCGGTGGAATCACCCGCGACGTAGCTCTGGAACGGCGCGTTCGGCGTGTTCAGCTTGCGCGGGTGAGCCTCGAAGACGATGCCCATGTTGCCCTTGAACTTGTAGAGCTCCCATTGATCGGCTATCGCCATCTTCTCGACGACGCCATCGGCCGACATCACGCTCTTGCCATTGACCGTGGCCGCTCCCTTCGGGTTGCCGGTCGCCGGAAAGCGCGCCGCGTCCGTCGCTGTCGGGTCCAGCGGAGACACCCCCGACGGGGACGCCGCCGGATCGAGCACCGTACCCGGGAAGAGCGCGTTGTACTCGTCCTTGTGATACTTGTAAATAAAGTGCATCTGGGCCAACGTCGTCGAATTGGTGCCCATTGCGCTGGTTCCGTGCTCGCGCAACGAATCGAAACGCCCGGTCCACAGGACCGCCTCTAGATAGCCGTTGTTCACCATCGTCGGCGTGTTGTGCGACAGCCAGTTGCGGCCGTGCGACACCGGGAACGACGTTCGCGCGTCGACCCAGTACTGCGAGCCGTGGCAGGTCACGCAGCCGACCATGCCGGTCTGGCCCGCGATGACGACCGGCTTCATCGTGGTCGGATCGACGAGCGGCAGACCGGTCGCCGGGTCGAGCGGCGTGTACGGTCCCTTGCCCGAAGGCCCGTCGACCTGGATGGCCTCGGCGCCGCGTTTGTCGAAGAAGAGGCGTTGTCCGAACTTGGCCATCCCGTTGTCGTCTGCCATGAGATCGAACGGCGCGTTCGGCATCGGCGTAGACATCGGCGTAATCGCTTGAATGCGGGTCCAGTCTTCATTGCTGAACCCATCCATCTTGCTACCACCGCAACCACCGATGACCGGCGTGATTGCAGTCAGGGCGAATGCAGAGCCAATCCAGACATTTCCTCTCGACAACATTCATTCCTCCATTTGCCGCGTGTTCCCGTCTCGAAAACAGCTCCAGACGGTGCAGACGCACCAGCCCCCCTGCTATCGGCCGAGCGTGCCGCGCAATTTAGGTCCTTTCGAACGTGCATTCTTGCTTGCACGTCCAGCCGAGGTAGCTGCTGTAGTCGTCTTACTGCGCTGTAATGCTATCTAGGAACGCAGAAGGGCGCAGAACATTCCTCGTTCGGATCACGATTGCGACATTTGTCGCCGCGGTCAACGAGCGGTTGCGGGCGCGTCAAAACGCGAGAACCAACGAGCTGGTAAACACGTTGTTCTCGAATTGTGGAATGCCGCCATACTCACGATTCCACAGGTACTCCGCCTTGAGGACGATATGTGGGTTGAACACGATTCGAACGCCGAAGGTCCCACGCCGTTCCTTGGTCAAGTAGATACGGTTCGTACCCAATGACACGATGGCGTCGCGTTGCTCGCCGCGCAAAATGATGCCGAGCGAGCCCACAATCATCCAGTCGACCTCGATATACCCGGACGTATGTAGGTCGAGGTGCCAGGCGGTCTCATCCACGGTGCCGGGAGCGCCGCCGCGGATCCCCTGCGCTTTGAGCATGAAGTTCGCCGACAGGTACTGCAGATCGAGCCCCTCGAACCAGATCTTGCCGCTGTTGTCGGTGGCCCAGTCCTGCGGGCCCCACTCACCCGACACGCCCAGCTCAAGCCGGTGTCCGTAGAGGAAGGGGATGAAGTCACCGATCGGCACGTTCAACGCCGCGCGGCCGTTCAGTGTCTTGCCGGAGTTCTTGTCGATCTCGGACTGAAAGTGGAACTGCTCCGTGCCCGACGAGTCATTGGTCACCGACCCGGCGACGATCAGCCAGTCGTGCAGCAGCTTGCTGCGGAATTTGACGCCCAGCTGCGGGCCGGACGTATAGCGCTGGATCAGCGACGGCGTGATGCCGAACCGCTGGTCCGACTTGCGCTCTTTGTACTCGATGCCGAAGACCGGCAGGATCTTCCCCGCGAAAAACGACGTGTTGCCGTCGTCCGTGACGACGTACTCCATCTCGGCCAGGTCGACGTCGATGAAGTCGCCGATCGCGAAGTCCTCGCCCGAGCGGGGAACGAAGTTGATGTTGGTCCTCAAGATCGCTCGATCGGTCAGCGTGTACCCGAGACGCATGTTGACTTCGTTGACGATGAAGCCCGGCGCGCCTTCCGAGTGAATGCTGTCGAAGCGCGGGCGCGGCAGCCCCGGCGGGTTGCCCAGGTCCGCGACCTCGCCGCGGGTGTTGACCGCCGTCGAGAGAATGTCGCCCAGGAACGTCCACCCGTAGTTTCGGAACTGGGGGAATGTGTTCTGGCCGAGATCCTCGACGAAGCCGACGCCGTGGTTCCCCACGGGCACGAAGAAGCCGAAATCGACGTAGCCGTTGATCGAGAGCGGCGACGCAGCCTTCTTGATCTGCTGCTCCTCCATTCGCTGTAGGCGCTCCTTGAGCTCCTGCATCTCCGCTGCGATGGGATCGAGCTCCGGCTCGGCCGACTCCTCGGGAACGTCGCCGCCAGGCAACCCCGGCGCCTCATCGGGCTCGGCGGCCAATGCGAGGGGTCCGAAGAGACAGAGGGGCACCGCGAGTGCCATCGCCGCCGCCGTTGGATTGACGAGCATTTGCCGAAGTCTTGGTCCCTGCGTCAGGAATTTGCCCATTCGAACCTTTTCCTCCCTTGAAGAAACGACCGATGAACCCGCTGCCCTACCGAGCCGGACGTTGGCCCCTCTGCTTGCGATCGGTGCCCGCACGCAGGAGCTCCGCTGTGACGTCCTGAAGGTTGAAGAAGATCGCCGGCTCGGCCGACGCCTCGGAGGCGTGAAACGAGAACAGGCCTTCGGGCCAACTCAACATCTCCATCAGCGCCACGTGGATGCGGCGTGAGAGCAGCTGCGCGACGGGCCGCGGCTCGACGGCGCCCTCGCGGATGAGCAGCGTCCCCAGCGACTCGACCGACTCGCGGTCGCGCAGCCCGGTCCGCGCGAGGAACGATTCGAGATTCGACTTGCCGATCACCTTGGCCTCGATGAGCGCCAGATCGAAGCGTTTGGTGTTCGAGGTCGCCGCGCTGGTGATCTGACCCCGAAACAGCCGCAGCTCGCCGGCGCCGCGCGATCCGGAGAGGGCAAGCGTTCCCGTTCGCCGTTGCAAGCGCAGGAACTCGAGCAGGTCGAGGAGATCCGTCGTCGCGAGGTTGCCGGCGATCGCTGCGCCGGGCGCCGCCACTTCGGCAGTCGACTGCGAGCTCGTATTGCCCGCGTCCGCGCTCGACCCGAACACGCGCTCGAGCGCGCTCTGGATCTCCGGGTCGGCGGAGTCGAGCGCGGCGGCACGCAGGAGGGCGCGTCGCGCACCCGTCAGGTCCTGTAGCGCCTCGAGCGTCAGGCCCAGATTCAAAGGCCCGACGACCAGCTCCGGCGCGAGCTGCTCGCTGGCGGCGAAAGCGTCGGCCGCCTCGCGCAGCCGTCCCAGCTTTTGCTGACAGAGGCCCATCGCACAATGGCCCTGCGACGACCGCGCATCCAGGCTCAACGCCTTGGTGATTGTCGCGAGCGCCTCCTCGGTGATCCCGGCCGTCAGCTGAGCCAGGCCGAGATCGACATAGGCCGATCCGACGTTGCGCCGTCGATCGGCGACGTCCTTGAGCACCTCGATCGCATCGTGGTGCCGCCCGAGCCCTGACAGCGTGATACCGAGGGTCGTCAGGACCGCAAAGTCGTCTCCCTGCGTCAGCAGCGCGAGCCGCTGCAGGGAGCGAACGAAGCCCCGGTCGTCCCCGAGGCGCTCGAGGACGCTGCCGAGCCGTCTGGTCGCGTCGACGTGGCGCGCGTCGACCGCGAGCACGAGCGCCAGATGATCGGCCGAGTCGATCAGCAGCCCCATCTCGTCGTACGCCGTCGCCGCGAGCAAGTGGCCGTCGATCGAGCGCGGATCCGTTCGCAGCACGCGTCCAAGAATCCCGATCGCCTCGCCGGCGCGCCCGGACACGAGCAGAACGCGAGCGAGCGCGAGCTGCAAATCGAGCCGCTCGGGCGCGCGCCCGCAAGCCCCGCGCACCGTCTGCTCCGCCTCGGCCGTCTTTCCCGCTGCGAGCAGAGCCATGCCGGCGCCCAGGACGCGATCGATCTCGAGCGGCGCCAGCTCCACGGCCCGCAACATGGCTTGCGTGCCGTCAGAGATCTCGCCTAGCTCGAGTGCCCTGAGGCCGAACGTGTACCAGCCTTGCGCGTCCGCCGGAGAGCGAGTGACCACCTCCAAGAGCTTGTTGAGCGCGCCATTCATCACTGGCCGTGTTGACTCTATCCCGCCCCCAGATTCGAACACAACAGTTAACGCGCGCTAATTGGCTATTTGTCTCGGTTACAAACAACGCACCTTGATCAATATTCTGCCTTCAATTTTCATTACGCGTCCCCGCGTTGTAGTGTTCGTTACCGGCGGCCAGAGCGGCGACCACACTGGCGACGCTGCGGCGATCGGCGGCGCGACCGCCTCGGCGACGACGGTG
>CAZNCQ010000199.1:0-13426 GCA_964571275.1 uncultured Myxococcales bacterium
TGCTGCTCTACGGCTTCGAGGCGGTGATCATCGGCGGCATGGGCTCGTTCTACGGGACGCTGCTGGGCGGGATCATCCTCGGCGTGACGCAGGTGATCGGCTTCCGTTTCGATCCTGGCTGGGGGATCTGGCTCGGGCACATCGTGTTCCTGGGCATGCTGCTGCTTCGCCCGACCGGCTTTTTCGCGAAGACCAGGTGATGTCGAACGCCAAGGCTGCCACCTTCGAAGTCCACCGCGCCACGCGCGCCAGCCGCGCGGGCGGGCTGGCCATCCTGTCGTCGATCGCCTTCCTGGCGACGATGCCGCTGTGGGCCGAGGCCGGCACGCTGCGCGAGATCGACGAGATCGCCTGCTACCTCATCTACGCGATGATGTGGAACTTGCTCGCCGGCTACGGCGGCATGGTGTCGATCGGGCAGCAGGCCTTTCTCGGCCTCGGCGGCTACGCGCTGCTGGTCATGGGCAACTTCGCCGGCGTGAACCCGTTCGTCGCCGTGCCGCTGGCGGCCATCTTCACGGCGATCTGCGCGATACCGGTCGCGCAGATCGCCTTCCGCTTGCAGGGCGGCACGTTCGCGATCGGCACCTGGGTGATCGCCGAGGTCTTTCGCCTGTCGATCGCCAACTGGTCGGCCGTCGGCGGCGGCTCTGGCACCAGCTTGACCGCGCTGCGCGGGATCGAAAAGGCGACGCGCATTCACGTGACGTTCTGGCTCTGCCTCGCCGCGGCGGTCGTCGCCGTGGGCGCGACGTATCTGATCCTGCGCTCGCGCCAGGGGCTCGCGTTGCTGGCGATCCGCGACAGCGAGGTCGCCGCGGAGAGCCAGGGCATCCACGTGCGCAAGACGAAGCTGGGCGTCTACGTCGCCGCCGCGTTCGGCGCGGGGCTCGCAGGCGCGCTCTATTTTCTCGGCAACCTGCGCATCTCTCCCGACGCCGCGTTCACGGTGAACTGGAGCGCGTTCGGGATCTTCATCGTGATGATCGGCGGCATCGGCACGATCGAGGGGCCGATCATCGGCGCGCTGATCTTCTACCTGCTCAACAAGGTCGCGTCGGACTTTGGCACCTGGTACCTGGTCGGGCTCGGCGTGCTGGCGATCGCCGTCACGATCAGGTTTCCACGCGGGCTCTGGGGCGGGTTCTCGCGGCGCTTCGACGTGCATTTCTTCCCGGTGCAGCGCCGGCTGGTGCTGCCGCCCGACGAAACAGGAGGCTCCTTCCATGCGTAACCTCACCGAGGCCAACCTCACCGACACCGTCGTCGCCAGCATCGATACGACGACCGAGCCCGCCGCCCGCGCCCGTTTCGTCGCGGTGGCGACCAGCCTGATCCGCCACCTGCACGCGTTCGTGCGTGAGAGCGAGCTCACCGAAGAAGAATGGTTGGCCGGCATCGAGTTCCTGACGGCGACCGGCCACAAATGCGACGAGCGGCGACAGGAGTTCATCCTGCTCTCCGACACGCTGGGCGTGTCGATGCTGGTCGACGCCATCAACCACCGCAAGCCGGGCGGCGCGTCCGAGACCACGGTGCTGGGCCCGTTTTATCTGCCCGACGCGCGCGATGCGCCGATGTGGAGCGACATCGCGCAGGGGCTCGCG
The DNA here is from genome assembly GCA_964571275.1 of uncultured Myxococcales bacterium. Lineage (GTDB taxonomy): Bacteria > Myxococcota_A > Polyangia > Fen-1088 > Fen-1088 > DASRQZ01. The sequence continues at coordinate 1,608 of CAZNCQ010000199.1, forward strand.
GGCGTGCCGACCTATTTGTCCGGGCGCGTGCTCGACGTCGACGGCGCGCCGATCGCGGGCGCGACGCTCGATGTCTGGCAAGTCGACGGCGACGGCCTTTACGACGTCCAGCGCCCCGGCGCCTCGTACGCGCGCGGCAAGTTCACCGTCGGCGACGACGGCCGCTACGGTCTTCGCACGATCAAGCCGGTCAGCTACTCCATTCCGACCGACGGCCCGGTCGGCGTCATGCTGCGCGCGATGGGGCGGCATCCGTTTCGCCCCGCGCACGTGCACCTGATCGTGTCGGCGCCCGGCTACGGGACGGTCACGACGCACCTGTTCGTGAAGGGCGACCCCTACCTGGACACCGACGCCGTGTTCGCGGTCAAGGAGTCGCTGATCGCCGACTTCGTGGAACATCCGCCAGGCCGCGCGCCTGACGGCGGAACCTGTGAGCGGCCCTTCTGCACCGCCGGCTACGATTTTCGGCTCGTGCGCGCGCCGAAGTGACCGGGCCGCGATTGCGCGTGCCGCCGCAACGGCGGTCACGCCCGCGGTCGGGCTTCGCGCGGATGCCGCCAGCCGTTCCTGCACGCAGGCGCCGCGCGCCGCTGACAGATTGGCAGCCCCGTGCGAGGATGGCGCGGCTGCTCGCGCGGGCGCGTGGTCCGTGCGGTTGGTCCCACCGTTGCAAATCAACACCGCATGCGAGAACCGATTCGCCGCCGCCCACTAGCCGCTCGCGGCGCCGCCCTGGCTATCGCGTCTCTGGGCGTGGTGCTCGGCACGTCCTCGGCGTACGGTCAGACCACCACGCTCGGCGCCACCGACTTCACGGTGGCGCTGTCGCGCATGGATCCCTCGGGCGCGTACGACGCGCTGACCACTGACGAGCTCTCGGGTTTTCTCTCGGCCGCGCGTTGCTCCTGCCCCATCAATCTCGGCGTCGCGGTCGGAATCAACAGCGACTCGGTCGTGAAGCTGACCGCGAGCGATTCGCTCACCGCGACGATCATGGTCGGCTCCAGCTGCGACAACGCCACGGTGACGACCTGCATCTCGCTCGGCACCGACCTGACGCTGAACGCCGACTCGACGTCGGCGACGGAGACGTTCTCGACCGCGAACCTCTTCACCGCGGTCGCGAACGGCGGCAATTGCTCGGCGCTGGCGGCGACGTCGACGAACGTGTGGGCCATCGTTCGCCAGAACGGCGTCCTGCTGACGAGCCAGCCGTATGTGTCGGTCGGCGTCGGTGGTACGGGGCCGACCGCGCCGACCGCGCCGACCGCGACCACCGCCGACAGCGGGCTGCTCGTCTCCTGGACCGCGCCCGCGATCACGACGTCGATCCAGGGCTATCAGGTGCTGTGCTCGCCGGGCCCGAGCACGCCGCCGTCGCCGTCGTTCGACAGCTGCGCCGCGGCGCTGTTACAGGGCGGGACCGGACCGTTCGCGACGCTCGACCCGACGCTGATCTGCTCCGGCCTGGTTTCGGTCGGCACCAACTCCGTGCGCGTGAAGGGGCTGCAGAACGGCACGGCCTATCAGGTCGCGGTGATCTCCATCGGCAGCGACGGCACGCCCAGCGCCGCGTCGGACAGCGCGACGGCCACGCCTGGGCCGACGCTGGGTTTCGACGACCTCTACAAACAGGATGGCGGCACCGGGCTGGTCGCGTGCGCCATCGGCGGCGCCCAGGCGCGCGAGGGCGCCGCGGCGCCGACGGCGGTGCTGGGCGCCCTGGCGTTGCTGGTCGCGTCGCGCCGCCGGCCGCGACGGCGCGCCCGTCCTTGCCGGCGAGCGCGCCGCGCGTCGCCGCGACGAGCCGCGCGGCGCGCGGCGTGCGGCTTGGCGCTCGTGCTCGTCACGGCGGGCGCGGCGCATGCCGGCGACGAAGAGGACCCCGACCGGATCACTCACGGCTACCGCTTCGGTGAGGAGCCGGACGCGCCCATGTTCGCGCCCTCGCCGCGTAACTGGAATTTCGAGCTGCGCTTCAGCCCCTATTTTCCCGCGGTCGACAGCGAATTCGCCGATCGCGGCTCCGCGGCGCGTCCCTTCGAGCAGACGTTCTCGTCGAAGCAGCGCCTCCTGGTGGGGCTCGAGCTCGACCGGCAGATCCTTCACCGCGTCGGAACCTGGTCCGTGGGGTTCGGGTTCGGCTTCTACACGGCCAGCGCCAATTCGCTGGCCGCCGATCAAATGACGCGCACCGGAGACGAAACGTCGCTGCGTTTTTATCCGCTGGCGGTGATGGCGGTTTATCGCGCCGATTTCCTGCACGAGCGCTACTCGTCGCCCGTCGTTCCGTACGCGAAACTGGGGTTAGACTGCGCGATCTGGTCGATCTCCGACACCGCGAAGACGAGCTCGCTTCAGGGCCGCACCTTTGGCTGGAACGCCGCCGCCGGCGTCACGCTGGACCTGTCGTTCATCGACGCGGAGGCGATGAGGACCATGGACAGCGAGACCGGCGTCAACGGCATCTCGCTGTTCGGGGAGATCACGCACCTCGGACTCGACGGCTTCGGCTCGTCTTCGGTGCTGAGGCTCAGCGATACGACCTGGGTCGCCGGTCTGATGATCGAGATGTGAGCGTTCGCGCTCCGCGAGCTGCGGCGGCGGATGGCACGGCGCGGCCGAGCTCCAGCGACGGAATGACGGGATGATCGATTCGCGCCTCCGTGCGCGAACTCGTTGCCAAAGGAGCGCAGACGTGTTGCCCTGTTTCCCATGCGCCCCTGCAGGCGCCGGTCGATGAAAGCAGGGCCGGCGGCGGTGATCGCGAGCTTGCTCGTCTTGGCGCCGGTCCCCCGCTGGCAGAGCGATGCCTTCGCCGAGATGACGGCCGAGCATCCCTGGCGCGGCCTGGTGTTGGTGCTGTCGCCGCCGGTCGAGGACGAGCTGATGCGCAACGCGACGGTGCGCATCGCCGGCGAGTTCGGCGCGGCGCTGTTCCAGGTCGTGACGCGCCCCCTCGAGCCGGGTGTCGACCTCATGGTGCAGATCGATCGCGCCGGCGGCGATCTGTCGCCGGTGGCGGTGTTCGCGATCGTGCGCGATCCCGACGAGGGCTCGGCGGGCGTGGCGGTCTGGGTGTCGAACCGCATGAGCCGCACCACGACCGTGCAGCGGGTGCAGATCCACTCGAGCAACGGCGATCGCGCCGCGGCGCAGCTGGCCGTCGAGACCGTCGATTTCCTGCGCGCGAGCTTGCCCGGTCTGTGGCCGCTCGACATCGCCGGGTCGGGACGCGGCGGCGACGCTGCCGGCGGGCTGTCGTCCGATGTTACGCCCGGCTCGCCCTACGCGCGGCGGCTGCGGCTGGCGGTCGGCGCGGGGCTGTTCGCCGGCTTCGACTCGGTGCCCGCGTCCTGGGCGCCCGAGATCGCGTTGACCTATGGGCCTGAGCGCGGCGTCGGCGTGCGCGTGAGCCTGGCCGGGCTCGGCCCCGGCGCCAGCGTGTCCGCCCCCGACGGAACCGGCGCGCGGCTCGATCGCGCGATGCTGTCGCTGGGCATCGTGCGACTGTTTCGCTCTGACCGCCGCGTGCAGCCGATGTTGTCGATGGCCGTGGGCGTGCACCACCTGGGCGTGCAGGGCACCGGCGCGCCCGCCGCGCGCGAGCACGATGGGTCGGCGTTCTCCGCGCTCGTCGACGCGGGCGGCGGCGTCGCTATCGCGCTAGGCTCCCACCTGGCGCTCACCGCCGAGGCCGAGGGTGTGATGACCTGGCCGTCGGTGGTCGTGCGTGTCGGTGACATGGATCTGGCGCACCTGAATCGACCGTCCATCTTTGCGCATGGGGGGATGCTTGCGACCTTCTGAGCGGCTCGCCGTGGCGCTCGCGAGCGCCGCGTGCGTGTCGGCGAGCGCCTGTTCGTCTCAGATCTTGATCGCGGTCGACCCGCCGCCCGACCCCTGCGCCGGCGCCGACGCCGCGGGTTGCATCGCGCCCGGGCTGCTCGACGACCTGGTCGGCTACTGGAAGCTCGACGACGGCCCCGGAAGCGCGACCGCGCATGATGGCTCGGGGCGCGGCAACAACGGCTCGCTGATCGGCATCAACGCCAATACGGGATGGGTCGCCGGTCGATCGGGAACCGCGCTCGAGCTCGGCGGGGCGGGGTGGGTGAACGTCACGCCGTCGGCGTCCATCGACGCGATCGTCGATCGCATCACGGTGGCCGGCTGGGTCTACCTGGAGGGGACCATCATGAACTGGGGGACCGCGGCGTCGCGGCAGATCGGCAGCACCATCGAGCAGCACTATCACCTCTCGCTGAACGCCGACGTGAAGCCGAGCCTGTTCATCACCACGGCGACCGCCACCGCGTTGCTGAGCGGGACCGATACCGTCGTCCCGCGCACCTGGGTGCACCTGGCCGGCACCTACGACGGGATGACGGCGCGGCTCTACGTCAACGGCGTGCAGGTCGCCTTTCAGGCCATCACCGGCAGCTTCGCGCCCGACACCACGCCGCTCATCATCGGCGGCAACGGCAACGACGCCACCGGCGTGCCGACCGAGCTCTTCCCGGGCCGCCTCGACGAGGTGATGCTCTATCGGCGGGCGCTGAGCGCCGACGAGATCGGCCGGCTGTTTGCCGGCGCGCTGTTTTCCGCCGCGCCGCCCGGCGTCGACGCCTCCGTCGATTGAGCCGATCCGCGCACCTGACGCCACTTTGCGCGCATGCGGCACGTTCTGAAAAGAATCGCGGTGTTTGGCTGGGTCGTGACGGCGGTCATCGCATCATCGGTGGGATGTCATTCGAGCAGCTCGGACACGGGAGTCGGCGGCGCGGCCGGGGCCGCGATCGGCACCGGTGGGTCCGGCGCGGGCGGCGCGGCCGCGGGGGGCTCGGGCGCGGGGGGCTCGGGTGCGGGCGGCAACGCGGTCGACGCCGCCATCGACACCGGCGGCGATAGCCTGGCTGACCACGCATCGGCCGACGTTGCTGACGCCGCCGACGCGGGCGTTGACGGCGTCGACGGCAGCGCCCCGTCGATCCTGGCCGCGACGCCGCCGATGGGCTGGAATTCGTGGAACACGTTCCAGTGCTCGATCACCGAGCAGCTGATCCGCGGCGTCGCCGACACGTTCGTCAGCAGCGGCATGGCGGCGGCCGGCTACCAGTACGTCAACCTCGACGACTGCTGGATGAACGGGCGCGACGCCAGCGGCAAACTGCAGTGGGACACCACGAAGTTCCCGACCGGCATCCCCGCGCTGGCCGCCTACGTGCACGGCAAGGGACTGAAGCTGGGCATCTACGAATCGGCCAACACCGACACCTGCGTCGGCGTCTACGGCCCCAGCACGCCCAGCGTCGCCGTCGGCAGCCTGAATCACGAGGCCGCGGACGCGCAGACGTTCGCGTCGTGGGGCGTCGACTTTCTCAAGTACGATCTCTGCCAGGGCAACCGTGCGTCGATCACCACGATGGGCAACGGCCTGCGCGCGGCGGGGCGACCGATCGTCTTCAGCATCAACCCGGGCAACGGCACCAACGATCTGGATCCACCGACGACGCCGGGCTGGAACTTCGGCACCGTCGCCAACATGTGGCGCATCGGCTTCGACATCAACGCCAGCTGGGCGTCGGTGCTGTCGCTGATTGACCAGGACGCGTCGCTCGCGCGCTTCGCGAGCCCAGGGCACTGGAACGATCCCGACATGCTCGAGGTGGGCAAGGGCCTCACCGCCGACGAGGATCGCAGCCACTTCAGCCTGTGGGCGATGCTGGCGGCGCCGTTGATCGCCGGCAACGACATCCGCTCGATGACCGCGGCGACGCAGGCGATCCTGACCAACGCCGACGTGATTGCGGTCGATCAAGATCCGCTGGGAATTCAGGGTCAGGTCGTCGCGACGCCGGCCACGAACCTCCAGATCTGGTCGAAGCCGCTCGCCGGCACGAACACGCGCGCGGTCGCGCTTTTCAACCGCGGGACGGCCGCAGCCTCGATCACGGTGCGCTGGACCGACATCGGGATCTCCGCCGGCAGCGCGACCGTGCGTGATCTCTGGCAGCACGTCGCCGTGGGGACGTTCAGCGACAGCTACACCGCGACCGGCGTGCCCGCGCACGGCGTGGTCATGCTCAAGATCACCAGCGCGCCCTGATCAGGGCTTGGCCATCAGGGCTTGGCCATTGCCGGGTCGGAGCCTTTGCGTCGCAGGGCGTCGGTGCCGGTGGGCTCGCGGAACGTGGAGTCGCAGAGCTGGAACTCTAGATGCCGGCCCATGCGGCGCGCGACGCAGGCGCCGTCGTTCACCAGTTGCTGCAGCGCGAGCTGCGCCGCGCGCAACGTGATGCCGAGACGCGCAGCCACTCCGTCCGCGGTGGCGAGCGGCTGGCGCGCCAGCGCCGACAGGATGCGCGCCGCCGCCGGCGGAGCGCAGCGCGGATCGGCGACGGCCACGGCGACGCGCAGGCTCAGCGCCAGGTGACCGTCGGTGCGTGTGATCGTGCCGCTCGGCTCGATGCGCTTGCGCATGCGGTGGAGCAAGACGTCGAGCACACCGCGGTGGGTGCGCGGCGAATACGCGAACCCGTAGACGCGGCGGAAGAACTCCGCCTCGGACGTCGGGTCCGGCCCCGCGAGCACCAGCATCGCCAGCCCGGAGTCGGTGCGTCCGTGCGCGCGCCGCGCGCCCTCCTCGCACGCGATCAGGCGGCCGGGCGCGAACAGGCCCAGGCCGTCGATCAGCACGCGGCGTCCCTTTTCTCCCGGGCGTGCGAGGGCGAAGACGTTGATGCCGGGCTCTTGTTCGCCGGGCGCGACCCGCGCGCCGAAGAGGCCGTACCGCAGGGCCTCGTCGGTGCCATGGCGAAACTCTCGCAGCGAATCGGGGACGGCGCGATCGGGATCCAGGAGCGCGATCAACGCGCGCGCCTCGTCTTGCACGTCGGTCCACGTGACGGTCGCGTCCGTCAGATCGGCCGCGGCGCGCTCGAACTCGGCGCGATCGCCGGCTCGCGCGGCCAGCAGCAACCGGCGGCCCGTGCGCGCGGGCGTCGTGGTCGGCATCGGCGCCCGCGCGGCCGTGGCTGCCGTCGTCGCCGACGTCGTCGCGTCCGGCTCGGGCTCGAGCGCGTCGATGGGCGAGGTGCCGCCGGCCAGCAGGCGCTCCCACTCGAGCCAGGCGCGCGGCGCCTCCGGCACCAGGCGCGCGAGCGCGTCGAGGATTCGCACCGCCAGGTGTGGCTTGCCGACGTGTCGGCGCATGCGCGCGAGCACGATATTGGCCAGCAGCTCGGCGTCGGGCTCGGCTTCGGTGCGCGCCATCAGCGACGCGCGCCGAGCGAAGGTCAGCGCGTCGCCGGTCTTCGCCAGCGACGCCAGCACCAGCGCGCGCAGCGCGGTCACCTCGACGACCAATCGCGGGTCGCGAGATGCGGACGCCAGCGCGAACAGGTCCGCCATGCGCGGCTCCAGCGCTTCGGCCTCTCCGCGCGCCAGGCTGTGCCACGCGCGTGCCGGGCTGCCGTCGTCAGTGGCGGCGGCCGTGCCGATCGGCGCCAGCGCCAACACGGCGTTCCAATGGGATGTGTCGGCTTGGTCCAGGGACATGCCCTGATGTTATATGATCCGCGGGCATGACTTCGGCAGCGCCGGAGCCAGTCCGCGATGTCGTGATCCTCCGGATCGCCGAGGGGGGGATGGGGTACATCGAGCTGGTCGCCCGGCATCAAGGCCGGTTTTCGCGGCTTTTCGCGCGAAAACGGCTGCATCCGCACCTGCGCGGCGACGCGGCGTTCCGTGCCATGTTCCTCGACGAGGCGCGGCTGGCCGGGCTCATCCGCCACCCCAACGTTGCCGCGGCGCTCGAGGTCGGCGAGGACGCCGAAGGCCCGTTCCTGCTCATGGACTACGTCGACGGCCCATCGCTGGCCGAGGTGCTGGCGCGCGTCCAGCCGCGCGATCAGCCGCTGCCAATCGCATTTTGCGTGATCGTGCTCGCGCAGGCGGCCCGCGGGCTGCACGCCGCGCACGAGCTGGTCTCGGCGCAGGGCACCTTGCTGGGCGTCGTCCATCGCGACATCTCGCCCAAGAATCTGCTCATCGGCTTCGACGGCCTCGTGCGCGTGGCCGACTTCGGCATCGCCAAGGCGCGCGACAACGTCGAGCAGACGCGCGTCGGCGTGCTCAAGGGCAACGTCGGCTACATGGCGCCCGAGTATCTACGTTTTCAAGAGCTGGACGGGCGCTCGGACCTGTTCGCGCTCGGCGTCGTGCTGCACGAGACGCTCACGCGCGTGCGGCTCTACGACGGCGACGACAGCGCGGCGATCGCGCGCCGGATCCTCGACGAGCCGGCGCCCGACATCTTCGAGGAGCGCGACGTGCCGCCCGAGCTGGCGGCGCTGCTGTTCGAGCTCATGGCCAAGGATCGCACGCTGCGCCCGCCGAACGCGCTGGCGGCGGCGACGCGGCTCGAGCAGATCGCCGCCGAATTGGCGCTGGCCGAGGGGCCGTTCGATCTGGCGGGATTCCTCGACGCCGAGCTCTCTTCGATGCGCGACGAACGTCGCGGGGTCATCGACGCGGCCAAGGCGCTCGCGGAGAGCGAGGCTCGCTCCGGCGCCGGCGAAACCGCCGCCGGCGATCCGACAGCGCGCGCCGCGAGTCGGAGCTCCAGCGGCTTTGCGCGCGCCGAGAGCACGACCTCGGTGAGCACGTCGGTGGGGGCGGTGATCACCGCCGGCGCGCCCCGAGGCTGGCGCCGGCGTACACCGCTTGGCATCGCGCTGGCGGCCACGGTGCTGATCGCGATCGCGTGGCCGCGGCACCACGTCCCGGATCACGTCTCGAACGTTCCGTTCGTCGTCGGCCGCGCCGGCCTGTGGAGCGGCGGCTCGCACAACTGCGCGCTGCGCGGCGATCGCCTGGCGTGCTGGGGCAACAACAGCCGCGGGCAGCTCGGCGACGGCACCCTCGAAATCCACGGCGCGCCGGTGATGACGTCGGTGAGCGGCGTGCGCGACGTGGCGCTGGGCGAAGTGCACAGCTGCGCGGTCACCAACGACGGGCACGTCTGGTGCTGGGGCCGCAACGTGCGCGGCGAGCTTGGCCGCCCGTCGCCGAACCTGAGCCGCGTCGCGCTCGAGGTGCCCGGCCTGACCGGCGCCGAGACGATCGTCGCCGGCCGCCAGCACGCATGCGCGCTGCTCGCGGGCGGCGTCGTCAGCTGCTGGGGCGCCAACGAAAGCGGACAGCTCGGGCGCGAGCCTTCGATCGGCGCCGAGGCACCGGCGCCGGTCCCTGGTTTGCCGCCGGTCGAGCGAATCTTCGCGGGCGGCTCGAACACCTGCGCGACCGCGTCCGACGGGCGCTTGCTGTGCTGGGGCGCCGACGAGAGCGGCCAGCTCGGCGATGACCGTACCGAGGCGCGCACGATGCCGGCGGCGGTGCCCGGCGCCGACGGCATGGTCAGCGTCGCGATCGCCAACAACACGCAGGCGGGCAAGAAGAACCCCGACCTCAGCAAGAGCGCCGGTTTCATGTGCGGCGTGCGGCGGACCGGGGACGTCCTGTGCTGGGGCAACAACTACACCGGCCAGCTCGGGGACGGCTCGCGCGACGACCGGGCGCGGCCGACGCTGGTGCCCGCCATCACCGACGCGATTCAGGTGGCGGCCGGCGACCTGCACGTGTGCGCGCTCCGCCGGTCGGGCCGGGTGTCGTGCTGGGGCCGAAACGAGTTCGGCGCGATCGGCGACGGCACCATGGGACCGCGCGTGATCCGCCTGTCGCCCGCCGACGCGCGCTCGATCGAGGACGCGGTCGGCATCTCCGTCGGCGGCGCGCACAGCTGCGCGCGCCGCCGCGGCGGCGCCGTGCTGTGCTGGGGCGTGAACAACCACAGCCAGCTCGGCGAGGGCACGAACGTGCTGCGGCCGGCGCCCTTCCCGGTGATCGGGCTGCCCTGATCTAGCTCGGGTCGATCGCCTGCACTGGGCTCGAAACCCAGCCGCCCGGATACTGCGTGCCCAGCTGGCCGTCGCTGTTGCTGCCCCAGCACCAGAGGTGGTTGTCGTTTCCGACGCCGCAGGTGTGGTACCAGCCGGCGGCGAGCGCGCGAAAGGTGTGGCCGCCCGCGACCGCAACCGGGATCGACGACGGGTTCGCGCTGTTGTTGCCGAGCTGGCCGCTGTAGCCGTTGCCCCAGCACCAGGCCGCGCCGCTCGGGTCGAGCGCGCACGCGTGCACGACGCCGGTGACCACGCGCGACAGCGCCTGGGCGACGCCCGCGGTCTGTCCGACGATCGAGGGCACGTACGTCGACGCGGTGGCGCCGCTGGTGCCGTTGCCCAGCTGGCCCCAGTAGCCGTCGCCGAAGCATTGCACGGTGCCGTTCATCTGATCGGCGCAGGTGAAGTCGTTCTGCGTCGCGGCGCGGGACACCTGCGTGCCCAGCTGCGTGCCGCCGTCGAGGACCACGAACGGATAGGTGTGTGGATCGCTGCCGGCCTGGCCGTTCTGGTTCATGCCCCAGCAGTCGACGTCGTACTGGTTGGCGTAGGCGTAAGGGTAGTAGGCGCAGGCGTGCTCGGCGCCGACGCTGACCTTGGTGGCCAGGTAGGTGAACCAACCGCCGACGGAGATCGGAACCACCGACGGCGCGTACGCCGCGAGGCCGCCGCCGATCCCGCCCCAGCAATAGATGCCGCCCGCGGTCGTGCCGCAGGTCGAGTTGCCGCCGGCGCTGATCGTCGTGAACACCAGCGGCCCCGGCGCTCCCGCCGGCGGCGAGACCGCGATGGGCTGCGTGGTCGACCCGTAGACCCCGTCGCCAATCTGGCCGGAGCTGCTGCTGCCCCAGCACGAGGCGTGGCCGGCGGTGTCGAGCGCGCAGGTGTGGTCGAGGCCGGCGTCGACGGCGGCGGCGCCGGTCATCGTGAGCATCGGCTTGTCGACGCAGCCGCTGCCCGACGCGCAGGTCTTCGTCGCCGAGATGCCCGCCTGTCCCAGGTCGTCGCGCCCCCAGCAATAGAGATTGCCGTCGTGCCGGCGCGCGCAGGTGTGGCTCGACCCGGCGGTGATGTCGACGAAGTCGGTGGGGCCCGGGAACAACGTCAGGGTGATGGGCACCGGGTTGATGGGCACCTGAATCGGCGCCGTCGTGCACGGCCGGCCGAGGCAGAGCGTCTGCGCGCCCTCGCGTTCAGCCACCGCCTCGTCGGGCGCTGCGCCCGGCGGGACGTCGCAGGCCAGGGGCGAGAGGACGGCCGGCAGGGCGAGAGGGAGCATCGCGAGAGCAAATGACAGGCGCTTCATGAAGGTCGATCCTTTCGAGTCGGGGTTGGCCGCCCGGAGCGGGCGGCGGTTCGATTGCGACCGCCGACCAGATGAGCAACGGGCAGGCCAAGGCTGAGATCGACCCGAGCGCGATCCGCCGCACGCTCCGCGCGCCTTTCTCGCCGTCCGCGCCTCGGAGCGTGGCGGTTGTCCCATGGGACAGCGGTTTTCGTCCCATGGGCCCCGATTCGCTGACCGATTCTGGCGGGCGCCGGCGACTCCGCGTGCTGCGCGACGGCGACCGAAACGCCTTGGCGCCGCCCGAACCGCGCGCCAGAATCGACGCGCGCGGCGCTTGGAGCTGCCCCACCCCCGGGAGGACGCCATGACCCAAAGCTCGCCCGAAACTGCCCCCACGATCCAACGGCATCATCACGTCACGCTGTGCACCGGCGGTGCGCAGGAGGACTACGACTTCCACACCCAGGTGCTGTCACTGAAGAGCGTGAAGAAGACCGCGCTCTACGACGGTGTGGCGCCGATCTATCACCTCTACTACGGCAACGATCTCGGTCAGGAGAGCACGC
>CAZNCQ010000200.1:0-13385 GCA_964571275.1 uncultured Myxococcales bacterium
GCCGCGCGCAAGGCGACGGTGCTGGCGATGGACGCGATCCCGCGCATCACGCGCGCGCAGCGCATGGACGCGCTCTCGGCGATGGCGAACATCGCCGGTTATCGCGCGGTGATCGAAGCGGCCAACAACTTCGGTCGGTTCTTCCCGGGCCAGATGACGGCCGCGGGGCGCGCCAAGCCGGCGCAGGTGCTGGTCCTCGGCGCCGGCGTCGCCGGCCTGGCGGCGATCGCGGCTGCGCGCAGCCTGGGCGCCGTCGTGCGCGCGTTCGACACGCGACCGGCGGTGCGCGAGCAGGTCGAGAGCCTGGGCGCTTCGTTCATCGACTTTCACTTCAACGAGTCCGGCGAGGGCGCGGGCGGCTACGCGAAAGAGATGAGCGAGGCCTATCTCGCCGCCGAGCAGTCGCTGATCGCGCAGCACGCGAAGCAGTCGGACATCATCATCTCGACGGCGCTGATCCCGGGCAAGCCGGCGCCACAACTGATCACCTCGGGTGCGGTGGTCAGCATGGCGCACGGGTCCGTGATCGTCGACATGGCAGCCGAGCAGGGCGGGAACTGCCCGCTCACCGAGCGCGACAAGGTCGTACAGAAGTTTGGTGTCACCCTCATCGGGTTCACCGATCTGCCGAGCCGAATGGCGCGCCAGTCGAGCGACCTCTACGCGACGACGGTCTACAACCTGCTCAAAGATCTGGTGCGCACCGGCGGCAACGGCGAGAGCCCGATCCAGATCAACCTGGAGGACGAGATCCACCGCGGCGTGCTGGTCCTCAAGGACGGCGAGCTCATGTGGCCGCCGCCCAAGCCGCCGCCGACGCGCGCGGCGGCGCCGCCGCCGGCCGCAGCGCCCAAGTCGGACGCGCGCCACACGGCGCCGACCAACGGCGGTTCGGCGGGCGGGCGCATCGGGCTCGTCGCGGCGGTGCTGCTGCTGGGCGCGGCCGGGTTGTTCGGACCGCCCGAGCTCCTGCAGCACTTGACGGTGTTCTTGCTCGCCGTCGTGGTCGGCTGGCACGTCGTCTGGAACGTTTCGCCCGCGCTGCACACGCCGCTCATGAGCGTGACCAACGCGATCAGCGGCATCATCCTCATCGGCGGCATGCTGGTCGTGACCGCTGGAGCGGGCACGGGCGCCGGCGAGCTGGCAGGCGTCGCCGCGATCTTGGGCGGCGTCGCGATCCTGCTCGCGTCGATCAACGTCGCGGGTGGATTCCTGGTCACGCAGCGCATGCTGCGCATGTTCCGCAAGTAAGTTGGGCGCAACGACGATGATGATAGGCGCACTGAGAGGGATCGCTTACCTGGCGGCGAGCATGCTCTTCATCCTGAGCCTTCGCGGGCTCTCGACGCAGGAGAGCGCTCGTCGCGGCAACGCATTCGGGACCATCGGCATGCTCCTCGCCGTGCTGGTCACGGCCGTGGCGCTGCTCTTGCCCGGGCCGTCGGCCACTGGCGGCAGCGAGGTGGCGGCCAACAGCCTGACCGCGCTCGGCGTGCTCGGCGCGGCCCTCGGGGTTGGAGCCGTCGTGGGCGCCTTCCTCGCGGCGCGCGTGGCGATGACGTCGATGCCGGAGCTGGTGGCGATGCTGCACAGCTTCGTCGGCGCGGCGGCCGTGCTGGTCGGCATCGCGACGTACCTGCAACCCGGCGCCGAGATCGCGGCGGCGCGCACGGTGCACCTGACCGAGATCTTCGTCGGCGTGCTGGTCGGCGCCGTGACCTTCAGCGGGTCGATCATCGCGTTCGGCAAGCTGCGCGGCACCCTCGGCAGCAAGCCGCTGCTGTTGCCGGGGCGCCACCTGCTGAACATCGTGATGCTCCTGGCCTGCGTCGCGCTGGGCGCGATGTTCCTGCGCGCGCCCGAAGCGATCGTTGTGCGCGCCCCTGGCGCTCTGGCCGGCGGCGGCCTGTTCGACGGCGGGCTGGCGCCGCTGCTGGTGATGACGGCCATCGCGCTCGTCCTCGGCGTGCACCTGGTGATGGCCATCGGCGGCGGCGACATGCCGGTCGTCGTGTCGCTGCTCAACAGTTACTCGGGCTGGGCGGCGGCCGCCGCCGGGTTCATGCTGTCGAACGATTTGCTGATCATCACCGGCGCGCTCGTCGGCAGCAGCGGCGCCATCCTCAGCTACATCATGTGCCGCGCGATGAACCGGTCGATCTGGAACGTCGTGCTCGGCGGGTTCGGCGCCGAGCCGGCGTCGCGGCCGGCCGGTGCCCCGGCCGAGCCGGCGGGCAAGGTGACCGAGACGAACGTCGAGCAGGTCGCCGAGCTGTTGCTCGCGGCCCGAAGCGTGATCATCGTACCTGGCTACGGCATGGCCGTCGCGCAGGCGCAGCACCCGGTCAAGGAGATCTCGTCGCTGCTCATCGAGAAGGGGATCAAGTGCGAGTACGCGATCCATCCGGTCGCGGGCCGCTTGCCCGGGCACATGAACGTGCTGCTGGCCGAGGCCAGCGTGTCGTACGAGATCGTCAAGGAGATGGACGAGATCAACGACGAGTTCCCGAAGACCGACGTGGTCATGGTCATCGGCGCCAACGACATCGTCAACCCGAGCGCGCAGACCGACACGTCGAGCCCGATCTACGGCATGCCGGTGCTCGAGGTGTGGAAGGCGACGCGCGTGGTGATGCTCAAGCGCGGCATGGCCGCCGGCTACGCCGGTGTCGACAATCCCGTCTGCTACAACGACAACACGCTGATGCTCTTCGGCGACGCCCGCCAGAGCGTGACCAAGCTGCTGACCGCGTTGCGCGGCAGCTGATCCCAATCGGGGGTTGCGCTCAGCGCGGCGCGGTCAGGCGATCGAGGTGTGCGCGCGCTTCCGCGGCGCCGACGTGGTCCGGCGCGCGCCGCAAGAAATCGCGGAACGCAGCAACGGCCTCGTCATTGCGGTGCAGGGCCTCGAGCGCCAGCGCGCCACCCAGCGTCGCTTCGACGTTGCCAGCGGCGCGGGCCACCGCCTGGAAGTCCGCCAGCGCTTCCTGGCCGCGCGCGAGCCGCAGCAGCGCGAAGCCGAGGCGTACGCGCGCTTCCGGATCGGGCAGCTGGGCGAGCAAGCGCACCGCCTCCTCCGCGTCACCGAGCTGCAGGTCGAGCGACGCCAGCGTGCGCCGGTGCGGCGGATCGAGGCAGCTCGCGGCGGTTCGATACGCCGCCTGCGCGCGCGCCGTCGCGTTGGTCTCGAAGAGGACATCCCCGACCCGCAGACTCCACTGGCACATGCCCACCGGCGAGTTCGCGGGGCGATCCAGAAGCGGCTCCGCGACGAGGCCGGCCGCGGCGTCGAAGCGGAAGGTCAGCGGGATCTCGCGCGCGGCGATGCTGGTCGCGCGCTCGGGCGTGCGGCGCGCGAAGAGCAGCGCGTCGCTCTCGCGGTAGACCAGCGCCCAGCGCGCCGGATCGAACAGCGCGCCGCGCGGGTTCAGCGACGGATAGGTGATGAGCGCCGACGTGACGCCGAAGCGGTCCATCAAGTCCTGCCACTCGGCGCGCGTCAGATCGGCGCGCCGCAAGATCGCGTGAAACGCGTCGGGGTACCCGTTGATGCGTGGATCCTGAAACACGCGATAGCGCGGCCAGCCGTCCCAGGTCAGGTACGAGCCGACCTCGAGATCGTTGTACATGCGCTCGCGCAACCCTTCCTGCTCCGCGAACCGGATCGCCGCCTGTGGCACCAAACCGGGCTCGACGCCGACATCGATCCAGGGGCGGCCAGGGCCAGCGTCGGCCACGCGCGGCGCGATCGCGAGGAGCAACAGCGATGCGACGACCGCGCCGGCGACGATCGCGCTCGCGGGCGTCGGGCCGGCCGGCGCTTCGGCGCCGCTCCGCGTCGCTTGCGCTCGCCGCAGCCGTTCGCTGGCCGCCGCCGCGATGGCCGGCGCTGCCAGCAGCGCGAACTCGGCGACGAAGCGAACGCGCCGCCAGCCGAGGAGGCCAAGCGCGATCACCGGCAGCAGCGTCCGCCAGCGCCCGCGCGGCGCGCAAGCGATCGCCGCCGCGACGCCCGCCACGAGGAAGAAGAACGGCCCGTCGAGCGGCCAGGTCGCCACGCGGTACTCTTGCAGCGGGCGCAGGCTCGGCATGCGAAAGTGGTTCGCGATGTAGCCGAGCGCGGCGGCGCGCGACGGCGTCGCGAAGATGATCGGCACCAGCGCGGCGGCGACCAGCGCGGCCACGCGCGCATCGGCGCGTCGATCGTCGAGCACCGCGCCCAGCGCATAGAGCAGCAGCACCACCGGCGCCAGGAAGAAGCAGGAGTTGGCGTTGGCCCATATCAACCCTGCTGGAATCAGAGCCCACAGGGCGCGACGATGGCCCGCTTCGGCGCGCTCGACGGCGAGCATCATGAGCGCCAGTCCCAGGAACGTCACGAGGTGGGGCCGTTCGACGAAGCGCGGCTCGGCCGCCCAGGCCGCGAGCGCCAGGATCGCCGCCAGCAGCGCCGGATGCGCGCCGCGCCGCCGCCCCACGCGCCAGAGCGTGGCGAACGTCGCCACCACGAACACCGTCTTCAGGAACACCGTCGCCGGGATACCGCCGGCGCGCTGCGCGAGGGCGAGCACGATCTGGAACAGCCAGGCCAGGTTGACGTCGCGCGCGTCGGGCCAGGTGAACGAGAGGACGTTCGTCGTCGGTACGTGGTGCGTCTGGAGAACGATCTCGCCGAGGCGCAGGTTGAAGAACAGATCGGTCTCGTCCATCGGCACCAGGCAGCGCCCGGCGACGAAGAGGAGCAGCGCGCCCAGCAGGGCCGCTCGAGCCATGCAGCGACCTTACCGCGTCCGTCCGAACGTGCGTAGTGCGGCGCGATCGTGCTGCTCGAACGCCGTCTCGGCGGCCAGGCTCACCTTGTCACGCCCGATGGTCGCAACCGCCAGCGTCTGCTCGCGGTCGGTGTCGGGCGCCACGCGGTAGGCGATGGTGCAGTCGCGGTCGCCGAGGCGGCCGTGAATGTCGACGCGGTCCCAGCGCTCGGCGTGCCCGACGTAGTTTATCTGGAGGTCGTAGTGCACGCTCCAGAAGAACGGCGCCGCCGTGAAGCTCTGGCGTTGCCCCAGGATGTTGCGCGCCGCCGTCTGCCCCATGCGCTGCGCGACCACCCAGTGCTCGATGCGCACCGCCTCGCCGCTGACCGGGTCCGGGAAGCGCGCGACGTCGCCGGCGGCGTAGATGCCGGGGACGCTGGTCGCCAGGTGCGCGTCGACCTTGATGCCGCGATCGAGCGCGACGCCGGCCGACTCGGCGAGCGCCGTCAGCGGCCGCACGCCGATGCCGACGACGACCAGGTCCGCCTCGAGGCGCGTGCCGTTCGCAAGGACGACGTCCGTGTCGCCGATGGACTGCACCTGCTGGCCCAGGTGGAAGACGACGCCATGCTCCTCGTGCACGCCGCGCAGGAACTTGCCGACTTCGGGGCCGAGCACGCGCGCCAGCGGCGTCTCGTCGGGCGCCACCACCGCGACGTCCATCTTGCGCGCGCGCAGCGCCGCCGCCGCCTCGAGCGCGATGAAGCTGGCGCCCACGACCACCGCGCGCTTGGCGTCGCCGGCGCGCAACAGAGCGCCACCGGCGCGCAAGATGATGGCGCGGCTGTCGGCCAGCGAGCGCAGCGTGTGCACGTGCGGCCGGTCGGCGCCCGGCACCGTCAGCGGCACCGGTTCGGCGCCGGTGGCGAGCAGCAGCGCCTCCCAGGTGACGGTCTTCCCGTCGGCGAGCGTCGCCACGCGCTTGCGCGCGTCGATGGCCGTCACGCGCGTGCCGGTGCGCAAGTCGATCTTGTGCTCGTCGTAGAACTCGCGCGGGCGCAGCGGGATCCACTCCTCGGGCGCGTTGCCCGCCAGGTAGTCCTTGGACAGATTCGGGCGATCGTAGGGCGCGTCGGCGTCGGTGCCGGCCATGACGATGGTTCCCTGGTGGCCCTCGCGCCGCAACATCTCCGCCGCGGCGTGGCCGGCCGCGCCGGTGCCGACGATGAGGACTGCGGGCGACGCCACCGCCACCGGCGCCGGGCGCGGCGCCTTCCGCGCGCCGATCTTGACGCGATCGCCGCTGCGGATCACGTCATAGCAGGGGAGGGGATTGAGGGCCGGAGCGCGCAGCGCCTCGCCGGTGCGCAGGTCGAAGCAGGCGTGGTGCCAGGGACAGCGCACGCCCTGCGCGTCGAATGCGCCTTCGGCGAGTGGCCCCCCGTAGTGGCTGCAGCTGGCGCCGAGCGCGAAGATCTCGTCACCCTGGCGCACGACCAGCACGGTGTCCTCGCCCGCCTGACCGACGATCGGCTTTCCGTCGGCGAGCTCGGTGAGCGCGATGCCCGCCGTGAGATCGGGTCCACTCGGCTTTGCTTGGTCTCCACCCATGCTCGATAGAGTATCCGGCGGTCCTTCGGTTACACAACCGGCCTCAGACCTCGCGGGCCCGAGGCCTGACGTCCGAGGCCATCTGCACGCGCGACGGCGTGGGCCCGCTCAATGCGTGTGAGGCTGGCGCGCGGTCCGGCGCGTGCCGCCCGTCCGCTTGCCGGACGCCCGCCGGTCGCGGTCGATCGCCGGCTCGGATTCCTCGCCGGTCTCCGGGGCCGGATGATCGTCTCTGGCTTGGACCTCATGGGGGGCAGCCGACGCGTTCAGCTCCGCCTCCGCTTGCAACCAATCGTCCATCTCGCGCCCCGGCTCCGAGCCCCGCGCAAGAAACAACTCGTAGGCTCGCTTGGCGATGGTGTCCGGATCGGTCATGTCTGCACCTCCTGGAGGCCCGAAGGTAACCACCGAGATCCGGGATGCAACCCCTGGGACTCCTGAACGACTTTCGACGCAGTGGGTACCGCGGAGGCCTTCGGGCCGTCTACCATCCAGACTCGTCTCATGTAATATGCGCGCATGAATTCACCGACCTCACGAATTCCGTTGACGCGATCGAAACTGGGTGTGGTGATCATCGGCGGCGTTGCGGCCTTGATGTTGCTTTCGTCTCAGGTGCGTGCGGCCGATCCCGGCGAGGGCGCTGGCGAGTTCGGCGGCGCGACCGACAGCGAAAAGCCGAAGGAAAAGTATCAGCTGCAGGCGGCCGACCCCGACGCGCCGAAGGATCCGGCCGTGGAGGCGGCCAAGAAGCAAGCGGCGGCCGAGGCCGAGCTCGCGAAGAAAAAGCCGGTCGACGAGGGCCCGCCCATCTATCAGAAGTGGCAGTTCTGGGCGATCGTGGGCGGCGTGCTGGTTTTCGCGGCCGGCGCGGCGTACGCAACGTCCAAGATCCTCCATTCGGTCAACGGCGGCGACGTCGCGCCGTGCCCGATGGGCTATCTCGCTTGCTATGGAGAAGGCCGATGAAAAACGCAGAGAGCCAGAATCCCAAGAACCGGACTATGGCGAGGCTGTTTCTCGTACCGGCGGTCTTGTGGCTGGGCTTGAGCGCCGGAGCCTGCAGCAGCTACAGCTACTACGACCTCGATCTCAAGTTCGGCAGTGGATTCGACGTCGTGAAGATCGGCTCGATCTATAGCTGCCACCTGGTCGTGACCGGAGCGTCGAGCGACGACGTCGTCCTCGATCCCGCGCACTGCAAGACGGCGACGACTGGCGAGCTCGGCACGGTCGAGTACTCCACCTTCGCCGACTCGGGCAACATCACGTTCACGCTCAAGGCGTTTCAATATCCCGAGGCGAACCCCAACTGCGAGCTGGGCGAGGGATCGACCACGCTGGCAGCCGGCAACGCTGTCCGGAAGACGGGCACGGTCACCGCCATGGCGACCACGCCCGCCGGCCCCTGCCAGTAGCAGGCCCGCGTCGCGCCGAGCGTCGGCTCGGCGCGACGTCCCGTCCGTTACTCCACCGTGTCGTTGATCTCGACCGCGTCGCCGAGCTCGGTCTCGAGGTACTGGCGCAGCCGCTTCTTCAGGCGCTCCTCGATCTGGCGGACGCGCTCGCGCGTGACGCCGAACTTCTCGGCGATCTGAACCAGGGTCGCCGGCTCGTCGTTGAGCAGCCGGTCCCGGAAGATCTCGAGATCACGGTCGCGCAGGGTGCTGCCGAAGACGTGCAGCTTGGCGCGCAGGATCTCGCTGAACTCTCCCGACTCGACCTGATTGTCGGGCCGCATCTGCGGCGCGGCGCGCACGAAGTCGCCCTGCGGCCGCTCGCCCTGCTCGTCGGAGCGCATCGGCGCATCCAGCGAGGTCTCCGACGCCGTCAGGCGGCGCTCCATGTCGATGACCTCCTGCTCGGTGACGTCCAGCGCCGCCGCCAGGTGCTTTGCCTCGACCTCGAAGCCCTGCTTCTCCAGCTTCTCGCGCTCCTTGCGGAGGTTGAAGAACAGCTTGCGCTGCGCCTGCGTCGTGCCGACCTTGACCAGCCGCCAGTTCGCCAGGATGAACTTCAGGATGTACGCGCGGATCCACCAGGACGCGTAAGACGACAGCTTCACGCCGCGGTAGGGGTCGTACTTCTGCACGGCATGGATGAGCCCGATGTTCCCCTCCTGGATCAGGTCCAGGACGTTGCGATGCGCGCGCCGGTACTCCTGGGCAATCTTCACGACCAGACGCAGGTTGGCGGTGATGAGGCGCGCGGCGAGGCGCGTGTCGGAGGTGTTGCAGAACTGCACCGCGACGTCGTGCTCCTCTTCGCGGGTCATCAGTGGATAGCGACGGAGCTCATGCAGATAAGCCCCGATGGTCGAGTGGTCGCTGAGACCGCTCGACGCGCCTGGCGCGGTGACGTCGATGACGTGCGCCGTGGCGCCCGAGTCGTCGACGTCATTGTCGTTGTCCGAGGCGACGCCGATGACGTCGGTAACCTGCACCACGCCGTCTTCCGCCATCTCGTCGCCGGCGTCAGCCGCCGGGGTCGGCTCGCCGATTGCGAGCTCTTCCGTGACGTCGACTTCGACGACCCCTTCGGGTTCGGCGCCCTCCGACTCCTGGTCACTGGCGGCGCTGGACGCGCCTGCGCGCTCGACCGTATGGAGGGCTGGGCGCCCCGCCGATGCCGTGCGGGGACGACCGCTAGAGTTGGTGCGAGCCTGGCTCGCGGGATTCCTCGAGATTCTCGCAGTGCTGAGCATGGCCATCCCATGGGCAAGGTCCATGCCACATACCCATCAAGGCGATCCCCTTGTGGACTCCCGAGTTATGGTGGCCACGATTTCGTCCGGTTACCAGTGGGTAGCAATCCGTCTTAAGAGGTTCGACGGACGGTAACCTTCGCCGACCGGAAACCTGGAGGCCGGACCTAGGGCGACTCGTCGTACTTCTCGGAGCGGCCAAAAATATCGTCTCCGTAACGTAAGAAATGATACAGCGAAACGATAGCTAAAAATGCGCCCGCGCCGAACGAGATGTTGGCCGCGCGGGCGAAGTTGACCTTTTGGTGCTCGTCGCGCTGCGCAGCGGCGCGGTCGGTCCCCGTGGGCTGGACCTGGGACAGCACGCCGAGAAAGCCGCCGGTCGCGAGCGCAAGCACGGAAGCGGACGCCGAACCGTAGGCGACGTATCC
This sequence comes from uncultured Myxococcales bacterium, assembly GCA_964571275.1. Lineage (GTDB taxonomy): Bacteria > Myxococcota_A > Polyangia > Fen-1088 > Fen-1088 > DASRQZ01. The sequence continues at coordinate 9,504 of CAZNCQ010000200.1, forward strand.
CGGCCAGCGGCGCCGCTCCGGCAGGTTGTCGGGGGTGAGCTTGATCTGCAGCTCCTGGGACGGCAGCACCTCGACCTTCGACATCCAGGGGAAGCGCCCGTCGGCTTCCACGCGGACGTTGTGCTTGCCGGCGAGCAGCGTGCCCGAGATGAGCGGCGTCACGCCCAGGTAGGCGTTGTCGATCGACACGCGCGCACCCTCCGGCATCGATGCAATCTGGATCTTGCCCGGCTCGACGTGCGGGCGGAAGAGCTCGTCGGTCCCTTCCTGGACGGCGCGGATCAGATCCTCGACGCCGCCCTCGACCAGGCGGAAGACGCGGTTCTCGACCTTGCCGGTCTCGAGGTTGTCGAGATTGAGGTTGAAGAGGTACCGCTTGCCGCGCGTGCCGATGCTGCCGGCGACGATGCGGCGCACGCCCAGCGACACCGCCGCGCGGCCCAGGCAAGCGATGTCGTCCAGGCAGGCCTGCGCGCGCCGCTCGTTCTCGACGCCGAGGCGCGCGCGGAACTCCTCCTTGCCGGCGATCTCGGCGCCGGTGCTCTGGGCGACGCGCGCGATGATGATCTCCGTGAGGTTGTCGGCCAGCTCGGCGTCCTTCTCGGCGGTGGCGAGCACCAGCACGGCCTGCTTCTCGGCTCCGAAGGCGCGGGCCGCGGGCAGCGACGCCGCAGCGGCGGCGAGCACGAGCGCGACGCCGCGCGCGAGACCTGGATGCGACATGCCGGATCGGGTCTTCATGACGGCGCCCCCGCGCACTTGTTGGTCGTGGGATCGCAGACGCCGGAGCTGCACTGGGCGTCGCGCGAACAGGCGGCATCCTTGTCCATCGGCGGAATGCAGATCGGCGCGCCATCGGACGCTCCGCACCAGCCGCCGATCGTCCACTTCACGTTGCTGCAGTCGTTATCGTTCGCGCACAGCCCCGTACAGAACTGCGTCGACGGATCAGCGCCGCGGCAAGTGAGACCGCCCACGCAGTTGCTGTCGGCGGCGCACGGATACCCGAACAGGCCGGGCAGGCAGATCGGCAACGGGCCCTCGGCCGCCAGCAGCGGCAGGCAGGTCTGGTTGATCCCGCCGCGCGGCAAGCAGCTCCCGGTGGCGTCGCAGGCGTGCAGGCAGGTGCCTTGCAAGTCGGTCGGCGCGGTCCGCATACACCTCGAATCGAGGTCGCGCACGCAGTCGGCGTCGGTGTTGCACGAGGCGCCGCGATAGGCGTTCGGTGTGGCACAGACGTGGGTCGACGTGTTGCAGACGAACAGCCCCTGCGCGCTGTCGTACTTGTTGCAGTCGTCGTCGTTGTTGCACTGGGTGGTGCACAACTTCAAGTTGTCGCCGCGCCCCGGCCCGGTGCCGCCGTCGTCCATGCAGGTGCCGAGCAGGCAGTCGACGTCGGTGTTGCACACGAAGCCGAGCAGGCCGGGGATGCAGACCGCCGGGTTGGCGGGGCCCGAGATCGCGCGCAGACAAAAGTGGTTCGGCGGGCAGCGCCCCTGCGAATCGCAGTTGGGCACGCAGATGTCCGGCGGATTCGCGCCGGCGGGGATCACCTTGGGCAGGCAGGTCTCGCCGGGCGAGCAGGACGTCGCGTCCTCCTCGCAACCCGCCTGCAAGCAATAGAGGTTGTCGGCGTGCAGCGTGGTGTTCTGCGAATAGAGCTCGCGCAAGAATGTCGCCGCGCAGACCGAGCGTACGGGATCTCGGCAGTCGACGTTCTCGGTGCAGGTGCGCATGGTGATGCAGACCCCTTCGTCCGAGCCGTTGTCGTGAGGCACGACGTCGGTGCGCAGGCAGCCGAACTCCGGGCGGCCGCAGGCGCCGTTCGGAAACGCGGCCTTGTCCTGGTCGTTCTCGGGGTTGCACGCATTCAGCAGCGCGTTGCCCTGCACGCAGACGGCATCCTGATCGGGCAGCGACATCGGCACGTCACCACAGTGTTGCGTGCAGAAGTCGGTGGCGCCGATCTGGCGCGCGGCAAAGCACTGCATCGGGTTCCCGTCGCCGTCGGTGCCGCACAGCGGGTCAGCGGCGCTGGTGTCGCACGCGAACACGCGGCTCTGGAACTCCTTGTCGTCGACGCGACAGCCGCCGATCGAAAGCGCCAGCGCGCCGGCGGTGAGAAGGGGAACAACGAAATATGTCGACCTGCTCAGCGGTCGTGCGCTCACTTGAGTATGCTCTTGATGAACATGGCGTCCGAGGCGTTGGGGGCCAGCTCCAGGTACTTGCGGTAGTTGTCGTTGGCCTGCGTGGCGTTGCCTTCGCGCATGTAACACTTGCCCAGGAATTTGTAGGTCGGAGCGAGCTTCGGGTTCATGCGTTTGGCCTCCTCACCGCGCGCGCAGGCGTCGCGGACTTCGCCCTGCCCCAGCAGCTTCTCTCCCTCGGTCAGCACTTCGCGCGGGCCGCGCACCGCAGGCGCAGCGTGTTCCTCGGCGGCGGGCGCCGCCGGGGCCGTGGCGACGCCGGCAGCAGGGGCAGCGGCGGCGCTCGGAGCGGGAGCCGCCGTCTCGCCGGGCGACCGCGAGTCGCCGTGGTCGATGTGTTCACTGGTCTTGTGCTTCCTGGCCACGCCGGCAGCCGCCTTCGACGGCGCAGGCGCACGCGCGGCGACGGCGGCCGGTTTTGGAGGCGCGGGCTCCTCGGCGTGCGGAGCCAGCTCCGGCTCGTGCGCGAACGGAGCCGCGGCGGCGGCGGGCTCGGCCGCCGCCGCGACCGCGGGTCCGGCAGCCGCTGGCTGTGCGGGCGCGTTCGCGATCTCGGCGGCGGGCCCCGGAGCCGCAGCGGTCGCGGCGGCCCCCGTCGGGATCACCTGCGCCGTCGTCTCGGCGGGCGCCGCCGTCGTCGGCGGCTCCATCTTCTGCGCGCGCAGCAGCAGCACCGCCGCGCCCGCGAGCACGAGACCGAAACCCAGCGCCACGGGCAAACGTCGCGACCGGCGCGGCATCTGCGTGGTGACGCCGAAATGATTGGCGGGGTCCGAGCTCGGCACCACCGCCGTGCCGCCCGCGCCGGTGATGCGCGCCGTCGGCATCAGCGCGCGCTGGTTCGACGTCGACGAGGCGCGGCCGGTGTCGGGCGGCGCGATCTCCTCGAGCGCGTCGCGGAACGCCATCGCGTTCGCGAAGCGCAGCTCGCGGTTCTTCTCCATGCCCCGCAGGATCAGGGCGTCGAGCGCGGGAGGAATCGACACGTCGCTGCGCCGCCGGCTGGGGACGCTCGGCGTCTCGACCAGGTGGCGGCTCACGATCGCCATCGGCGTGTCGCCCTTGAACGGGATGTCGCCGGTGACCATCTGGAACAGGATCACCGCCGCCGCGTACAGGTCGGCGCGCCCGTCGAGCACCTCGCCGCGCGCCTGCTCGGGCGCCATGTACTCCGGCGTGCCGCAAACCAGCCCCTGGATCGTGAGCATGTTCTCGCGATCGTCCTTCTCGTTGATGGCTGCCTTGGCGATGCCGAAGTCGCACACCTTGACGAAGTCGCGCTCGCCGCGGCGCTCGATGAGCATGATGTTGCTCGGCTTGAGGTCGCGATGGATCACCCCCTGCGCGTGCGCCTCGTCCAGCGCCGACAGGACCTGGCTCATGACGCGGACGATGCGTGGCAGCGGCAGCGGGAAGTCGTCGCGGATGACGTGGGCCAGATCGCGGCCGGCGAGCAGCTCCATCGCAATATAAAGCGTGCCGTCCTTGTCCTGACCCGAGTCGATGATCTGGATCGAGTTGGGGTGGTTGAGCAGCGACGCGCTCTTGGCCTCGCGCTTGAACCGCATCACCAGCTTCTCGTCGCCCATCAGGTGCGCGTGTAGCACCTTGACGGCAACCGCCTTGCCCAGCGACAGCTGCTCCGCCTTGTAGACGTTGCCCATCGCGCCGG
>CAZNCQ010000201.1:0-13354 GCA_964571275.1 uncultured Myxococcales bacterium
ATAGAAGTCGACCATCGCGTGGTTGCCCGGGTCGAGCTTGCGCACGCGGCGGAAGGTCGCCTCCGCCTCCTTCACCTGGCCGAGCTGCTTCCAGAGCAGCGTGGCGAGCTCGACCAGCAGGGCCACGTCTTGCTCGCCACGCTTCGAGCGGGCCGCCGTATCGAGGATCTTCGACAGCTCGGTCCAGCTCTGCTGCGCGCTCAGCGCCGCGATCACCGCGCGCAGCGCGCGATGCTCGACCGGGTTCGACTCGAGCGCCTTCTTGTAGTGGGCCAGCGCCTGATCGGGGCGGCCCAGCTTGTCCGACAGCTCGCCCGCGGCCAACTCGGCCACGGCGCGATCTTCCTTGGTCGCCGCTTGCTCGGCGCGACGGCTATAGACATCCAGCAGCTCGTCCTGCTTGCCGGACCCGCGCAGCAGGCGCTCGAGGTGCTGGCTCGAACGCCGGTTGCGCGGATCGAGCTCGAGGCTCTTGCGCAGAAAGCGCTCGCCCTCGGCGACTCCGGGCGCGCCGCCGTACTTGAGCTGAAACTCCGAGACCGAAAGATAGAGGCTCGACGCCAGCGCGGGATCGGTCGCGGACTCGGCCTGCTGCAGGTAGCGCTTCGAGATGGGTTCCCAGTTGCTCTGGACCAGGCTCATCTGCGACTGCGACTCGAGCGATGCCGCGTGATCCGGCACGGCCTCGAGCGCCTGGCGCACGCACTCCTGCCCTTCACGATCGCGCAGGAGCTCATCGCTGAGGATGCGCCCCTTCTCGTGCAGGAGGTCGGCGCGCTTCGGCGCCTCGACGGTCCACGCCAGCTCCGAATCGATGAGCTGGACGCAGAGCTCGAAGTCACCTCGCTCGCGGTGGAAGCGCCGCGCGTCGGTGAGAGCATGTGCGAGCGCGGCCCGATCGACCCCACTCCCGTTGCCGGGATGGAGCGATGCCAGCGCGTTGAGCGCCTGCTTGTTATCGGGGTCGAGCTGAAGGGTTTCGAGGGCGCTTGAAACGTCGGTGGTCATTGAGAAATCCTGTTGTGGCTCCGCCACGGTGCTCGACAGGACGCCGACTATAAACCTTCCGCTTTCCACGGTTCAATGATGAAAGTCCCCGCGGCTGTCGATGCGGGGCCGCCGCGCGCACATCTCCATGCTAGTCAATACACCGCCGCGTGCGCGCCAGAGCTGATTCACCCGCTTCACCGTCGTCGTCGTCCGCTTCGTCCGCGCCGGCGGCGCTCACGCTGTTCGGCCGCCTGCGCACCGAGGGGCGTGGGTTCGTGCTCGGGTGCGTCTGCCTGGCCGCGAGCAACATCTTCGGGTCGGCGATTCCCTGGCTGCTCAAGGTCGCGATCGACGTCCTTCGCGCGGCGCACGGCACCCAGGCGCTGGACGCCGCGCGCCGGACGGTCACGCACACGGCGCTGGCCATCGTCGGCTGCGCGGTGCTGCAGGCGCTCATCCGCACCTGGTCGCGCATGGCGATCTTCAACACCGGCCGCGACATCGAGTACGGCCTCCGGCGCGATCTCTTCGGCCACCTCGTGCGGATGGATCCGGCGTTCTACCGGCGGCACCCCACGGGTGACCTGATGTCGCGCCTGACCAATGACCTCGGCGCCGTCCGGATGTTGTTCGGCCCCGGAATCCTCTATCCGATCAACACGCTGTGCATCTACATCACCACGCTGACGCCGATGCTGTGGATCAGCCCGCGGCTCACGCTGTACGCGCTCTTGCCCTATCCGGCGCTGATCATCGGCGCGCGCGCGTTCACCCGCACGATGTACCGCGCCAGCCGCGATCTGCAGGAGCAGATCGGGCGCATGTCGACCGCGGTGCAAGAGGATCTCGCCGGCGCGGCGGTGATCAAGCAGTACGCGCTCGAACCGCTTCGCCGCGCCGCCTTCTCGCGCCAGAACGACCAGTACCTCGACCGCGCGCTCCGCCTCGTGCGCGCCCGCGGCACGCTGGGGCCCCTGTTCGCGATGTTCGGCGGCGTCGGCACGCTGGTCGTCCTCTGGCTCGGCGGGCGCGAGGTGATTCGCGGGCGGCTCAGCGTCGGCGGCTTCGTGGCGTTCAACACCTACCTGGTCGCGCTGTCCTGGCCGACGATCGCGCTCGGCTGGGTCATCTCGATGTGGCAGCGGGGCCAGGTCGGCTGGCGGCGCGTGCACGAGATCCTCGCGACGCCGCCGGGCATCGCCGACGTCGGCGACGGGGGTCAGGCAACCGCGGGAGCCCCCGCGCTCGTGCCCTCGATCGAGGTGCGCGACCTCACCGTGGAGCGCGACGGGCGCAAGATCCTCGACCGCGTGTCGTTCTCGCTGGCCGCGGGCGACACGCTGGCGATCGTCGGGCCGACCGGCTCGGGCAAGACCACGCTGGTCGACGCGATCCCCCGGCTGACCGACGTCGCGCCCGGGACGATCTTCGTGGGCGGCGTCGACGTCACGGCGATCCCGCTGCGCGCCCTGCGCTCGCTCATCGGCTACGCGCCGCAGGAGGCGTTCCTGTTTTCGGCGACGATCGCGGAGAACATCGCGTTCGGCGCCGCCGGTGACCGCGTGGGTCGCGCGGCGATCGAGCGCGCCGCGCAGGCGGCAGGGCTCACGCGCGACATCGCCGCCTTTCACGACGGCTACGACACCGTGGTCGGCGAGCGCGGCATCACCTTGTCGGGCGGGCAGCGGCAGCGCGTGGCGCTGGCGCGCGCTCTGTGCGCCGACCCGCGCATCCTGATCCTCGACGACTCGCTGTCGTCGGTCGACGCCGAGACCGAGCGAGAGATCCTGAGCCGGCTGCGCCCGATCCTGGGCGGGCGCACCTCGATCCTGGTCTCGCACCGCGTGGCTGCGGTCAAGGACGCGAGCCAGATCCTGGTCGTCGACGGCGGCCGCATCGCCGAGCGCGGCACGCACAGCGAGCTGCTCGGCTCTGGCGGCGTCTACGCCGCGCTCTACCGCGAACAGCTCGCCGCCGACGCGGAGCGAGCGCAGGAGACCGCGGCATGAGCATCGGCGAAGGCATCTCATGAGCGAGGACGTCCTCGGCAAGGCGCTCGACCGCACGCTGCTGCGCCGGATCTTCGCCTACGTCTGGCCGTACAAGATCCAGATCGCCGTCGCGGTGCTGTTGCTGCCGGTCACGTCGGTGATGGAGATCGCGCAGCCGTTCTTGCTGAAGAAGGCCATCGACGAGCACATCGCTCGCGGCAAGCTGCCCGGGCTCGATCGCCTGGGGTTGCTCTACCTGCTGGCCCTGCTCGGACAGTACGGCGCGAGCTTTGGCCAGACGTATCTCACGCAGCTCGTGGGCCAGCGCGCGATGAACGATCTGCGCCTGCGCTTGCACCAGCACGTCCTGTCGCTGGCGTCGTCGTTCTTCGACCGCACGCCGCTCGGGCGCCTGATGACCCGCATCACCAGCGACGTCGAGGCGCTGAACGAGATGTTCGCGTCCGGCCTGGTCAGTCTCCTCGGCGACGTGATCCGTCTGGGCGCGATCCTGATCGCCATCTTCGGCATCGACTGGAAGCTGGCCCTGTTCTCGATGGGGGCGGCGCCGGTGCTGTTCGCGATCGCCGCGATTTTTCGCCGTTTCGTGCGCGATGCCTTCCGCGACATCCGCACCAAGCTCGCACGACTGAACGCGTTCTTGCAGGAGCACATCTCGGGCATGAAGGTGGTGCAGGCGTTCGCGCGCGAAGAGCGTGTCGCCGCGCGCTTCGACGAGATCAATCATGACTACCGGCAGGCCAACTATCGCGCGATCGCCGCCGACGCCGCGCTCTACTCGATCATCGAGGCGCTCGCGTCGATCGCCATCGCCGGCTTGATCTGGCACGGCGGCCGACGCATCGCCGGCGGGACGCTGACCTTCGGCGTGCTGGTGGCGTTCATCGAGTACCTGACCAAGTTCTTCGGCCCGATCCGCGATCTGTCGGCCAAGTACACGATCATGCAGCAGGCCATGGCGGCGGCCGAGCGCGTCTTCGGCCTGCTCGATACCCACGAGCCCGACGCACCGGCGCGCGACGCCGCGGCCATCCCGCCCGCGCCTCCGGCGGTCGCTGGGGCCAAGGCGCCGCTCATCGAGATCGATGACGTCACCTTCGGATACCGCGCGGGCCAGCCGGTGCTGAACCAGGTGTCGTTGCCGATCTGGGCCGGCGAGACCATCGCCGTCGTCGGTTCGACCGGCTCGGGCAAGTCGACGCTGATCAAGCTGCTCCCGCGCCTGTACGAACCCTGGTCGGGCGCGATCCGACTCGGCGGCACCGACGTGCGCGACCAGGATCGGCGCGCGCTGCGCCGGCGCATCGTCGTGGTGAGCCAGGACGTCTTCCTGTTCGCCGGAACGCTGGCCGAGAACATCGGCCTCGGCGACCCGAGCCTGTCGCGCGACGCGATCCTCGAAGCGGCGCGACGGGTCGGCGCCGACCGCGTGATCGCGCGCCGGCCCGAGGGGCTCGACGCGCCGGTGCTCGAGCGCGGCGCCAACTTCTCCGCGGGCGAGCGCCAGCTAATCTCGTTCGCGCGCGCCCTCGCCCGCGATCCCGAGATCCTCATCCTCGACGAGGCCACCGCCAGCGTCGACCCGGAGACCGAACGTCTGATCGAGCGTGGCACGGAAGAGCTGATGCGCGGCCGCACGTCGATCGTGATCGCGCACCGCCTCTCGACGATCCGGCGCGCGACGCGCATCGTCGCCGTGCATCAGGGCCGCATCGCCGAGGAGGGCAACCACGACGAGCTACTGGCCCGAGACGGCATCTACGCGCGGCTCTACCGCCTGCAAATGCGTGGCGAGACCGCGCCACCGGGCGCGCCCGCGGGGCCCGGCCCGATGCCCGACGCCGCGGAGTGACGGCTGCGACGGACGCGGTCGCGAATCACCGGAGCACCGGAAATCCGCATCGCAGCAAAGCCGCGGAAGAGTTAATCTAGCCCGGCTGGAAATCGAGACGGTTGTCGATGCGCGGCGACGCCGCATCGCTGCGCAAATGAAACCTTCGAGGAATTTCCTTGACGGAGAGCACAGGGATTGTGCCTCTTACATGAAAGAGGGGTTGCGACATGCACACACTTATCGGCGTCTCGTTGGTGTCACTTCTGCTTTCGGCGGGTCCGGGCGTTCCGCCCACCGGCCCGATCACGCCCGACGAGACCGATCAGGTCCACGAGTGGCCCGCGGTGAAGCAAGGTGTCTGGTCGATCGAAGGGACGCTCAAGCCCAAGAAGGGCAAGGCCAAGAAGTGGAAGGCAACGACCAAGCGCTGCGAGGACCCGGCGACGCTGTTCCAGGGCTACTGGGGCCGCGGCAGGGCCGACAAGGACAGCTGCCTCTTTCAATCGACCAAGATGTCGAACGGCAAGTTCGAGATCGTCGGTGAGTGTCTGGTCGAGCAGTACGACGTCGTGAAGAGCGAGTCGATGGTCACCACCAAGGGCCAGGACGCGTTCGAGATGCAGGTGCACTTCTCCGCGGGGAAGATCGACGCGAAAGCAACGGAAAAGGGCCACTGGGTCTCTGCCTGCACCGAGGCCGAGAAGGCCGCTGCGGCGCCGGCCACGGCTTCGTCGACGGGCGGATCATCGCCGTCGCCCTCGAAGCCCGAGGCCAACGCGTCCTTCTAACGCTGTCTGACGCTGCGACCTTTCGGTTCGTGGCCGCACGTGAGAAAGTCCCACCCGGGAGGCGTGCGCATGGGCATCAGTGTCCGGGTCGAGTCAGAGGGAGGCGAGATCGAAGCCGAGGTGGCCGATCCGTCGGAGCTGACGCGCACCTTGCTGCCCGAGCCGTCGGACGCAAGCTGGAGCTGCCTGCGCTTCGTCGATCCCGGCGGCGTGACGGTCTTCAACCGCCTCCAGATTTCAGCGCTGATTGGCGAGCTGCAGCGGCGCCTCGGCGAGCTCGACGACCCCGACGTCAAGGAGCACGCGGGCGAGATCCTGCAGCTGGTGGAGAGCGCCGAGGGGCAAGGACGGACGTTCGTTCGTTTCGTCGGTGAGTGACGGCGCGGGTCAGGTGCGCCCGGCGAGCGTGGTCTCGAGCCGGCGGCGCACGCCGGCGATGTGATCGCGCAGCACGTAGAGCTGGTCCGCGAACGATGGCGGCGTCCGCATGTCGTTGACGGCGAGCGCGATGTCGTCGACGCGCCGCATGGCGGCCGCTCCGTCGACCGGGGATTGCGGGCGCATGACGTCGTGCTCGATCGCCATCAGCAGGCCGTACCAGCGATAGATGCGCGAGCGGGCGCGCCAGCGATAGAGCCAGGGCACGATGCGGCTGGCCGGCAGCAGCACGACCAGCAGCGGGAGGACCAGCACGAGCAGGCGATCGACCAGGCTCGCGAGCCAGAAGGGCAGCCGCTTGTAGAGAAACTGCTCGCCCGATTTGTAGTAGCGCTCGGCGTCGGCGCTGATGCGGAAGTCGCGCGCCAGCGGCGCTGGGTACTCGCCGGCGTTACGGAACATGCCGGCGCCGCCGTGCACCTCGCGCGCGGCGCTGATCAGGAGATCCGACAACGCCGGGTGCAGGTCCTGCTTCGCGACCAGCTCGACGGTCGGCCCGACCAGCTGCAGCGTGCGCGGTGGATAATTTTTAGCCAGATCCATCGCGCCCTCGGGCAGGGTCAGCTTCGAGAGAAACCGGAATTTGCGCAGATACGCGTCCGCCTGCCGGAACGTGGTCAGCTCGATCCCGGGAACGCCGCGCAGGCTGCGTATGACCTGCGGCGTCGCCGAATCGCCCATCAGGAAGACCGCGTCAATCGCCCCGGCGAGCAACGCTTTGGACGCTTCCTCGCCGCCGAGGTCGAGCAGCTCCGTGGGCGGCCCGTCGATCTCGTTGGCCTTGAGCAGCTTCATCGCGAGCACGCGCGTTCCGCTCCCCTCGGGGCCGACCGCCAGGCGTCTGCCACCGAGCGGGGCCAGCGTCTCCAGCGGATCGTCACTGTGCGCGTAGATCATCAGCGGCTGCGCGAAGACGCTGCCCAGCGACATCAGGCGGCCGGTATCGATCCCATCGGAGAGCCCGCCCTGTACGAACCCCACGTCGATCTTGTTCTTCGGGTCGGCCAGCTTCTGCAGATTCTCGAGCGCGCCGCGCGAGGGGATCACCTCGACCTCGACGCCGTAGCCTTCGATGATCTTCTTGTAGCGATCGGCCTGCGTCCGGTAGCTGCTGCCGTCGGGGCCGCTGATGAAGCGGATCTTGTCGGGCGGCGCGAGGCGCGCCGACTTGACAGCCACCCACACCGTCAGCGCCAGCACGATGAGCCCCGGAAGGCTGATCAGCGTCAGCTCGCCCCAGGAAGCGGCCCGGATGCGATCGACCCAGCGAGGCGGCGCGATTCGAAAGTTGTCCACGGCGCTATTGTCTCCGGCGCGGGGCGCGGTTTCAAACCGGGTCTTGGTCGTGGCAGGATGCGCCGCCGTGCCAGCATTCCCAAACCTGCCTCCCGCCGACGGTCTCAAGAGCGAACCCTTGCGCGTCGCGCTCGCCGCCGCCCTCGCCGGGCGGCCCAAGGATCTCGAGACCTGGCTCTGTCGCTACGGTCTCGGCGCCGAGCCGCGCCCCAACCTCAAGCTGGCGGCGGCGCTGGGCGTCGAGCTGGCGTCCGCGCCGGGTGCGCCTCGCCTGCTCGCCCGCTTCGCCGCCAACGACGCCGCGCCCGACACACCGGAGGTCTTCCTGCCGATCGCCGCGGCCCATGGTTGGGCGGCACGCATCGCCGCCGGCAAGGATCGGCGAGATGCCTGGAGCGCGCTCGGCGACCTCGCCGGCGACGAGCGAGGACCGGTGCGCGTCGGCACGCGCGAAGCGCTGCTGGCGCTGGCGTTGCGGCCCCGGGGCGCCACCGAGCTCCTGACGACCGCGATGGACTGGTTGCAGGTCGAGGACCGCGAGATCCGCTACGGCGCGACCGGCGTCATGCTGGAGGTGCTGGGCGACCGGCGCGTGGTGGCGGCGATCGGATCGCCGCAGACGCTGCTCGACTACCTGACGGCGGTGATCGACGAGGTCGCCGCCGCGCCCCGCTCCGCGGAGCGCTCCGAGGCGCGCCGGCGCTTGCTGGTGTCGCTGCCGGCCGCCTGTGACGCAGCCGTCGTCGCCTTGCGCGGCGGCGATCTCGGGGCGACCTGGCTCGAGGCCGAGTGCATACGCGCGCGCCAACCCGACGTGCGCGGCGCGCTCTCCGACGCGATCCTCGGGCTGCGCCAGGGCGCGCCCGGGCCGGGGGCGGAGACGATCCAACGCCTGCGCCGGTCGCTGGAGGGGAGCGCCAAACCGCTGCGCGATCCGACGCGCCTGCGCCCCGGCACCGGCCGGGGCCGCGAGTCGCGCCGCATGAAGTAGCGCACAGGCTCCAACCGATCGTCGACGGGCGCGGCGCTGCGCTTGACTCGCCGGGCGCGCCGTCGGCAAATGGCCGCATGCCGAACTACCGATACCTGCTGGTCGCAGCGATCTCCGCGGGAGCTGGCGCCGCGGCGGTCGCCGCCGACGTGCCCTCGAAGACGATCATGCGGTCGCACGTCTACGATTCGGTGCACATCAAAGCCGAGGCGACCAAGACCGGCGAGCGACGAGAGGTCTTCGACGCACCGACGGTGACCCTCGAGCGTTTTGCCTCGCACATCACGACGCTCAACCCGGGTGAAGCGCCCCACCCCGCGCACCGGCACCCCGAAGAGGAGCTGATGATCGTGAAGGAAGGCTCGCTCGAGGTGATGCTCAACGGACAGCCGACGCGCGCCGACGCCGGCGGCATGATCTTCTGCGCCTCGAACGAGCTGCACGGCATCCGTAACGTCGGCACGACACGCGCGATCTACTACGTGGTCAAGTGGTTCCCGCACGACATGCCGAAGACCGCGGCCGCGACGCCGGCGCCCGCGCCGGCGAAGTAGGAACGTCGGCGCCCGCGCGGCGGTGGAACCGGAATGAAGGGCGCCCCGGGTGTACGTCCCGCCGGAGAGATGAGCATGAGCGACTCCTTTCGAATCGCTCATCTAGTGTCGGCGCGCGTCGACCTCTTGCTCAGGATTCGCGACGCCGGTCGTCGACCGGCGGTGCCCTAATACTCGAACAGCGCGCCCAGCGACGAGTGGAACGCGATCGTGTTGGCGACGCTGCTGCGAAAGTCGGGCTCGCGCGTCGATTCCAGCAGCCAGTCGCGCGTCGCCTCGATCTCGGCCAGCAGCTGCACGCGCGGCCAGACCGTCACTCGCACGCCGGTGTGCGCGCGCAGGTTGGCGCTGGGCACGAACGGCGCGCGCGGCTTGTCGACCTGGGCGGCGGCGTCCAGGTTGTCGGTGAGCAGCAGCTGGCTGCCCGCGGCCATCCCCACGAACGGACGCCAGCGTGCCTGCGCCGGAGCGAACGCGTACTGCATGCCAACCGCGGCGCCGAACGTCCAGACGCGAACGTCGGTCGTGTTCGGCCCCAGCGCACTGCCCATGAACGGCCACATCGCCTGGGCGCGCACCGCGACCCGCGCGCTCACGGGGATGAACCACAGGAACTCCAGGTGCCCCATCGGCGCACCCAGCGTGTGGTCGAGATCGAGCGTCGTCCCGACGCCCATGACCCAGGGCTCGCGCGGGTACACCGGTGACAGCGCCGGCGCCTCCGGCGCGGGCGCGGCCGATCGCGCGCGCGTCGTCGCCGTCGCCGCGGGTGCGGAAGCGAGCGCGATCGGCCCAGGCGCCGCCCCGCTTCTCGTCGGCGCGGCCTCGGACAACGGCGCCGGCGTCGACGGTGGCCTCCATACGGCGTCGGACGCAAGAGGAGGCGGCGGCTGGGTCTCGCCGAGCGCGCGCAACCCCTCGACAGCGGCCAGGCAAGCACGGCGGCGCGCCGGGCGATCGTTGGGATCGAAGCTGAGCTCGAGGCGCACCTCGACGCGACCGGTGGTCACGCCGCGCGAAAAGATGATCATTCGTCCGTCGTTCGAGCCGACGACCACGCCCTGCAGATAGGGAATCGACACGAGGTCGATCATCTCCGAGGGCCAGTCGCGATCGCTGGTCACCATCGACACCGACACCAGGTTGGCGGCGCTGAGCTCGCGCTTGAGCTCGCCCGCCAGGCGCGATCCCGCGGGCGCGATCACGCCAATCGGCTGCGGCGACGCGTTGGCCGCCGATTGCACGGCGACGCAGGCGGCTCCCACCGCCAGCAGCGACAGCCAGACCGCCGTCCTCCGCGCACGCCGGTCTGCGCGAACGATCGGGCGACGGCGCTGTCGGCAGCGCGCCGGACTCCGCTGGGCGGCGCCCGGCCCCGTCCCGGCGACATTCATGGGGACACGCTGGCGGTTGGCGCCACCCCGTCGCGAAGGATCTGGCGAGCGAGCGGGGCGTGCGGACCACGCGGCGCGCGCGCCAGGTAGGCCCGCGCCGCGCCGCGCGCGGCATCGGCGTCATGCATGTGGATCGCGCACTCGACGAGGCGTCCGACCGCCTGATCGGCAAGCGGGCCGTGCGGCCAGTCGTCGACGTAGCGGCGAAACCAGCGCGCCGCGCGATCGGCTTCTCCCGATTCAAACGCGAGCCGGCCCAGGCTGAAGACGGCGTCGGCGGCCAGCGGATCGCGCGGAAAGCGCCTCACCAGCGCCTCGAACGCCTCGCGGGCGCGGGGGCGCGCCCCGGCGTAGCGCGCCACGTCTCCCAACGTCAGCAGGCGGGGCGCGTCGAGCCGGTGGCAGAGCCGCGCCCACCCCACGCGCTTCGCGGCCGTGAATGCCTCGGCATACGCACCGTGCTTGGCCAGGGCGAACCAATCGTCGTCGACGGAGCGCGTGCGCGCGGGCGCCGAATCGTTCGCCGGTTGAGTGAGCAGCGAGCCGATCGCGCCCCCGGCGGGTGGATTGTTCGGCGTCGCGATGGTCGTACCCACTGCGGGCGGGCCCTCCGGTGCGACGCCTGCCCCGGGGACAGCCGGCGAGCCGGCAACCGATGTCCCACCCACGGCCGGCACCGGCACCGCCGACGCCGTCGTCGCAAGGCGCATCTCGTCGGCACGAAGCGGGTCCGTCCGCACGACACCGCGATCGACCGAAAGCCGCTGGCCCGCGCGCAGCGGAACGCCCGCGCCCAGCACCGCGCCGTCGATCACCACCGACCCCTCGAAGAGCGCGACGTCGAGGCGCGCCGACGACCAGACGACCGCGAAGCGCGTCCCGGTGACCCGCACGCGGTAGGGACCCGCGTGCACCAGCCAGAGCGTCGACGGCGTGTGAACCACGCGCGCCTCGAGCCGCCCCTGCTCGAGGAAGACCTCGGCGCCGTCGCCGCCCAGGCGGCGCAACCGCCCGCTCGACCCGGAACGGAACGTCAGGCTGGAACCGTCGGAGAAGCGCAGCGGTAGATCGCTGCGCGCGTCGGCGACCAGCACGCGGTCGACCTCGGCGGGCGCACTGCTGGCCCCGCCGCGCGCGCGCGGCGGCGCGCGGTGAACCAGCAGCGTGAACAGCGCCGCCGCCGCGCCCAGCGCCAGCAGCGCGACCCCGATCGGTCGCTTGCGCAGCCGCGGGCGGCCGGAGACTCGCGGCGCGGGCAGCGGCTCGCGCTGCATCGCCGCGTCCTGGGCCTGCGCCAGCTCGCGCCACAGACGATCGGCACGCAGGTGAGGCGGCGGAGTCTTCATCGTTCACCTCCGCTTTCGAGCCAGGGCGCGAGCGCCTCGTATTGCCGCGCGAGCTTGAAGAAGCGCCGCTCGGCGCGCACCAGCCGCCGGCGCACGGTCGCCAGCGACATGCCGCACGCGCGGGCCGTTGATTCCAGGTCCAGGTCTTCGAGCATGCGCAGCGAGAACGGGATCCGTTCGTCGACGGGGATCCGTTCCAGGATGCGGTACACACAGCGCGCGGCCTCCTGCATCTCGGGACCGGCCCAGGGCGCGCCGGCCGCCGGCTCGGGCACCTCGGCAAAGAACGTCAGCCAGCGCTTGCGGCGGCGCCGGCGAATCGCCTTGCGCGCGGTGAAGACCGCGATCTGAGTGAGCCAGGCCTTGAGCGCGCGCGGATCGGCCAGCTGATCGATGCGCTCCCAGGCGTGGGTGATCACCTCTTGAAACAGATCGCCGGATTCGCCGTCCTCGCCGCCCAGCACGCGGAACAGCACGCGGCGCACGTGGTTGCCGTAGCGCTCGACGAGATCGGTGGTCGCGCGCGGCGCACCCGCGCGCAGGCTGGCCACCAGCTGCAGGTCGTCCGCCGATTCGCCCCGCCCCTCGGGCGGGTCGGGAACGATACGTAACACTCGATCCACAGCCTCTAGTGTCCCCGAGCGCGGGGCCGCTGCTCAAGAAAAAGCGTCGCCGACGCGGTCGGTTACGTTCCTGGCAGGCGCGCGACCCGGCACGCCCCCTGATCCAGCCAGATCCGGGCCGGTTTTCCATGTAAATCGGCGGGGAGGTCGTCGGCGGCCAGATAGGCGGCGTCGACCCCGACCAGCTCCGCTTCGAGGCGCTGGCAAAAGACCTGGGCCGGCAGCCAGCCGCGCACGCCCGCGACCGCACGCCCGCGAAGCGGGCCGTAGACGTGGATGTGGCCGTCGGCCAGCAGCTGGGCGCCCGGGTTGACGGGGCCCAGAACCACGAGGTCGCGGCCCTCCGCATAGACGATCTGGCCCGAACGCACCGGCCGGTCGATCAGCAGCGGCGAATGCAGTGCCGGCGCGGGCGATGGCTCGGGGAACGAAGGAGCCGGCGGCGCCTTGGGCGACGGAGGCGGATCGGCCGGTGGTCGGGCGCCACTCAGGGCGCGGCCCTGGAGCTCGGCCAGCCGCCGCTCCCAGCGTTCGCGCCGATCGCCGGCGGCGCCGCCCGCGAGCAGCCGGTGGTAAATCGCAACCGCGTCGGCCGTGCGGCCCTGGCGCGCCGACAGCTCGGCCATGGTTTCCGTCACGAAGAGATCGCGCGCCGGCTCGGCGACGGCGCCGCCAGAACCATCCGTCTCATCGAAAAACGACCGCATGGCTCCGCCTGACGCGGATTGTGCGATCTCGGCTCCGAAGGTCAACTTTTCTGGGGACTCGACGGCCGGAGCCAACCGGGATATGGGAAGGGCGATGAACCGAGCGATCCTGCTTTTTGGCTATCCCGGGAGCGGCAAAGGGACGCAAGGGAAGATTCTCAGCGCCCTGCCCGGCTTCCAGCACGTCGCCATGGGGGACATCCTGCGCGGGCTCACGCCGGCGCATCCGCTCTACGCGGCGGTGCAGGACCAGATTCGCGCGGGAAACCTCGTACCCGATGAGCTGGTGTTGGAGCTGTTCGCGCATCACCTGGAGACGCTGAAGCTGCCGGCGACCGACTTCGTGATCGTCGACGGCATCCCACGCAACTTCAAGCAGGT
>CAZNCQ010000202.1:0-13189 GCA_964571275.1 uncultured Myxococcales bacterium
GGCCCTCGCGCAGGTTGGCGATCTCGATCTCCAGCTTCTTCTTCTTGCCGATGACCGCATCGATGTGCGTGAGGCGCGCCTGCACCAGCATGTGGCGCAAGCGGTTGTCGAGATCGACCAGCGCCGCCTCGGCGATCGCCGTCGTGGCCGCCACCAGGCGCGCGCGCAGCCGCTGCGCATCGCCTCCCAGCACCAGCGCCTGCGTGGCCTCGTCGGCGAACGGCCCGCCGCGTGTGCTCACCGGGCGTGCCGCGCGCCGCGCGTCGTGCAGCAGCAGGCCGACGCGATTTTCCATCTCGGGGTCGCCCGCGGCCATTGGCTGTAGCTCGCGGATCTCCTGGACCAGCCGCACCGCCTCGGTCGCATCGGCGCCCTTGCTGCCGCCGGTCGACTTCGCGGTCATCTCGTCCCAGACCGCGACATTCTCGGGCAGCTGCCCGACCTCGCGATCCAGCGCCACCAGGTAGCTGAAGTAGCGGTAAAAGCGGCTGTCGATCTTCAAGAGCTCGACGATGCGATCGGTCGGGTGGCCGATCTCCGACCGGCTGAGCAGCCGGCGATACAGCACCGCGCGCCGGCTCGGGTCCTTGATCAGCGCCGCGACCTCGGCCTCGATCGGCACATAGGTCTTCACCAGCTGGTCGAGCGTCGTGCGCACCTTCTCGAACTGGCACGACTTGAGATCGATCATCGCGTGCAGCAGCATCACGTCGGGCCCGAGCGGCGACTTCGGGAACAGGCGATCGAACTCTTCGATGAACGCCCCGGCCGCCTCGTACTCGCCCTTCTGGAACATCGACCACGCCGCCTCGAAGAGCGCATCGGGCAGGCGCTCGGAATCCTCGGGCACGCGGAAATAGAAGTAATACGCGTCGTCGTACTTGCCCTGCTCGTGCGCGATGCGGCCGAGCGCCAGGTAAGCCAGATCCTTGATCGCGTAGTACCGGCCGTCGATGAAGAACGAGAAGCGGTCCTTGTCGGCCTGCTCGACGATCTCGCACAGGTTGCGGCGCGCCATCGCGAACCGCTGCTGGCGTGCGGCGATGAGGCCGCGGAAATACAGGGCCGACGCGTGAAAGCGCGACTGCCGGTCGACCTCGCCGAATGCCGCCGCCGCGCCCGGGAGGTCGCCTTTCTCGTAGGCAACCTTGCCGCGCAGGTACGCGCGCTCGTTCTCGCTGTCGCGGGGCAGGGGATCTTCGAGCTTGATCCCTTCGAGCAGCGCCAGACACGTCGCCTGCTCGCGCGTCTCCAGGGCCACATCGACGATCATCCGGTAGGCGGCGGTGAAGTAGGGGTGCTTGGCGCCGTGACCGAGCACGCGCAGCAAGTAGCGCTTCGCTGAATCGTAGGCGCCCGAGCGCGCGAGCGCGCGGCCGAGCGTGAACTCCGCCGCCTCGTACTCGGGCGCGTAGGAGAAGCTCGACCAGCGCGGCGATTCGACGACGCGGAACAGGCGCGTCGTCGCCGCTTCCGGGTTGCCCGTGACCAGGTCGTCCTCGGCGGCGTGCAGCGTCTCCTTCAACTGCGGCAGTGACGGAGCCGCTGCCGGTGCCGCGAGCACGCCCGATTGCTCGAGATCGGTCAGGTACTGGCTGACCGGATCCGACTTCGCCGGCGCGCTCGCGCTCGCGGGCGCGTCGGCCTGCTGAGCCAGCAGCAGGAAGAGGGCAGCCGGGATCATTTCAGCGTCTCGAGCTCGACTTCGATCTCGGGCTCGTACTCGGGCGCGTCACCGTCCTCGTCGCCCTTGATCGCGACGCGCGTGCGCTTGCCGTCGGGCACGATGATCGCGAAGGTGTGCTCGGAGACGTAGCCGAGCTTGTCGCTGTCCTTGCTCTTCTTGCCGGGGCGGATGTCGATCCGCAGCGTCAGCGCGTGTGCCCCTGGTTTGACCGGACGCTCGGCGACGGTGACCAGATCGTCGGTGACCGGCTTGTCGCCCGAATCCCAGATGTCGGCGCCGTCGAGCCGCACCGACGCGTGGTGCACGAGATAGCTCGGTCCGCCTTTCCAGCGGAAGGTCGCGCTGAGCCGCGAGGTCCACAGCCCCTCCTCGACGATCTGTGCGCGCGACCGCGCGCGGAAGAGCTCGTCGCGCAGCCGGTCGTAGTCGGCGCGCAGGCGTTCGAGATCGGGGTTGGCGGCCGCGGCGGTCGAATCCTTGGCGTCGTTGGCGGCGCCTTCGTTGGCGGCCAGCGTGGCGGCGCGGGATTTCGGCGCGGGGGCGCGGGGCGGGGGCGCAGGAGCGGGTTTCGCGACCTCGGTTTCGGCGGCGGCGGCGGGCGGCGGGGTTGGGGGGGTGACGCTGTCAGCGGTGGCGGGCGAAGGGCTCTCGGCGGTGGGGGCGGGTGGTGTCGAGGGGGGAGCCCAGAGCGGCGAGGACGAGGACGAGGACGGGGTGGAACGCGGCTTTTTCTTGGGCCTGGCGTGCGCGGGAGCTGCCGCGATCAACAATGAAGCGAGAATCAGTGTGAGGTGCTTCATTCTCCGACCGGTAGGTAGAGGCTCACCCCCAACGTGGTGGTGAGGTCGTTGACGAACACCTTCTGTGACAGTAGCTGCTGGCGGTAGAAGTAGTCCCGCACGTCGATGCGCAGAGCAACGGCCCGCCCGAGAAAAAACTTGAGACCGAAGCCGCCGTTGGCGGCCAGGTCGCTCGACAGCGCCGAATCGATCACGCCGGCGCCCGCGGCCAGGTAGAAATCGAAGTGGTCGATCGCGCCGCCGATGCGCAGCTTGCCGTGCGCCGGCGCCCAGATCAGGTCGGCGTCGAAGATCAGCTCGCGCCGGTTGTTCTTGCCGAGCACCGAGAAGATCCGCTCCAGCTCTTCCGATGACGACGACGTGATGCGCGTGTAGGAGCCGGCGGCCTCGATCGCCAGGTCCTCGGTCATGTGATAGGCGTAGGCGCCGCCGACGACGTAGGTGCCGTCGAACAGATCCGAGACGTAGTAACCGCCCTGGATCATCAGCTCGTGGCGGTTGGTCTGCTGGAACAGCCGCTCGCGCGTGCCGCGCATCTGCCGCTTGGCGAACAGGTCGGCCTTCACGTGCTCGTCGATGCAGGCGTCCTGATCTTCCAATCCGGCCTGCGGCTCGGCGTCGTTGTTGGTGTCCTTGCTCTTTTGAGCCGCCTTCTCGGTGGCGGCAAAGGCGCGCGCCTGTAGCGCGACAATCAGCACCAGCGCCGCGCTCAGCCGGGTAACCATACGCTGACTCCCCCGAGTACCGTGATGTTGTTGGTGATGCGCCCGCGGCCCAGCACTTCTTGCGGCAGCAGGAAATCGCGCACGTCGAAGCGCAGGGTGACGTAGTGGCTGACGTAGAGCTTGATGCCGAGCCCGCCCTCCCAGGTCAGGCCCATGACCGACTCGTGAAACGTGCGGCCGGCGCCGGCGACGACGAAGATGTCCGAGTGGACGATGGTCTTGTCGCTGAACTTCAGCTTGGCGTGGATCGGCGACCAGAGCAGCGACAGCATCCCCTGCCACGCGATGCCGGGGGTGAAGTGGCGCTCCTGATCAAATGATGTGAACGGCTCTTCGAGACGGAAACGCACGGGAGACCGCGTCACCAGCACCTCGAGGCCGAAGTCCTCCGATGGGTAATAGGCCAGCGCACCGCCGTAGCTGTACGTCGACGACAGCGCGTCGGAGGCGTAGAACCCGCCCACGCCCGACAGCTCGAAGCGGTGGCGCTTGAGGAAGTCACGTCGCTGAACCCCCTTGCGCTTGCCGCTGCCGGTGCCGTCGCCCTCCAGGCAGGTGAGCGCGTGTAGGAGCGACTGCGAATCGTCTTCGGGCTGGCCGTCGCTGTCGGCGTCGGCGTCGCCGCGACCCTCTCCCAGATCTCCGCTCTCGGCGGTGTCGTCGTGATTGGCGCCGCTATCGACCGCCGGGCTGCCGGCCGGTTCCTCCGCGGCCGGCGAGCCCTTTTCCGCGCCGGCCGCCGCTTGGCCGCTCTCACGCTTGTCGCTGCCCTCGTCGCTGCCGGCCGCCTCGTTGGACTTCCCGAAGGGGTTCTCGATGGCGGCGCCCGGGGGCGCGGCCTTGGCCGAGGTCCCGCTGGCAAGCCCGAAGGCGAGGGCAAGGGCTAGAGGCACACGTGCCAACGTGGTCGAGCGTATCCCTTTCGCACCAGGCTTGGCAAGGTTGGTCCGGCGGCCAGCTTCCACGTCCGATTTCATTTCCCCCGTCGCTTCCGCTTTCATCTCCCCCGTCGCTTCGCTCACATCTCCCCCGTCGCTTCCGCTCCTTTGTCGGCAGATCCGTCCATTTTCTCCACACCCGGAGTAGGATTTCGCTTGTGAGCGGTCGAAGCGGCTGGCCGTTGCGCATGGGACCGATCGGGATCATCGCGACGGCCCTGGGATTTTGCGCTGGATGCGCCGCTGGCAAGCCCGCGTCGACGATCGGTCCAGGCTCCGACGGCGGCTCGGACGCCGTGCCGGTTCACTGCCTGGGCAACACCACCTGCCAGGGCAACGCGCGCAACGCGGTCTTTGCCTGCCAGCGGAACGGCAGCCCGGGCCAGCTGCTGGAAACCTGCGGCACCGGCCTCGTGTGCAGCCTCGGTCGCTGCGTGTCCGAGAGCTGCGCCGACGGGGAAGTCCACGCGAGCATCTCCGGCTGCCTCTTCTACGTGACGGTGCTCGACAACGTCGCGTCCGACGACGACAAGCCGACGCTGATTGTGGTCACCAATCCGGGCGAGACCACGGCGATGGTTCAGCTGCAGGAGCGCGCCGAGCCGGGATCCTGGACCAATCCGGCGCCCGTTCCGGTCCCGGCCGGCAGCGCAACCAGCTTCAGCGTCGTCAAGGAGCAGGTCCAGATCTCGCCGCAGGGCAACCCGCAGCCGGATCCGCCGCCGGGGCGGCGGGTGGTCAGCGACGCGCCGGTCACCGTGATGATGGTCGAGAGCGACGACGCCGACAGCATGGCCACCAGCAGCGCGGGCACGATGGTGCTGCCGGCGCACGCGCTGGGCACGAACTACATGACGATGTCGTACCAGCAGGTCGACACGATCAAGGTCGACGCGATCCCGGGCTCGCGCGGCGGCGCCGCCGAAATCGCCGTCGTGGCCACGCAGGACCACACGTCGATCTGGATCTACGCGCCGCTGCTACCGACGGGGGCGATGCCGATGCCGGTCGTGCTCGATCATGATGGCGACGTGTTTCAGATCGCCAGCAGCGGCAATCTCGATTCGCTGGCCGGCACGGTGATCGCGTCCGATCAGCGCGTGGCGGTCTTTTCGGGCAACGTCACCACGACCTACGGGCAGAACGTCGACGGCCTCAACTCGCCCGACATGGCGATGGAACAGATGATGCCGACCGGCAGCTGGAGCCAGACGTACCTCGCGGCCCGGCTGCCGGCACAAAGCCAGGCGTGCGACTCGATCTTCCCCGCCGGAGTGATGAGCTTCTGGCAGGTGATGGCTCTCGAGGACGCCCAGGTGACCTTCACGTCGGCGTCCAACCAGCCGCTGCCGGGCTTGCCGACGGAAACGATGCCGATGAGCAAGGGTGTAGCCTATCCGTACTGGGTTTCCAGCACGCTGGACTTCATCGTGAAGGCCAACCGTCCGATCCTGGTCATGCAGGGGATCGATTGCGAACCGACGCTCGCGAGCGCGGTCCCGATCGACGCGCCTGCCGACGTGCAGCTCTTCACGCTGGCCCCCAACTTCGATCACATGCTGGCGATCGTTCGGAAGAATGATGGCCGCCGGGTCATGCTCGACGACACCACGGACATCACCGGCCAGTTCACGCCGGTCGCCAGCGGCTTCGAGGTAGCGCACATCGAAGTACCGCCCTGCTACGGTCCGATCGAGCAATGCATGCACACGCTGACCGGAGCCTTCGGCATGACCTTGCGGGGCATGGACGTATCGTCGAGCTACTCGACGACGTTCCCGAGCTGGCCGCAGTGCAACAGCGACTCGTGCTTGCCGTTCTGAGGTCATGCTAAAAGTGCAGCGTGCTGTCTGGTTTTGACCGATCGCGCGCCGGCGCCGCGGCGCTGGCCGCCGTCGTGACGGCGTTCGTCTCCGCACCGGCGCGCGCCGACGACGGGGCCACGACGGAGTTGCCGGCGGCCGCGGGGCCGGCGGCTTCACGGCCACAGATCGAGGTCGCGGTGGGCATGGGTGCCTCGATCGACGACGCGGGCCTGCGCGCGGCCGGCCTGTCGGCAGTGCCGTCGTTCTATGCGACCGGCGGCTTCGGCCAGGGCACCTTCGGCGTCGACCTGGGGCTGTTCGCCAACAGCGCGACCGGGCGGTATCGAGTGCCCAACGTCCCCGTCGATCGGTTGGGGTTCGACGCCATGCTCGTGGTTCGACCCTTCGCCGACTGGCGTCTCGGCGACGGGCGCTACGGCTTGCGCGTGGCGCGGAGCCTGGCGCTGGACCTGGGGCTCGGTTACGAGCGGGACAGCCGCATCCCGCGCGTTCCGGAGGAGGTCAACCGTTTCGGCGCGCGCGTCGGCGTTCACGTCGACCTGCCGCTGACGCCCGCCGGCGCACGCAGCGAGCTGCGGCTGCGCTTGACCGGGCGGCGGTTCGTGAGCGCGTCGAACGTCTCGTTCCCCGGCGGCGATCCGGCACCCGACACGCGCGGTGAGCTGTTCGCCGCGCTGGCCGCCGTGTTCTGAGTGCCGCCGCGAGATTTCTTGCCGAAGGCCGCGCCGTCGCGTGGACGGAGCTGGGCTCCGCCCAGCGAAGTCCGTCGCGGGAGGGTTTGGGAACCCTTCCAGGGTTCCCATGTTCAAATGCTCGCGTTGTTGGTCTTCGCCGCGTCGCTGGCGCTGGCGCCGATGACCGAATCGGATCTCTTCTTCCGGCTGGCGGCGGGGCGCGAGATCCTCGCGCGCCACGCGCTGCCGGCGCACAACCTCTACTCGTTCACGGCGCCCGACTTTCCCGATCTCGACGCCTCGTGGTTGTTCGAGGTCGGCGCGGCGCTGGTGTTCCGCCGGGGCGGGTTCTCCGGCGTCGTCATCGCCAAGGCGATCGTCGTGGTGGCCACGGCGGCAGCGGCCTTCACGCTCTGCCGCCGGCGCGGTGCCGGTGCGGTCGCGTCGGTGCTCGCCGTCGCGGCGGCGCTCTGGGTCATGCAAGAGCGGTTGGTCGAGCGCCCGCACGTCTTCTCGTTCGCCGGCGAGATTGGGTTGCTGCTGGCGCTGGAACGGATCGAGACCGGTCGCGCCGCGTGGCCGGTCTTCGGGCTCGTCGCCGGCGTCGTGCTCTGGGCGAACCTGCACGCGGGCGTGTTCGTGGCGCCGGTCATGCTGGCGCTGTTCGCGATCGGCGCGGTGATCGATCGCCGACGCCCGCTCGCCGCGCTCGCGGCGGTGCTCGCGTTCGCGTCGGCCGGCGCGATGCTGGCGACGCCGATCGGTGCGGGGATCTTTCGCTACCTCGCGCTGCACCTGACGATCCCGGGCCTGCATCCCGTCGACGAGTTTCGAGCGGTCAGCGCGCAGTCGGACGGCGTGCTCATCGCATACGCGTTCCTGGCTGCGATCGCGCTGCCGATCGCGTGGCGCGCGGGAGCCGGCGCGCGCCGCCTGCTGCCGGTCGTCGGGCTCGGCGCGCTGGCTGCCCACAGCGTGCGCTTCGGCGCCGACTTCGCGCTCGTCGCGGCGCCGGTGCTCGCGGTTGCGGCCGGCACGATCGCTGATCGCTTGACGGCGGGCGAACGAGCATCGTCGCGCGCGCGGCTGATCGCGTCGGCGTTGCTGGTTGCGCTCGCGCTCGCCCCGCGGATCGCCGCGGCGCGCGCGGGGCACCCGTTCGTCGAGGTCGGGCTCGATCGCTCGCCACTGCCGCTCGAGGCGATTCAATTCGTCGAGGGGCACGGCCTGCGCGATCGGATGTACAACGACTTCGAGATCGGCTCGTACCTGATCTTCGAGGGCTACCCGCGCCACCGCGTCTTCATCGACCCGCGCTTGCCGGCGTATCCGCCGGAGTTTCACCGGCTGCTCGGGCGCTTCGATCTCACGCGCGACGAGTGGGACCAGGCCATGCAGCGCTACGGCGTCGACAGCGCTCTGCTCGGCTACGCCGGGCTCAACCGGCGCGTCAGCTGGTGGGATCCGAAGCGCTGGGCGCTGGTCTATCGCCAGCACGACGCACGCGTCTTCGTGCGGCGCTTGCCCCGGTGGCGTGACCTGATCGCCGCGCGCGAGATTCCCGCGACCTTCTCGTTCACGGTCGAGGAGGGCACGGCGACGCTGCCGATCGACGAGCCACCGCAAGAGTCACCGGTTCCGGCGTGCGAATGGCAGCGGCGGCTCGGCGACCTCTTCATCGAGATCGACGAGGGGCGGCCGGCGCGTGCCGTCCTTGCCTATCGGCGCGCGCTGGCCGGTCCACCCGGCTGCCTTGCGCCCGCTGATGAGGCGGCGCTGCGACAGTGGTTGCCGGCGGAACCCCCCGGACCCTAGGGATTCTGTACGAAGCCCTTGTCGAGCCGTCCGCCCAGCACTTTGACGACGGGGATCTGGATCCCCTCGCTGCCGACCATGTCCTGGGTCACGAACACGGCGATTCGCCGCTCGAAGGGGTTGCGCAGCATGCCGCGGATCTTCGGCTCGCCGAGCGGCGGCTCGCCGGCGGTGACGTCGACGCGGTAGAGCGAGCCCAGGCGCTTGCCGCCGGAGTGGCCGCGCAGGATGACATCGTAGGGGGTCTTGCCGCTCTCCGCGTCGGGCGAGCCCGGCCGCAGGTCGAAGCCGGTCGGGTCGTCGGTCGCGCTCGGTTGTTCGAACGTGCTGGCGGCGACCGCCTGGATCTCGCTCTTGTCGAGCAGAATCGCGATCGCCGGCCCGTACTTCTCGCAGACGCCGGCGATGTCGGCACGCTTGGTCTCGAACCAGCGCTCGGCCAGGAAGTGGTCGCTCACCAGGTCGACGATGTGCAGCGACCACTCGGTCTTGTCGGGATCGGCGGCGCGGCGCCGCTCGAGCCAGGCGAAGTGCCCGGACGTCGAGAAGCCGACCGCGTAGACCGCGAGCGGCGCGTGGTGGTCGGCCGCGCCGATTTCCAGGATCGGCGTCGCCGTCGGGCGGAGCGCTCCACACGGCGTCGCCGCCGGAACCGCCAGCCCGGAGAACACGACGCCCGCCAGGCTCAGCACCGCGCCAGTCATCGATGAACCCCCCCCGCCCCGCTCCGCTCGTTCATGCGAGAAATCTCGCGCAATCGCCGCGGTCGAGCAACATCGAACTCGCATTCGCGCAGCGTTCTACAGGGCAACGCGTTGCCGCATTCTGGCGGGCCCCGCCTGTGGACAGCCTGTGGAGAAAAAAGGAGTCGGACCGCGCGTGTCAGAACGCTAAGCTGGCCTACCGCGCATGGCCGAATTCACGCACCTGCATCTGCACACTCAATACAGTCTGCTCGACGGCGCCATCCGCCTCGACGACCTGTTCCCCAAGGTGCTCGAGCGCGGCATGAAGCAGGTCGCCATCACCGACCACGGCAACCTGTTCGGCGCGCTGGACTTCTACGAGAAGGCCAAGAAGCACGGCGTGAAGCCGATCTTCGGCTGCGAGACGTACGTCGCGCCGGACAGGCTCGACAAGACCGAACGGCGCAGCAATCACTTGATCCTGCTCGCCAAGGACTACGCCGGCTGGAAGAACCTCTCGTACCTGAACTCGATGGGCTACCTCGAGGGCTTCTATTACAACCCGCGCATCGACAAGAAGCTGCTGCGCGAGCACAGCCAGGGATTGATCGGCCTGTCGGCGTGTCTGGGCGGCGAGGTCGCGCAGTTGATGATGCGGCGCGGGCCCGAGGCCGCCGAACAAGCAGCGCGCGAGTTCGACGACATCTTCGGCCGCGGCAACTTCTTTCTCGAGATGCAGCCCAACGGGCTCGAGGAGCAGGAGCAGGTCAACGGCCACCTCGTCGAGCTGTCGAAGAAGACCGGCATCCCGGTGATCGCGACCAACGACTGCCACTACCTGAACAAGAGCGACGCGCACGCGCACGAGATCCTGATGTGCGTGCAGCAAAAGAAGACGATCCAGGACGAGAAGCGGATGCACCACCGCAACGAGGCGTTCTTCGTGAAGACGCCGGCGGAGATGGATGCGTACTTCAAGCACATCCCCGAGGCGATGGAGAACGCCGCGCGCATCGGCGAGATGTGCAGCCACGTCGAGTTCGATCTCGGCAAGAGCTTCCTGCCGCGGTTCACCGTGCCCGAAGGCTACGACGCCGACACCTACGTCACCGAGGTGGCGCGCGAGGGGCTGAAGAAACGCCTGGAAGAGGCGCACCGTCGCGGCGCCAAGGTCGACGCCGATGTCTACGCCGCGCGCCTGGAGCTGGAGCTGGGCGTCATCAAGCGGATGCAGTTCCCCGGCTACTTCCTGATCGTCTGGGACTTCATCCGCCACGCGAAGGAGCAGCGCATCCCGGTCGGTCCCGGCCGCGGCTCGGGCGCCGGCTCGCTGGTCGCGTACTGCATGCGCATCACCGACATCGATCCGATCGAGCACAAGCTGCTGTTCGAGCGCTTCCTGAACCCGGAGCGCATCTCGATGCCGGACTTCGACATCGACTTTTGCATGAACCGGCGCGACGAGGTGATCAGCTACGTCACGCAGAAGTACGGCAAGGACAACGTCGGTCAGATCGTGACCATGCACCAGATCAAGGCGCGCAGCGGGATCCGCGACATCGCGCGCGCGATGGCGATCCCGTTCGCCGAGGCCGACAAGGTCGCGAAGTTCGTGCCCGAGCCGATCCAGGGCAAGTCGCCGCCGATCGCCGAGGCGATCGAGAAAGAGCCGCGCCTCAAGGCGCTGTACGACGAGAACCCGATCTACCGCGACCTGCTCGACATCGCGAAGGGCCTCGAGGGCCTGAACCGCCACGCCGGCACCCACGCCGCCGGTGTCGTCATCGGCGACAAGCCGCTCTGGGAGTACGTGCCCTGCTTCCGCCCGGCGGGCGAGGAAGGGATCGTCACCCAGTACGACAAGGACATGGTCGAGAAGGCGGGCCTGGTGAAGTTCGACTTCCTGGGCCTCAAGACCCTCACGGTGATCCAGACCTGCATCGATCTGGTCAACCGCGAGAAAGAGGCAGGCGGCGAGCCGGCGCTGGATCTGTCGTTGATCGCGCTCGACGACGCCGCGGTCTACAAGATGATCTCCAAGGCCGACGTCACCGGCGTGTTCCAGCTGGAGTCGAGCGGCTTCCGCGAGCTCCTGAAAAAGCTCAAGCCCGACTGCTTCGAGGACATCGTCGCCGCGGGCGCGCTCTATCGTCCGGGCCCGCTCGAAGGCGGCATGGTCGACGACTTCATCGACCGCAAGCACGGGCGCAAGAAGGTCGAGTACGACCACCTGTTGCTCGAGCCGATCCTGCGTGACACCTACGGCGTCATCGTCTACCAGGAGCAGGTCATGCAGATCTCCTCGGCGCTCGCCGGCTACTCGCTGGGCAAGGCCGACCTTCTTCGCCGCGCCATGGGCAAGAAGAAGGCGGAGGTCATGGCCAAGGAGAAGGCCGGATTCCTCGACGGCGCGCAGGTCAAGAAGATCGACCCGCGGATAGCTGAGAAGGTCTTCGACCTGATGGAGAAGTTCGCGGGCTACGGCTTCAACCGCAGCCACAGCGCCGCGTACGGCATGCTGACGTACCAGACGGCGTACTTGAAGTACTACTGGCCGGTCGAGTTCTTCGCCGGCCTGCTCACCTGCGACAAGGACAAGACCGAGAGCGTGGTCAAGTTCATCGCCGAGGCGCGCGCGCAGGACATCGAAGTGCAGCGCCCCGACATCAACGAGTCGGACACCGACTTCACGGTGGTTCTGCGGAGCGCGAACGACGGAAAGAACGACGCGAAGAAGAAGAAGGCGATCCGCTTCGGGCTCGGCGCGGTCAAGGGCGTGGGCGAGGGTGCCGTCGAGGTGATCAAGGCCGCGCGTGACGAGGGGGGGCCGTACCTGTCGCTGTTCGACTTCTGCAAGCGCGTCGACGGGCGCAAGGTCAACCGCAAGGTGCTCGAGGCGCTGGTGAAGTCGGGCGCGTTCGACGGTGTCGCCGCGTCGAACAGCGTCTCGCGCGCCAAGCTGTTCGCGGCCATCGGCCTGGCGTCGGAGCGCGCGGCCACTCACCAGCGTGAGAAGGAGAGCGGTCAGACATCGCTGCTGGCCCTGTTCGGCGGCGGCGGCAGCAATGGCAAGTCGGTCGGCAAATCAGGCGCCGGCGCCTTTGAGGAGGTCGACCGCTATCCCGACGCCGACGAGTGGTTCCCCAAGGAGACGCTCGCCTTCGAGAAAGAGAGCCTGGGCTTTTACATCAGCGGCCACCCGATGGACCGCTACCTCGGCGAGATCAAGAAGTACACCAACGCCACCACCGCCAACTGCATCGAGAAGGGTGTGCGCGCCGAGGTGACGCTGGCCGGGATCGTCTCCAACTATCAGGAGCGCCCGATGAAGAGCGGCGCCGGCAAGTACGCGTTCTTCACGCTCGAGGACCATTTCGGCCAGATCGAGTTCATCGTCAACAGCAAGAAGGTCGAGGAGCACCGAGACTTGCTGAGCAAGGACGATCCGCTGCTGGTCTTCGGAACCGTCGATGCGCCGTTCGGCGACGGCGAGGCCGCGCGCGAGCGCCTGCGCTTCAACGATGCCAAGCTGCTGTCCGAGGTGCGGAGGCAGAGGAGCTCGCTGCTGGAGGTGCGCCTCAACGCCGACCTCGTCAGCGACGAGAGCCTGGTGGCGCTGGAAAAGCTGCTGCGCGAGCACGCCGGCCCCTGCAAGACCCTGCTGAAGATGGAGATCCCCAAGCGCAGCGAGTCGGTGCTCGACCTCGGCGACGACTACAAGGTCGCCGCCACGGACGATTTGCTCGCGCGGATCGAGCAGTTGTTTGGCGAGAAGGTCGCGGTCCTGCGCTAGGTCCGCCGGACCTCCTCACCCAAACCCTCTCCTCCACGCGGACGTGGAGGAGAGGGATACGGAAACACTTCTCCGTGCTTTCTGCGCGGTAGCGGAGGAGAAGGCATAGGGCTCCTCATTTTTTCCCACTCCTTTGCGTAGCGCGGAGGAGAAGGCATAGGGCTCCTCATTTTTTCCCACTCCTTTGCGCAGCGCGGAGGAGAAGGCATTGGGCTCCTCACTTTTTCCCACTCCTTTGCGGTAGC
>CAZNCQ010000203.1:0-13053 GCA_964571275.1 uncultured Myxococcales bacterium
GACGCGATCCGCCTGCGCCCGCACCCGTACGAGTTCGCGCTCTACTTCGACAACTGAGCCACGGCGATCGATCGAAAGGCGGCGCGTCAGCCCGACTGGCGCGCCGCTTTTTCTTTGCGCCCTGGCCAGGTTTCGGGCGCGCGCCAGAACCCGTCGTCGCGCGTGCCGTAGTAGCCGAGCAGCACCGTATCGATCACCGCCGACGTGCGCGCCGCCGCGTCCCCCATCGATTCGCAGCGCCCGCGGCCCTGCAGGTGATCGACGACGCTCTGGATCATCGGCTGCTGCACGTGCGGCGGGTTGGGGAGATCGAAGCGTTCGACGTGGTCGCCCCGGTGCAGCGCCACCGGTTCGTTGCCGAACGTCGACAGGCGCAGCTCGCCGCGATCGCCGGAGATGACGATCTCGTCGGCGCGCTCCGCGCTGGCAAAGATCCATTGCGCGGCGCCGAGCGCGCCGTCTGCCGTGCGGAAGGTCATCGCCACGCCGTCCTCGACGAGGTGGGGCGTTGCGACATTGCTCGCGCTGCCGCGCACGTCTTCGAGCGGCCCGAGAATGAAGTCGAGCATGTCGAGCGTGTGGCAGCCGAGATCGAGAATCAGCCCACCGCCCGCGTGCTCCGCCTGCACGCGCCAGGGCAACGGCACACTGTCACGTACCGCCGCTTCAATGTCGCGGTGATACGGCCCCGCCAGCCGGTAGCTGGCGCCGGTGACGCGCCCGAGCGCGCCCGACGCGACCAGATCGCGCGCGCGCAAGAAGCGCGGCAACGCGCGCCGGTAGTAGGCCACGAACAGCGGCACGCCCGCGGCAGCGAACGCATCGATCATGCGGCGGCACTCGGCGTGGGTGCGGGCCATCGGCTTCTCGACGTAGGCGGGTTTGCGCGCGGCGCACACCATCAGCGCCAGCTCCGCGTGCGCGCCCGGCGGCGTGGCGATGTAGACCGCATCGACGTCCGCGGCGTTGATCAGCGCCGCCGGGTCGTCGTACCAGGCGCGCACACCGTGACGGCGCGCATAGTCGGCGGCGAGATCGCTCCGGCGGCGCATCACCGCGACCAGCTCGCTCCCGGCGGCGTTTTGAAAGCCGGGCCCGCTCTTGACCTCGGCGACGTCGCCGCACCCGATCATGCCCCAGCGGATCGTCATGGCGCGGCGAGTATAGGATCGCCTGCGCCTGGTGCGGTGTCGGATGCCGGATCCGTCGCACCACACTGCGCCAGACCAACCTCCAAATCATCAAATGATCTTTAAATGATCTATTTTTGACTGCCTGAACCTTGACGGGTAAGGGTACTTATATTCGTAGAAGCTGACAGTGACCAACCGCGGGGGCCAGGAAGCCCGTCGACAGTGCGCCGTGAGCTGGGGCGCCCTGGACCGCGATTGATGGTCGCGTCTGCTTCTGAAGCGGCACCCGCCGAGCGGCGGTGAGCCGGCCGTACGAGGACTGAATGGTGGAGGACTACGTCATGATGTCGCAAAATCGTCTGGTCAATCGAAGCGTTCGGATCGCCGCTTGCGGGACGCTGCTGGCGGGAGCCCTGCTGTTCCGCGGCGGTGCACGAGCGTACGGCGAGCCGGTCCGGCCGGTGACCAAGTCCGACGCGCGCGCATGTCAGATCGCCTACCAGACCGGTCAGGCGCGGGAGCAGTCGGGACGCCTCGTCGAAGCGAGCGAGCTCTTCGCCCAGTGCGCCGAGGAGAGCTGCGGCACGACGCTGTGGCAGGACTGCATCGTGCGCGGTACGCGCCTTTCGTCGGCGGTCCCGTCGGTGGTGCCGCTGGTCGTCGACGAAAAAGGCGACCCGCGCGTCGACGTGCAGGTCAAGATGGACGGGCGCGTGATTACCTCCGAGCTGAACGGCCGCGCCATCCCCGTCGACCCCGGCACCCACGAGTTCTCCTTCAGCACGCCGGCCGGCGTCTTCGCCTCGAAGAAGGTGACGTTCGCCAAGGGCGACCGCAACCGCACGCTGGCCGTGTCGCTGCCATCGAATATGCAGGCCAAGCGCTAGCAGCGCCGGGAGCTAGGAGCCCTTTGAGGGTTCCGGCGTCGAGATCGGTCGAGCCCCGTCGCCGTCAGGCGGCGGTGAGGCTCGACCGATTCGTCGTTCTGGAGGGCGGTGCGACGGCAACGATTGCCCTTGTCGCTCCGAGTCGCCCAGGCTAGAGTGCCGCCCCTGAATTAGGCAGTAGATAAAGGTCACGAGCGGTCGTGGCGGAACTGGTAGACGCGCCAGATTCAGGTTCTGGTGGGCGCAAGCTTGTGGGAGTTCGATTCTCCCCGACCGCACTCGCGGATTTGCTGTCCCCTCCCCCGGCCGCGGGGGGGGGTTCGGCGATGGTCCCGAAGGACCCCGCCGCTTCGGTGGATCTCCGCCACTTCGCAGCTCCCGGTGACGAGTCTCGGGCATGGGAATGGGCGCAGGCGCCCGAGATCCGGCGATGTCGACCGGGCCCGCCGCTTGCTTGGTCGAGGGTATGTCTCCCGGTCTTCTCCTGGCGAGCGTGGTCCTTTCCCTAGCCGGCGAGCCGGCGGCGCCACCCGACGGTGGGTCCCGCGGGCCTGCCGAAGAACCGGTGGCGGAGTCCGAGGTGGCGCCTGAGCCCGCCCAGCCCAGCGATGAGCCCTGGAGCGCGCTCCCGCAAACGGTCGGTTCGTTCGCGTTGGCGCTCAACCTGGGGGTGGGCTCGGCGGTCGGCTTGATGGGCGCGACCTTGAGCTACTCGGGCCTCGGGCCTCTGGAGGTCGAGCTGGGGGTGGGCCTGGGGCTGTCGGGCGTTCAGGCCTCCGCGATGTTGAAGCTCGGGCTCTTGGGCAATCGAACCAGTCGTTTCGTCGTCGGGCTGGGCGTTGCCGACACCGTCAGCCACCAGTACAACCGCGAGGTGACGGGAAACCCCATCTGGCTCAACATCGATCTGCTCAGCTACGAGAGCCGAGGAGTCGTCTTCCTCTCTTTTGCGCTCGGCGTGACCCGGGGTCTGGGCGGTGGCACCTACGACTTCGGCGACAGCGGCGCCAACTCGCTCACCGATCAGGTGCTCCCGCAGGTGCGCATCATGATGGGGGGCTGGGGAGGTTGAAGCCTCGCCCTCGTCATTGCATCGACGCCTGCAGCTCGCCGCCTCCTTCAGTTGGTTGGGAGTGCGTTTACATAACTTTACGCTGCGACAAACTCGGCGACACGTCGGCTGCCCAAGCTGTTCTGAGGAGGTTCGACGATGACAATCACCACTTGGATTCGCACGGTCGCATTCGGAGCCGCGGTCGCGCTCTCGCCCATGGCATTCGCGCAAGGCTCACCACCGGCGCCGCCCGCCGGGTCTGGTGGCGGGGGCGCGCAGATGGCCAAGGTCCGAGAGGCCTGTCGGCCCGACGTCGAGCGCCTGTGCAAGGACGTGAAACCGGGCGGCGGCCGCATCCGGGAGTGCCTGAAGGCGCACCAATCCGAGCTATCCGATACGTGCACGGCCGCCATCAAGGACGCGCGCGAACATCGATCCGGGACGTGATCTCGCCACCACGCCCGCTGCGTCACACGGGGGTTCGCGTGGCGCTCGGGACGATGGCTCCGGTGCAGATGTTGACGCTGCCGTCGGCGGCAAGCTCGATCTGGTAGTGGGGCAAGGGCGTTCGCGCGGGGCCGCGGGTGACCGCACCGTTCGCGTCGAACGCCGATCCGTGGCAAGGGCAAGAAAGACTCTGCTGGCCGACGCTGCCGACGACACCGACGGCGCAACCCTGATGGGTACAAGCAATCGACATGGCATAGAGGCCGCCGGCGTCACGGCCGAGGAGAGCTCCCCCGCCGACGGTCATCAGGGCGCCCATGACGATCGTCGCCGCATTTCCCGCCGCAATGGCTGGGCTGCAGGACGCACCGGTGGCGCCGCCCACGCCGCTTCCCGCGGCGCCGCCCGTCGCTCCGCCCGCACCGCTCGTCGCTCCACCCGCACCGCTCGTTCCCGTCGCTCCCCCGCTACCGAGGGGTCCTTCCGCACCGCCAGCTCCCGAACCCGCGTTTCCCCCCGACCCTCCCGAGCTGCCCGAGGAGAACGATTCGCCAGGGAGAGGACGCTCGCCGCAGGCTGCGAGCGCGGCCGCGGCAGCGCCCAGCGCGCCACACTTGAGGAGGGTCCGACGATTCATGCATGCGCTACACAGCGAAGGCAGGGGGATCTTGGGCGCTCGAATGACTTTTTCGCTTTCTCTCTTCGTGGGTTTGGGTGCGGTTTGTCGAGACGCCTGTCAGTGCCCGATCGCGGGCAATCTCGTCGGAAGATTCGGCAGGTTCAGTTCGCGGCCGGTTTGCCCCGGCGAGACGCGCAAACTCTGCATACCGGCGCGCCGCCGCGCGAGGATTGCGTCGAGCGGGCATGCGAGCGATCACATGACGTCTCGATCGCGCGATCCCGGAGGCCGAGATCGTCATATCTGTAGGGGTGCGAGCGAACTGGTACGACCGTTGCTGAAAGGACGGCTGTCTACAAACGAAAGCCATCCTTTTCAGGAGCCTTCATCATGTCGAAGTATCGCGGTCTCGTTCGCATTGTCCTCATCACCGCCGCGCCCCTGGTGGCGCTGGGGTGCGGCAGCTCATCGTCCGGGTCGTTCGTCGACTATCAAATCGTCGCCGCGGGCGGTGGTCCTCTGACCGCCGTCGTCGGCGATGCATTCCGTTTGTCGGTCGTCGAGAGTTTGTCCGACGGAACCACGCAGCCGTTATCGTCCGGCGCCACCGTCACATGGTCGGGGCTGGCCACGGTCACTGCGCTGCCCGAGGGTAGCTCGCCGAGCGACAGCATCCTGCCCGCGCCCGGCGATTCACCGACTGCGTTCTGGATCGAGAATCCCGAGCACCTGACGCCGGCGCAGGTCGCGGGCATCGCATATGTGCTGGACGCCGGCACGGCGGCAAATCCTTCGGTTCAAGTCTCCGCGACCGTCGGCGGCGCTTCGACGCCCGCAGGCAGCGCGAGCGCGACCCTGGCGATCGGGGCGTTCCCGACGGGCAGCGCCGCGCGCGGCCAGACCCTTTACGCCGCCAATTGCTCCGCGTGCCACGGTGCCGCGGGCGAGGGAGCGTCCGCACCCGGTCTCAACAACGAGCCCGACCACGTGGCCGGCGATCCAGGTTGGACGGCGCCGATGCTCGGCTTCGCAGCGCGGTCCAACATGGACAACGACGGTGTGTCCCTCGCCGCGACGATGCCGCGGTGGTTGATCCTCAATGGCGCCGCCGGCAAGCTCCTCACGACGCAAGACTTCTCCGATGTGTACGCGTTCTTGACGACCCAGCACGGAGAAGGTCCCGCGCAAGGGCCGTGAGGTGACATCGAGGAGAGGTTGCCGGCCCGCGCTTCGACGCGGCGCCGACGGCGCGTCACCTGGTCGCTCCCGAAAGATCGGTGCCCTCGAGATCCTTCTCGATGCGGCGCAGGTGTTGGTCCTGCTGATGCAGGACCTCGTCGCGCACGCGCTCGGGGGTCACCATCTGCTCGGGATGGGTGAAGACCGCGCTCTTGCGCGTGTCGTAGCAACGCGCCGACAGACATGCCCACCCGTCTTCGCAGTCGCGGTTCGACGCGCAAGGCTTGGCTACCGTTTCGGACACGACGACCCGGTTCTTTTCGCCGCGGCATCCCGCGGTGACGCCCAAGAGGACGACGAGGACGACGAGCCCGATGAGCGAGCCACGCGAGCCGAACAGCGATGCCATCGCATCATCGTACCTGACGATGCGACCGCGTGACTAGCCGGACGTCGCGCGCCCGCGCTTAGCGGTGGGCACGCCAGCCGCCGTCGTGCCAGTCGTAGTGATCTTCGTGGCGGTCCCAGCGCCCCGGCTCGTAGTCATACCCGCGACGTTCGCGCACGTAGTGACCGCGCGACCACACGTAGTGGTTGCGACGCCAGGCGTGGTGCCCCTCGACCCAAACATGTCCGCGCCGTGGGGCGTAGTGCTCCTCGACCGGAGGCGGTGGGGCCTCGTGGCCGCCATGGATAACCACCACGGCCGCCTGCGCCATCGGACCGACAAGCCCCATGAGCAACAGACCCAACAATCCAGTTCTCCATCTGGTCATGTGTTCTTGGTAAGCACCGCTGGCAGAGCTGAATAGGGCTCTCAGTCGATTTTTGGCCCGCCGCTCGGTATCGTGCTGGCGGCGGGGTGGCTTTGCGTTACACGAGCGCCATGAAAGCTCTTGCCGTCGGTTGCGCGCTCATTACGCTGGTCGTCATGGCACAGGCACACGAATCCGCGGCTGGCGCCGCACCGGCGACCAGGATGAGCTCCGGCGTCACGACCTGGGAAGAGATCCAGGCCCGTATCAAGCCGACCAAGACCGGGCAGCGCCGCGACGTCTTCGACGCGCCCACGCCGACCCTCGACCGCTTCCACTGTCACATCACCACCCTCAACCCTGGCGAGAACACGGGCCCGCTGCACCGCCACCCGCAGGAAGAGCTCGTGATCGTCAAGGAAGGAACGCTGGAGATCAACATCGACGGCAAGAAGCAGCTCGCCGGCGCCGGGTCGATGATCTTCTACGCCGCGAACGAGAACGAGAACATGACCAACGTCGGCAAGACCCCCGCGACGTACTACGTCCTGCAGTGGTTCACGGCGCTGACGCCCAAGGAGTGACGACGCGAAGACACGTAGCCACGCCGCGGGAAGGATCCTCCGATTCTCTGCACGGAACAAAATGAATGAAGTCTTGACCTTGACGGAACTGGATCGCCGCTTCGGAATTCCTGGGCGCGCCCGGGTGTGCGAAGGCGATGGCGGCCTCGCGCGCGTCGACATTGCCAGTCCGCTTGCGCAGGGACAGATGTACTTGCACGGAGCGCATGTGACTGCCTGGCGCCCTGCTGGCGGGGAGGAAGTGCTCTTTCTCAGCTCGAAATCGCGATGGGTGGAGGGCCAGGCCATTCGCGGCGGAATTCCGATTTGCTTTCCCTGGTTTCGCGGCAAGGCCGACGATCCCCACGCTCCGGCACATGGATTTGTGCGCACAAGATCGTGGCAACTCGATTCAATCCTCGAGAGTAGCGCCGGAGTCGTCGTAACGATGTTCATTGAGAGCGATGAGCCAACTCGGCGCTTGTTTTCGGCGGACTTTCGCCTCGTGCACCGGGTCACCTTTGGCTCCGAACTCAAGCTACAGCTCGTCTGTATCAATACAGGCAAGACACCGCTGCGTTTCGAGGAAGCGCTTCACACCTACAATAGAGTCGCGGACGTTGGGACGGTGCGCTTGCAGGGCCTCGACGGCGCCCGTTTTCTCGACAACACCGACTCCAACAAGGAGAAGACGCAGATCGGTGATGTGGCCGTCGCCTCGCAAACCGACAATGCATTCCTGAATACTCAGAACGCGGTCGATTTGCTCGACCTGAACTTGCGTCGTCGAATTCGACTGCACAAGGCGAATTCGAGCACCACAGTGGTCTGGAACCCCTGGCAAGAAGGAGCCGCCAGGCTGCGAGACCTGGGTGAAGGCGAATGGGAGCAGTTTCTCTGCGTGGAAGCGAGCAACATCATGGGCGACACGGTCACACTGGCGCCGGGGCAGGAACACACAATGACTGCGGTGCTGAGCGTGGCGAGGCTTTAGCGGCTGGGCCCCCTCGGCGAATTCTACAGATCGCGACGGATCATCCGCCGCCCACGTCGATGTCCGCGTCGATCCAGTGCTCCGCCAGCCATCCGAGCGCGGTCGGCGCCGCGCGCAGCACGGCGTCCACTCTCCTGACGACCGGATCGGGGCCCGCGGCGCGTGCGCCGTAGGCGCGCGCGAAGAGGATCCAGTTCGAGATCTCGAAGTGGTGCAGCAGGGGCTCGAAGCGGTGGCCGAGAAATCGGTCCAGCGCCTCCTGCGCCTCGAACGGGCCGCGGCAGGCCATCAGGGCGTTGGCGACGTCCAGGAGCAGAGCGCGCATGTCTTCGAAGGCGCGCTCGGGGTCGCGACCAATGTCCTCGAGCAGCTTGGCGAACGCGCGTCTCGACAGGCCGGCGTTCTCGGCGCGCTCGGCCATCAGGGGGACCTGGGTGGAGTTGAAGTCGCACTCGGGGGCGTCGTGAAGAAGGCGTCCGAGCAAGTACAGGTCGAAGGCGCTGGCGATCGATTCTGAAAAGAAGAGCGCCTCAGTCGAGGGCGTGCCCGCGGGGCCGCCAGCTTCGCGCGCCAGCTCGCGCCCGACGACGTGGTGCCAGGCAGCGTGGCCGACTTCGTCGGCGGCGATGTGATCATCGCACAGCACGTCGGCGGGCCCGGAGCCGCCGGCGTCGAGGTCCGCGGTGGCGTTCGCGCGCTCGGGATCGGCGTACCCTTCCCAGTAGGTCAGGTTCAGGAACAGGGCGCGGTCCCAGCTCAGCTCGCCGGCGCTCGCCGGGACCAGGTAGCGGTGGCCCGAGCGCCGCAAGACCTGTTTGAGTCGACCGTAGAGATCGATCCGCGCCAGCGCGGGCTCGTCGTCGATCGTGAGTTGGTCCAGGGTCACCCTGCGCAG
Organism: uncultured Myxococcales bacterium; assembly: GCA_964571275.1. GTDB lineage: Bacteria > Myxococcota_A > Polyangia > Fen-1088 > Fen-1088 > DASRQZ01. The sequence continues at coordinate 8,527 of CAZNCQ010000203.1, forward strand.
GGGCATCGCGGCACCCTATGCCACACGGGCGCCCGGCTCAACCTGCGCTACGCGGCGGCGCGCCTCGATCTCAGCTTGCGGCGCATCAGGGCGGGGATGTGATCGCGTCGCGCCGCTGAATGGTGCTGACGCTGAGGAAGAGCGCGAGAGAGAGCGGCCCGACGACGACGCCGATGGGACCGAGGGCGAGGAGGCCGCCGAGCAGCGCAAAGAAGACGAGCCCGCTGTTGAGATTCGTTTGACCACGCACGAGCAGCGGGCGGATCACGTTGTCAATCAAGCCGGTCAGCAAGACCGTCCAGAGCGCCAGGAAGATCGCCCAGCCGGGGTGGCCGGTGAGCCAGAGCAGCCCCGCGAGGGGAAGACCGACGAGCGAGACACCGCCGAGCGGAATGAAGCTCGCGGCCAGCGACACGACCCCGAAGACCACCGGGCTCGGGACACCCGCCACCGCGTAGCCGATCGTCGCCACCACCGACTGAGCCAAACCGCTGCCGAGCTGCGCGCGGAGAACCGACTTCGAGACAGCGCGCAGCTCCAGCAGGAGCGAGCGAACGCGGCCCGGCGGCATCGTGGGCGTGCTCTCGGCCCAGCCAATGAGGGTCGGACCGTCGCGAAGCAGAAAGAACAGCGCCACGAGCATCAAGACCGCCATGAGCGCGAGGTGGGTCGTGGACCCGACGACGCCCGCCGCGGCGCCGAGCGCCTGCCGCACGTGCGGCCAGTTGGCCAGCTCCGACGCCAGATCGGTTTGCGTGCGCGACCCACGCGCGAGCGTCTCGTTGATCCATCGCACGAGCCCGTTCGGCAGCCGCGCGAGCAGCCCCGGCAGCCCCTGCTGCTTCAACGTGTGACTGACGAAAGCGATCGCGTCGTACGCTTCCTTGACGACGACGGCGCCAATCAAGCACAGCGGTCCCAGCAGGACCAGCACGACGCCCACGGTGATCAGCGTGGCCGACAGCGAGCGCCGGCCACCGACGGCCACGGCGAGCCGTTCGTGGAGCTGCGACAGCGTGCCGGCCAGGACTGCGGCCAGCAGCAGTGGCCGCCAGAGCGGCAAGCCCAACGCTATCAGCGCCGCCGCGGAGACAACTCCCAGGACCCTCGTCGCGCTCGGACCCGCCATTCGCCGACAAGGTAGTCATCCGGGTGCGTCGCTGGGGCGCGATCCATATCGCCTTCTACGCGGTGCTCCCGAAAGCTCAGAAGGACAAACCTCACGTCACGGCGACGCGGAGCCGGCGCGCGAAGGCGGGCCATCATCGTCGCGCTGGGCGCGCTGGGCACGCCGACCGTCGTGCTGCTGGGTGAACGGCGCCTCCGCGAGCCGACCAGCCGTCGGCGGCTTGCTCGCCGGTCGCGGCTCCGGCTCCTGCTCGCGGCTCGTCGCCACCGGGACCGACTCCAGCGCTTCATCGAACGTCGAGACCTGAAGCTTGCGGAAGAGGTTGCGCTTCTTGTACCGGTGCTGCTCCATCCGGCACAGGATGTCGGCCAGGACGCGCACCGCCTCGTCGACGAACGGACCCTTGTTGAGCATCACGCATTCGGCGGCGACGGACGCGGCCGCGTCGGTGACCTCGGCCCGCGAGGGCACGCCGGTGCGCGCGAGCGTATCGAGGACTTGCGTGGCCCAGATCGCCGGGACGTGAGCGGCCTCGCACAGCCAGAGGATCTCCTCCTGGATCTCGGACAGACGCCCGAAGCCGACCTCGACCGCGAGATCGCCGCGGGCGATCATGACCGCGAGGGGGGGCCGGCGGAGCCCTTCGAGGAGCAGGCCGGGTAGATTCTCGAAGCCGGCGCGCGTCTCGATCTTGAGAACGACGCCCAGGTTGGGCCGTCCCAGCCGGTCGAGCGCGCCGTGCAACGCGCGCACATCCTCGGGCCGGCGCACGAACGACAGGCTGACCGCGTCGGCGTGCCGGATGACGAAGGGGAGCGCGCGCCGGTCCTCCGTCGTCAAGCTGGGGACCGTCATCAAGGTGTCGGGCAGGTTGATGCCCTTCTCGGCGCGGAGCTTGATGGTCTCCTTCGGGGTGCGCACCACGCGAAGGTGAAAATCGTCGCCGTTCTGTCGGATGTGCTCGACCACGGTCTGAATGCGCCCGTCGTCGAAGAACACGCGCTGCCCGACCTCGAGGTGGTCCAGCGCCGCCGGCAGCGTGCACGAGATGACGCCGGGCTTTTCGACGCCACCATTGCGATCGCGCTTGGGTGGCACACCCAAGCAGGCGCGCCGGGTCAGAACCAGCTCGTCGCCTGCCCTGACGTCGATCGACGAGCCCTCGTTGTCGCCGACTTGGAGGACCGCCTTTCCGACGTGCGCGCCGTCGCGAACAATGCCCGCTTCGACCTTGTTGAGGACATAGGCCCGCTCCGCCGCGTGTCCGACAATCACGTCAGCGTTGATCTCGTGGATCGTCAGCGTCCGCTTCTTGTCACGCGCGTCGCCAAAGTGCAGCTCGTCTCCGTTCCTCAGCTTGGTGAACGTCTCTTCTTCCAGTTGCAACAAGCAGCCCGGAACGCGCTTTCGGCGCGCTGACACGCATCCGATGAGCACGGATGCCGCGGCCTTGATTCCACCGAGATCGTCCCTCGCGGGCTTCCAGGTAGCGATTCTGCGCCCGCCCCCCACCGCGCCGGTCCGGATCTTGGGCCCCGCGAGATCCATCAGGATCCGGCACTCGCGACCGGTCTCGATCCGAGCCGCGCTCAGCGCACGTATCATCTGGGACCATTCGGCCTCGCCCTCGTGCGCGCAGTTGACGCGCAGAACGTTCATGCCCGCGCCCAGCAGCTTCACCATCCAGGCCTGGTCGGCCTCCTTGGCGCTGGGAGCGGTCACCATGATGTAGATGTGGCGATCGCTCGGGCGAGGCCCCAGCATGTCGTGAGTGTTGCGGTGCAAGGACGCGTTTGCGTCCTCCCACGACACCGTGTTGCGGGCTCGCTTGCCGAGGCGAGCCAGCGCTCGCTTCGCGGCCTCGCTCCCCTGCAGCGCGAGTGATTCGTTCGTGCGCGCCGATACCTGGAGCAGACTCTCGAGCACGCAGCTTTCGGATCGGCCCAGCGACGAGAGGCCCACCTGCGAGAGCTGACTCTGGAGCTCGCGCAAATCTTGCTGTCTGAGAGCCACGTAGTGCACGAGATTCTTGGCGCTGGCGCGCCGGTCGGGCGCGACGCGATTGATCGAGGGGCGCATTTCGCGCTCGAGTCGAGTGAGGCTTTGCTCCAAGCGGACCAAGGAGCGGGCGAGAACAACCGGGGTCGGGAGTGTTGAGGTCATGTCCCACGAAAAGTGCAACCTGCGTACCTCTCGCCATTCGGTCTCCGGAATCCGGAGGCGCTGATCGGTGCGGCGTGAAGTGCGAGGTCCACGCTGGCGACATTCAAGTTCTGGGCGAGGTAGCCGATGGCGGCGACAGGAGACGACGACCATGAACTTCGATGATGCCATTCGGGCCCACAGCTCGTGGAAGATGAAGCTCGCGAGCTACCTGAGAAAACCGGACGGTTCGCTCAAAGCGTCGGAGATCCAGCTCGACAACAAGTGTGAGCTCGGGCGATGGATCCATGGAGAGGGGATTCGCCACGCCAACCTGCCTCAGTTCGCGACCTTGAAGACGGAGCACGCCGCCTTCCACCAGGCCGCCGCGGAGGTCGTGCGCCACGCCGACTCCGGCAAAGACACCGCCGAAGAGACCGCGCTCGGAGGCAAGAGCGCTTTCAGCAAGGCGTCTCATTCGGTGATCGCCGCCCTCCTGGAGATGAAGACGTCCAAGTGAGAGACGCCCCGGCGGCCTCGGATCGACACGTCGTGCCGGTCAGCCCGGGACGGGGCTCGGCGTGATCCCCCAGATGTCGCGCGCGTATTCGCGAATGGTGCGGTCGCTGGAGAACCGCCCGGAGGCCGCGACGTTCAGGATCGCCTTGCGCGCCCAGGCGTGCGGGTCGCCGTACAGCGCCCCCAGCGCCTCCTGCGCGTGCGCGTACGCCTGCAAGTCGGCGAGGTGCATGTAGTAGTCGCCTTCGACCAGCAGGCGGTGGCGGATCGGCTCGAAGATCCCCCGTTCGTCGGGGCTGAAGTGGTCCGAGAACAAGAGGTCGATCGCCTGGCGGATCTCCGCATCGTTCCAGTAGTGCCACATCGGCTGGTACCAGGCTCGGCTGGCAGCCACCTCTGCGGCCGTGAGACCGAACAGGAAGAAGTTCTCCTCGCCGGCCTCGTGCGCCATCTCGATCGTGGCGCCGTCGCGCGTGCCGATCGTGAGCGCACCGTTCATCATGAGCTTCATGTTGCTGGTGCCGCTGGCCTCGAAACCGGCGGTGGAGATCTGTTCGGAGACGTCCGCCGCGGGGATCAGCCGCTCGGCGAGACTGACGTTGTAGTCGGCGAGGAACACCACCTTGATCTGCTGGCGCGCGTTCGGCTCGGCCTCGATGCGCGCGGCCACGTTGTGGATCAACTTGATGATCAGCTTGGCCAGGTGATAGGCGGGCGCCGCCTTGCCGGCAAAGAAG
>CAZNCQ010000204.1:0-13048 GCA_964571275.1 uncultured Myxococcales bacterium
ACGCGATCCCCTTCTTGCGAAGGTAGTCGATCGCCTTCTCCATGTCGGCGGCGCACTCGGTGAGCGCCTTCTTGCAGTCCGCTATCCCCGCCCCCGTGCGCTCGCGGAGGTCCTTGATCATCTGCGCGCTGATGTCTGCCATGTTCATTCCCTCAGAAAATTTCGTCCACGTTCAATGAGCACCGTGCCGACGGCGCCGATGTTCCAGTTCAGGAGGACCGGCTCCGCCGGCCCGGCTCCCCTTGCGAGAAGCGCCGGGGAGGGCCCGCGGCAGGGGCCAGCAGGCCCCTTCCGCGAAGCGAGCGGAGCGAGCGCTCCTTACGCTCCTTACTCCTCGGGCGTCGCCGCAGCCTCGGGCACGGGCAGGTCGGTGCGCCGCCGCGAGACGACCTCGACGCGCGGGCCTTCGCCACCCGACGAGACGCGGATGGTCTGCGCCTCCTCGCCGCCGCCGGCGTCACGGTTCGCACGCTGCTGGGTCGCGCGCTCGCGCCCAACCTTCTGGCCGAGCACGCACGCCTCCGAGACCTTGCCCGCGAACAGCTTCAGCGAGCGGATGGCATCGTCGTTACCCGGGATCGGGTAGTCGATGAGATCCGGATCGCAGTTGGTGTCGACGACGGCCACGATCGGGATCTCCAGCTTGCGTGCCTCGGTGACCGCGATGTGCTCCTTGACCACGTCGACGATGAAGACCGCGCCTGGCAGCTCGGTCATGCTCTTGATGCCGCCCAGCGCCTTCTCCAGCTTCTCGCGCTCGCGCGTGATGCCGAGAACTTCCTTCTTGGTCATGCGCTCGAACGTGCCGTCGGTCGACATCTTCTCGATCGCGTGCAGGCGGTCGATCGACCCCTTGACCGTGTGGAAGTTGGTGAGCGTGCCGCCCAGCCAGCGGTTGGTGACGAAGAACTGATTGCTCTTGGTCGCCTCCTCGCGGATGACCTCTTGCGCCTGCTTCTTGGTGCCGACGAACAGCACCGAGCGGCCGCCGGCCACGGTGGTGACCAGGAAGTTGAACGCGCGCTTGAACGCGCGGACGCTCTGCTGCAGGTCGATGATGTGAATGCCGTTGCGCGCGCCGAAGATGAACGCCTTCATCTTCGGGTTCCAGCGCTTGGTCTGGTGGCCGAAGTGGACGCCGGCCTCCATCATCTCCCGGATCGTGATCGGCGCGTCGGCGGACGGCTGAGATTGATCGGTACCCTCGGACGAGTCAGTCGCGGTTTCCATGGTGTTCCCTTTTTGCGTTGTTGCCGCCGCCCGCGTCGTCGGAGATCGAAACCCGCGCGGCCGCCGGGCAACCCGGAAGCCGTTGGGCACGCACGATCCCCTCAACGGGCGTGTGGTGTTGAAGAGGGTGCGTTTTCTACCACATTTTCGACACCCCGTTATTGAAAAAACAGAGACTTACGAGTGTAAACCGATCGGTCCGCTTGTTGCACTACCGTCACCGACCGTCTACAAGGAGTTCCAATGCCACTCACGCAATCCGGAAAAACCGACATTCGTCCCGCCACGGGCAAGCTCGGCATCTTGCTGCCCGGCATGGGCGCTGTCGCCACGACGTTCATGGCCGGGGTCGAAGCGATTCGCCGCGGAATCTCGAAGCCCATCGGTTCGCTGACCCAGATGGGCACCATCCGCCTCGGTAAACGTACCGATAACCGCACCCCCGCGATCTCCGATTTCGTGCCTCTGGCCAAGCTTCAGGATCTGGTGTTCGGCGGGTGGGACCTGTTCCCCGACAATGCCTTCGAGGCGGCGACCGAGGCCGGCGTGCTGTCGAAGGAACACCTCAACGAGGTGAAGGAGTTCCTGACCGGCATCAAGCCGATGACCGCGGTCTTCGAGCAGGCCTATGTCAAAAAGCTAACAGCCACGCACGCCAAGAAGGGCCGATCCAAGCTCGACCTGGCGGAGCAGGTGATCGACGACATCAAGTCGTTCAAGAAGCAGAACAACTGCGACCGCCTGGTGATGGTCTGGTGTGGCTCGACCGAGGTCTTTCGCAACCTCGCTCCCGTGCATGCATCGCTGGCGGCGTTCGAGAAGGGGCTCGCCGAGAGCGACTCCGAGATCTCGCCCTCGCAGATCTACGCCTACGCGGCGCTGAAGCTGGGCGTGCCCTTCGCCAACGGCGCGCCCAACCTGACCGTCGACACGCCGGCCCTGATGGAGCTGGCGAAGAAGAACAACGTGCCAATCTGCGGCAAGGACTTCAAGACCGGCCAGACCATGATGAAGACCGTGCTCGCGCCGGCGTTCAAGGCACGGCAGCTCGGGCTCGAGGGCTGGTACTCGACCAACATCCTCGGCAACCGCGACGGCGAGGTTCTGGACGACCCCGAGTCGTTCAAGACCAAGGAGGTCTCGAAGCTGGGCGTGCTCGAGCACATCCTCCAGCCGCACCTTTACCCCGACCTCTACGGTGACATGCACCATGTCGTCCGGATCAACTACTACCCTCCCCGCGGCGACAACAAAGAGGGCTGGGACAACATCGATATCTTCGGGTGGATGGGCTACAAGATGCAGATCAAGATCGACTTCCTGTGCAGGGATTCGATCCTCGCGGCGCCGATCGTCCTCGACCTCGCGCTCTTCATGGACCTGGCGCAACGCTGCGGCATGAGCGGCATTCAGGAGTGGCTGTCGTTCTACTGGAAGAGCCCGCAGACGCCGCCCGGCCTCTACCCCGAGCACGACCTGTTCATCCAGCTCATGAAGCTGAAGAACACGCTGCGATACCTGCGGGGTGAGGAATTGATCACCCACCTCGGCGCCGAGTACTACGACTAGGAGCCTCGAGCGCTCCCTCGCGGGAGCGGGAAGCGAGACGCGAGACGCGGCAGCGGGAGCGGCAAGGGAGCAGAAGACGCCTGACTTGCCCTCCCGCGTCGTCGCAAAATACACACCTCGCCCGAGGAGTTCCTGGAGGCGGGAAGCACGGATCTGGGTGTAAAGTGACCTAGCTACCTGGAGCCGGATCGCATGGGGGACGATAGGCGGATCAGGGAAGTCCACGACGCGCGCGCTGAAGGCGCGTCGCGCTCGATCGAGCAGACGTTGGACGACATGTTCGGCAGCCACCAGCTGCTAGAGAGCGTGCCCAACATCATCTCGGTGAAGGATCGGCACCACCGCATCCTTTACATGAATCACATCGTCCCCGGCTATCGCGTGGAGGACGTCGTCGGGACGAACGCCCTCACGCACGTGGCCCCGGAGGATCGCGAGCGCTACCAGCAGGTCTTCGAGCGCGCCTGGACCACGGGCGAGAGCCAGACGCTGACGCTGAAGACGGTCGTCGACCAGTACCTCGAGACCACGTTCGTGCCGCTCAAGCAGGGCGGGCGCGTGGTCTACATGATGGGCTCGAACATCGACGTCACCGAACGCCGGCGCGCCGAGATGGCCCTGCGCGACAGCGAGCGGCGCCTCCGTCACGCCGTCTCCGCCAGCGGCATGGGCACCTGGGAGATCCGCAGCGGCGTGATCACCTGGGACGATGCCCTGTGCCAGATCTTCGGAATCCGTCCCGAGGACGCTCCCCGCCGCATCGAGCAGTTCCTGGCGCTGGTGCACCCGGAGGACCGCGACGTCGTGAGCCGCATCGTCGTGCGCCACAAGGAGACCGGCCTCTACGACGACTTCGAGCATCGGCTGGTGCGGCCGAACGGGGAGGTGCGCCAGGTGATCTCGCGCGGCACGCCGATCCACGACGAGGACGGCCACCTGGTCGGTTTCCTCGGCGGGGTCTTCGACGTCACCGCGCGCAAGCGGCTGGAGGCGCAGCTGCACCAGGCGCAGAAAATGGAGGCGGTGGGGCAGCTGACCGCCGGCATCGCGCACAACTTCAACAACGCGCTCAGCGTGATCATCCACAACGCCGCGCTCTGCCGCGACGGCGCCGACACGCAGACCGGCGAACAGCTCGCGGAGATCGAATACGCCGCGCAGCGGGCGGCGGAGATGGTCCGCCAGCTGATGATCTTCGCGCGCGCCGACAGCCACGCGCGCAAGGCGCCGATGGATCTGGCGCGCAGCGCGCGCCGCACGCTGGAGATGTGCAAGCGCACCATGGATCCACGCATCGCCCTGGAGCTGACGACCGCGGCCGACGTGCCTTCGATCGAAGGTAACGCCGGCCAGATCGAGCAGGTGCTGCTCAACATCTGCCTGAACGCGCGCGACGCGCTCGAGTCGGCGAGGACGCCGTCGCCTCGCGTCGCGATCCATATCGAGCCGGCGCGCGCCGACGAGGTGCGGATCCGCATCACCGACAACGGTCCCGGAATGACCGAGGAGGTCCGCACGCGCGTCTTCGAGCCGTTCTTCACCACCAAGGAGATCGGACGCGGCACCGGCCTCGGCCTGGCGATGGCGTACTCGATCATCACCGACCACCGCGGCCGCATCGACTGCGAGACGCTGCCTGGTCAGGGCACGGCGTTCGAGATCTTGCTGCCGGTCTCGGCGGTCGAGCTGGCTGCCAGCACCGACGGCGGCGGCATCGTGCGCGGCGGCACCGAGACGGTGTTGCTCATCGACGACGACAGCGCGGTCCGCCGCGCGCTCCGCGAGATCCTGTCCCGCAGCGGCTACTCGGTGCTCGAGGCGGGTGACGGCGCGAGCGGGGTCGCGCTGTTCGAGCGCGAGCGCCTGCGCGTCGACCTCGTGGTCCTCGACCGATCGATGCCGCACCTGTCGGGCGAGGCGGTGCTGGAACGCCTCGACGCGCTCGACGCCACCATCCCGGTGATCCTGCTCAGCGGCCACCCCGGCTCGGCGGGCGGCGGCCGCCCCTCGGCGGTGGTGCTGAGCAAGCCGACCGATCGCTCGACGCTGCTGCGCACCGTGCGCGAAGTACTGGATCGACCGGTGAGCTGAACCTACTGCAGCATCGCGGGCGCTTCCGGCGAAGGCGGCACCACGCCCAGGCGCGCCAGGTGCGGCAGCACCCAGCGCGGGATCGACGAGATGACGGCTCCGCACGACGCCGCGGGGGTCAGCAACCCCAGCGCCGCCGCCGCGGTCTTGCCGCGCGCGGCGAGCGGCGGCGCGTCGATCACCGGGCCGCCGATCCGTTGCTCGAACGTCTGCATCTCGCGCAAGCACTCCGACCACAGCGTCTGGCGCTGGGCCGGCGACCAGTGGCGGATCACCCACTCGCCGGCGCGCGCACCGAACGCGCCGTGGCGGGCCTCGTCGCGCAGCAGCTCGGTATAGGCCCAGGCGATCAGCGGCTCACGCGCCGTCGCCCGCGCCGTCGCGAAGCACGCCGCCGACAGCGATTGCCCGACGGCGAAGCGCGCGATCAGCGCGCGCGCCAGCCGCACCTCGATCGCGCATCGAGAATCGCCGTCGCCATCGGACGTGTCTCCGAGGTCGGTGTCGCGTGTGATCCGCGTCCCTTCGGCGGGCGTCGCGGCGGTGTTGGCGCCGAGGGCGCCCAGGACGCGGAGGCAGACCTCGACGTGGCGGACCTCGTCTTCGATGACCCGGGCCGCCATGCCCAGGATGGCCGGCGGCGCGCCCAGGCGCGCGAGATCCGTCGTCACCGTCGTCGCGGCGATGACGGACTCTCGCTCGTCCTGACACAGGCCCAGCCACGAGGCCGCGGCGCGTGCCAGCAGCGCCGTCGGGTAGCGGTTGCGATCGAACGCGGGCGCCTGCTCGCGCGGCACCCAGTTCTCGGTCGGGGTCTTGTAGCGCATCGCTGCCGAGGGCAGCAATCGGCGTGCCCCACACAAGGTACGAGAAGTCGCGGGGTTGGCGCCGACCGATCCCGCAGATCGCCGTTTGGCGCGACACGAATGTCAGTGCCGCCGGGGCACGGCCCCGATGGGGTTTCGCCAATTCCCCTTACGAACCCTCAGGAAGCGTCGTCGCGGAGGCGCCGGAGCTGGTCGGCGGCTTCGGTGGAGTCGGGATCGAGCTGCAAGATGCGCTCGAGCTCCTCGACGGCCAGGTCGGGCTGGCCGGTCTCGGCGAAGTAGTTCGCCAGGTAGTGGATCGCGCGCAGGTTCTGGCCGTCGATCTGGATCGCGCGCCGCAGCTCGGCCAGCGCTGCGCGGCCGGCGCGCGCGTCCGCGGGCGCCTCGCGGAACAGCGACCAGCCAAGGGCCGCCCGGAACTCGGCCTCGCCGGGCACGAGCCGCGCCGCCTGGCGGAACGCCTCGACCGCCTCGTGGTGTCGGCGTGCCTTCAGGTGCTCCATCCCACTTTCGTAGAGCGCGTTCGCGGCGGCGTTGCCCGCCGTCGTGCCTGCCGCGCCCCGGGTCGGCGTCGCCGCGCCCGGATCGTTCGCGCGCGTCTCGAACGCGCCTTCCTGCGTGTCGCCGCCCGCGAGGTCGAGGTGCTCGGTGTACGTGCGCCGCTGCGCCGGATCGCGCAGCACCCGGTGCGCTTCGCTCAGGCGGTCGAAGATCTCCTGCGCCAGCTTGCGATCCTCGACGGGGCTCTGGCGGTAGGCGTCGGCGTGGAACGTCCGCGCCAGCGCCTCGTAGGCGCGATCGATCTCCTCGCTGGTCGCCGACCGCTCGACCCCGAGCGCCCAGAAGTAGTCCTGCGTGCGCACCGTCTGCGCCACCATCGACAGCGGTCCCGACCCGAGCGGCGTGGCCGCACCGTTCAGCGGCGCCGAGGGCAGATCGACGTCGTCGCGCGCACCGGGCGCCTGCGGCGCCGGCTCGACCGACAGCACCGCCGGATCGTCGTCGAGATCCCCGATCAGCTCTTCGGTGCTGACGTCGGCGTCGGTCGGGCCGCCCGCGCGCAGATCGTGCCGCTGCACCGCCAGCCGCACCTCACTGAGGATGCGGTCGACCGGTGGCGTGTCGCCCGGGGTGATCACGCCCGCCTCCGACAGCGCGACCAGCAGCAGCGCCGCCTTGTCGCGTGCGATCTCGGCGCGGTTCAGCAGATCTTCGATGCGCTCGTCGCCGGTGATGGTGCGGATGAACCCCATCTCCGTCGGATCCGACGTCATCTCTTGCATGCGCAGCAGCGGATCCGGGTTCAGCGCGACGTAGCGTCCCGCGTACCCGTCGAGCACGGCGACCTGGCGCGCCGAATCGTAGTGGCGGCGGATGCCCTCGAGGACCAGCGCCGCGGGCGGGTGCTCGAGGCGGATCGTCTCCTTGGGCGGCGCGTCGCCCTGCTTGAACATGAACTGACCGTCGCGCCAGGAGAAGATCTCGAACAGCTTGGCTTCGGACTGCTCGACCAGCGCGCGCGTGAGGTTGTAGGGCGACAGCGCGCCCATCTCGACCAGGATCTCGCCCTGGCGGCGCTTCTCCTTTTGCATGCGCTTGACGGATTCGGCCAGCGCCTGGCCGGTGATCATCTTCTGGCCGAGCAGGATCTGCCCCAGGCATTCGTTCAGTAAATTCGAGCGCACGGCCACCGGGTAGCCCTCGACGAACGACACGATCTTCTTCGTGCCCCCGTGCAGAAGCAGCAGCGACCCGGTCGCGCGGCGCGCGTACAGGCGCTGCAGCAGGCGCGGGAAGGGGATGTGCTTCAAGTTGTCGGTGAAGTCGGTCTGCTCGGCCACGAGCGACGTCGCCGTCCGCTCGACCTCGTGGCTCTCGCGCTGCTGAACCGGATCGCGGAGCGATTCGTCCAGGGACGTCGCTGCGGGGGGCGGGGTCGGCGCGACGGTGGCCGGCGGGGGCGGCGTGGCGCCGAGGGCGAGCGGCATCGGATCCGTGTCGGGACCCGGCGGTAGCTCGCTCGTCGCCGCCGGCGACGTATCGGCGATCGGCTGCGTCGGGGCGGTGTGGATCTCGCCGGGCACGCCGTTGCGCGCGGGCGGCACCGTCTGCAGGATCATCGCCAGCAGGCTGTTGACGTCGATCGGCACCGGCAGGTACTCGGCGGGCGCGAAGCGCCGTCGCGCTTCCGAGCGGTGGCTGGCGCCGCGAAATCGGCTGGCGACGAAGAAGATCGGCGTGTCGCGCGTGTCGGGCTCGCGCCGCAAGTCCTCGGCCAGGCGGAATCCGTCTCCGTCGGAGAGCACGGTGTCGACGATGATCGCGTCCGGTGTGCGCACGGCGACGCTGCGCCGGGCCCAGGCCCCTTCGGCCTCGGAGGCGAGCTCGTAGTGAGCCTCCTTGAGCGTGTCCCCGATGCGGCGCTGCAGGACCGGGTCGCTCTCGACGATGAGGATGTAACCACCCATGGGGCCGAGGCCGCATACTAGCGCAGGACCGGGTCCGGCGCGCAGGGTGAGGGGACGAGTTGTGGACTTCGGCCGGCGCCGGGATTATCTAGCCTCTGACGCAATGGGTGCACGCACGCGATCGAATGGCAGCAGCTCCGCCACCAGCGGTGACCTGGCCTGTATCGTCCTCGCCGCCGGCAAGGGGACGCGGATGCGCTCGGCGCGCGTGAAGGTCCTGCACCCACTGCTGGGCCGGCCGCTGGTCAGCTACCCGGTGCGCCTGGCGCGGGAGCTGGGCGCCGACCCGGTGGTGGCGGTGCTCGGCCACCAGCGCGAGGCGGTCGAAGCTTCGCTGGTCGCGGCCTTCGGCGCGGGGACCGTCCGCACCGTCGAGCAGGCCGAACAACGCGGCACCGGTCACGCCGTGCGCCTGGCGATGCCGGCCCTGCGGCGGTTCGCCGGGATCGTGATGATCCTCTACGGCGACGTGCCGCTGCTCCGGCGCGAGACCGTGCGCGCCCTGGTGGGCACCGCGCGCCGCTACGGCTGCCTGGCGCTGGTGACGACCAATCCGCCCGACCCGACCGGATACGGCCGCATCCTGCGCGACCAGCGCGGCCACGTGATCGGCGTCGTCGAGCAGAAGGACGCGTCGGAGGAGGAGCTGGCCATCGGCGAGATCAACGCCGGGATCTACGCCGCCCCTGCCGACTTCCTGCGCACGGCCACGGCGGGGTTGAGCGCGAGCAACGCGCAGGGCGAATACTACCTGACCGACATCGTGGCGCGCGCGGCGCGCAGCATCGGCGTCAGCGAAGTCGACGCCGACTTCCGTGACGTGGCCGGCGTCAACGATCGCCGCCAGCTCGCCGAGTCTGAGGCGATCATGCGCGGGCGCATCAACAGCGGCTGGATGCGCCACGTGACCTTTCACGACGCGGGATCGACGGTGATCGAGCCCGACGTCGTCATCGGCGTCGACGTCGAGCTGGGACACGCGGTCTCGCTGCGCGGCTCGACGCGCGTGGGGCGCGCCGCGCACATCGACGACGGTTCGATCCTGATCGACACGGTCGTCGGCGCGGGCGCGCACGTGGCGCCGTACACCGTCGCCATCGGCGCGGAGATCGCGGCCGGCGCGACGGTCGGTCCGCTCGCGCACCTGGGCGCGGGCGTCGCCGCCGTCGCGACTGCGGGCGACGGCGCGCCGGCCGGCACCGCGGCGCCGCCCGCGCGGGTCAAGCGCGCAACTCGACGGGCCGCCGTGCGGGCGCGGGGATGAAACGGGCGTCGAGCTGGAGCGCGTGGGCGTTGGCGTTGGAATGGGCTTGGGCGCGGATCGCGTTTGTTGACAGCGGCGTCGCGCCGCATCGATCATGATTGGTGGAGGTCGCGAATGGCTACGTCCGTGAAAGCGTTCTTCGATGAGAAGGTTCCCTCGGTGCTGAAGACCAGCCCCGAGAAGGCGAAAGACGTCGCCGCGATCTACCTGTTCAAGATTAGCGGCGCCGACGGCGGCACCTGGACGGTCGACCTCCTGTCGTCACCGCCGACGTGCGTGCCGAACGCGCAGGGAACCGCGCAGTGCACGATCGAGGCGACCGACGCCGACTTTCGCTCGATGATCGACGGCGGTATGCAGGCCGCGATGCAGCTGTTCTTCAGCGGCAAGCTCAAGGTCACGGGAGACCCGAGCCTGGCGACGAAGCTGTCGAAGCTGCTCCAGATGGCTAGCTAGGCGGGAGCGCGAGCGCGGCTTCGATCTCCGCCGCGCCGATCGACTGGCCCTTGCGATAGAGCATGAGCGCGCGCTCGAGCACCGCCTCGAGCTCTCGGAAGTTGCCCGGCCAGGTGTGGCGCTGCAGCGCCTCGAGCGCGTCGGCGCGCAGCTCGATCGCCATCGCGCGGTCGTCGGTGGATGCCCGCGCGAACTCGTCGGCGGTCATGAGCTCGTAGTCGCGGCCGGCGTTGCGCAGCACCCGGTTGCCGATCCAGACCGCGGCGGGCGCCAGGTCCTGTATCCGCTCGCGCAGCGGCGGCAGGTCCAGCACGATGCGCGCGAGCGCGAAGTACAGATCGTGGCGAAAGCGTCCCGCCGCGACTTCGGCCGTGAGATCGCGATCCGACATCGCGATGGCGTTCACCTGGAAACGCTTGGCGGGTTCCTTGTGCGGTCCCGTCTCCGCCGCCTCCGTCGCGCCGGTCTTTAAACTGGGAACCCTCGGAGGGTTCCCAGACCCTCCCGCGAGGGGCTCCGGCGGGGGACCCGCCTCCGCCCGACGCGTCTTGAGCAGGCGCAGCAGGGCGGTCTGCACACGCAGGCTCAGGCCGGCCGCTTCCTCGATGAGCAGCATGGCGCCGTCGCTGATCTCGGCCACGCTGGCGTGCGCGCCCTTGCCGCCGCCGCTGAGCACCGCGAGCGCTTCCTCGTCGCCGTAGCCGGCCAGATCCACGCGCACCAGCGGCGTGCCCGGCGCCATCAGGTGGTGCAGCGCGCGCGCCAGGCCTTCCTTGCCCGTGCCCGGCTCACCCAGCAGAAGCGCGTTGGTGCGAAACGGACGGTCCTGCAATCCTTCGACGACGTTCAGGATGCGCGTCATCGCTGGATGCGAAGACGTCATGCGGATGAGCGCGCCGATCCAGCGCGCGGCCGCCGGATGCATCGAAGTCAGCGAAGGGACGCCGTACGCGCCCGTCGGCGCTCCTGGCTTGGAGCGGACCGTCTTCACCCGCGCCGGATGCCCAGGAGCAGGTCCATCGTGGCCTGATCGGCAGCCGGGAAGCGATAGTTCTCGAACTCGTTCGAGGCGACCCAGCGGCAGTCGGCGACGCGCACCGCCTCCGGTTCCTTCTCGCCTTCGATCGTCGCCTGGTAGAGCGCCAGGTCGACCGAATATCCGTCGTAGTCGTGCGTGCGGCGGCCGATGCAGACCTGGACGTCGATCTCGACGCCGACGCGCTCGCGCACCTCGCGCTCGAGCGCGGCCTCGTCGGTCTCGCCCTCCTCGACGCGGCCGCCTGGAAACTCCCACAGGCCAGGCAACACCGCCGTCGGGCGGCGCTGTGTGATGAGGTAGCGATCATCGCGCGAAATGACCGCTGCCACGACCCTCAAGTGGGGCGAAGCCATGGCAAATATGATACCGCAACCGCGGTGGGGCGGGCGAGGCTTAGTGTGCTAAGAAGCGCCCATGGCGAAACGTGTGTTACCGGCGGAGGCCGCGAACCTGCTCGCGGAAGGATGGACGTACCTCGATGTGCGATCGATCCCCGAGTTCGATCAGGGGCATCCCGTAGGCGCCGCCAACATTCCGCTGTTGCATTTCCAGGGCGGGCGGATGGTACCGAACCCGGCCTTTCAACGCGTGGTCGAGGCGACGTTCCCGAAAGACACGAAGCTAGTCATCGGCTGCAAGAGCGGAGGCCGCTCGCTGCAGGCGGCCGGGTTGCTCGAGGCGGCCGGCTACGGCGCCGTCGTCGACATGCGCGGTGGCTTCGGCGGCGAGCACGACGCGTTTGGTCGCGTGAGCTGCGCCGGCTGGGCCGAGGCGGGCCTGCCGACGGCGACGCTCCCCGAGCCGGGCAAGAGCTACGTCGAGCTGGCCGAAAAAGCCGGAGCGTAGCGCCGCGCCCGGCCGTGCTCAGAAGTAGCTCGTGTGCAGCACGTCGGCGAACAGGTTGCAGAGCGCGTGAAACGCCGCGCCCGGCACGATCGAGCCGGTGCGCGCCCGCATCCACCCGAAGACCAGCGCCGGAAAGAACACCGCCAGCCGCTGCGGATTGGGAACGACGGCCACGTGGCCGAGCGCGAACAGCACGCTCGACACGACGAGAGCGCGGCCGATCGGCGCACCGAAGAGCCGTCGCGCCGGCGGCCAGCGCTCGTCGAGACGGCCCATCAGGTAGCCGCGAAAGAAGAGCTCCTCGGGGATCGCAACGACGACCAGCTGGTTCAGCGCCGACGTCGCGAATGCGGGTGGCAGCCGCAGCGCCCCGCCGTGAAGGCCGCGCCAGTAAGGGCAAAGCCCGCTCCACATCGCGGTGAGCGGGCCGCCGTGCGGACCGCACACGAAGCCGTAGAAAGCGAAGAAGCCGACCACGAACAGGGGGAACGTCACGGCGAGCGCGATCGCCAGCACGCGCAGGTTCAGCCCCACCGGATCCAGGCGCAGCCCGGCGTCACGGTAGTCGAACGGCCGGCCCGAGATGCGCGACGCCAGCGAGGGCGCGTAGAGAAAGATCGCCGCGATCGCCGCGTGCAGGTGCCGCCCGATCCAGGGGACCCAGAAGCCCGTGACCGCCAGAACCGCGGCCAGCGCCGTCGCGCCCGCGAAGGTCGACAGCGGCTCGCGCAGGCTCGGCGGCGGGGATGGCTGCACGCGGGCAATTCTACGATGCGGCGTCGGTGATCAGTACAGCGCCAACGCCGCGTCGAGCGAGGCCAGCGCCGTCCCCGCGTCGCGGGCGGCGCCACGCAGGCGATCGGGCGCACGCCTGTCCAGCGCCGAGGTCGGATCGCGAAGGGCGGCCAGGAGGGCGTCCAGCTGGCCTTCGATATCGGTGAGCGCCTCTCGGCTCGTGCGTAGCGCCGCGGCCACGTCGGCGCCGGCAGCCGAGCGCGGGCTCACCTCGCCGCGCAGCCCCGCGGCGCCACCGCGCACCGCCACGCGCGACGTGGCCGGCACGGCGCGCGTGCGCTTGGAGCCGGAGCTTCGCCGACGAGGCCGCACGCCGAACAGGATTTCTTCGCGGCACACGGATGTCAACTAATTGACAAGAGGTAGCGCCGCGACGGATCGACGACGATGCTCGGCCCCAGTGCCGTACGCCCGATCAGCATCGGGAACAGCATGTCGCCGCGGTTGGTGAGCGTCACCAGGA
>CAZNCQ010000205.1:0-13027 GCA_964571275.1 uncultured Myxococcales bacterium
GCGGCAAGATCCTGCTCATCGAGGACTACGACATCAACGTCGGCCGCCACCTGGTGCAGGGGGTCGATGTGTGGCTCAACAACCCGCGCCGCCCCCAGGAGGCGAGCGGCACCAGCGGGCAAAAGGTCCTGCTCAACGGTGGGCTCAACTGCTCGGTGCTCGACGGCTGGTGGGCCGAGGCTTACGACGGGCTCAACGGCTTCGCGATCGGCGACGGCGTCACCCACGTGTCGATCGAGGAGCAGGACCGGCGCGACGCCCTGTCGCTGTTCGAGACGCTGGAGAACCAGATCGCGCCGCTCTACTACGACCGCGACGACGCGGGCGTGCCGCGGCGCTGGGTCGAGCGCATGAAGCGCACGATCCGCACGCTCGGCTGGCGTTTCAACACCGATCGCATGGTCATCGACTACGCGCGCGAATGCTATCTGCCCGCCGCCGGCGCGCAGAGCTGCGCGATGCCGAAGTGAGTTCGAACTCGTCGTGAAGCAATCGCGCCCGCCTCGGATCTATCCCTCCCAGACGGGCCGGAACATGATCGCGACCCGCGGCAGCGCGTGGCTGACCTTGGGCACGGAGTGCTGCCAGGTGCGCTGGCACGCCCCCCCCATCACGAAGAGATCGCCCTGCCCGAGTGAAAATGCGATCGACCGCCCGCCGCCACGCGGGCGGAGCCGGAAGCGCCGCGGGCCGCCCAGCGACACCGTCGCCACCAGCGCCTCGGGCAGCGTGCGCGCGACGCGGTCGCCGTGCCAGGCGACGCTGTCGGTGCCGTCGCGGTAATAGCCGAGGCTGATGCGCGGGAAGTCGGTACCGTAACGCGCGGACAGCAGCGCTCGGATGCGGTCGAGCAGTAGATGTCCGGGCCCGTCGTCGGGCAGGCCGGCGACCAGGCGCGGAACCGCGACCAGCCGGTCGTAGATCGGGAGCTGCTCGGTGCGCCAGCGCGTCGACGCGATCAGCGCGTCCATCAATACACCCTGGCCGGCGACGAAGCTGGGCAGGTGCTCGACCCAGGCGGTGTCGTCGAGCGCGGTCCGGCGAAGCTCCGCCAGGCGGGCGGGAGCCAGATCAGGCTCGCCGCGATCGAACAGGCTGGCTTGCAGCGGGACGCGTGCCGACACGCCCGTAAACCTAGCACTCACGTCGATGTCACAGACGGCGCGCGTTCCTCTGCTACGCTCGCGTCGCTGCGCCATGGCCTACGTGCCTATAGACCGTTTCCTCGTCCGGGCGCCGCTGCTGCCGGCAGCGCCGCTCGGCGACGCGGCCCGGCGCCTGCTTCGCGATCCGCTGGGCGCGCGGGCGCTGGCGCTGGCGAGCCCGAGCTTGACGGCCCAGAAGGGCGCGGCGCCCGCAAAGCGCGCGAGCACCGCGGCTGATCGCGCGGCTCGCGCGGACGATCGACACGATCGCGCGATCGAACGCTACGCGCGCCGGGCTGCCTTTCGCGCGACGCCAGCCGGATTGCTCGCCGGCGTCACCGTCGGCACGCTGGGCTCGCGCACCGGCGGGGCGAGTGGAACGCCACGCGCGCACCTCGCGCCCAGCTGGGCGCGCATCGCGCGGCTCGCGCGGGCGCTGCTCGACGATCCCCAGGTGCGGACGCAGGCTCACCTGCGTCGCGCGCCGTCGCTGTTGCGCGGCGCCGACCGCGTGCGCTGGCTGGCCGGCGGTGCGCGCCTGTCCGAGGAACGCGAGGCCGATCTGGATGCGCGGCTGGCCCGCATTCTCGACGCGTGCGGCGACTGGACGCCGTGGCCCGCGGTCCGCGCGGCGGCGGCCGGGATGGGCGAGCCCCAGGTCGCTAGCGACGGCGGCGACGGTGATCGAGACAGCGACGACGTGGTCGTCCGACTGCGAACCGCCGCCGGAGCCGGCACCGACGAGCATCCGCGCGACGATGACGACGGGGCCGACGCCGACGAGCTCCTGCTCCTGCTCCTCGACGACGATCTCCTGTGCTGCGATCTCACGCCGCCGCTGGTCGGCCCGCCCGCCGCCCGCTGGATGGCGGACCGCCTGGCCGCCCTGCGGCCGCCGCCGCCCGCGGCGGCGATCCTCGCGCGCGCGATCGCCGCGCTGGATGCCGGCGAGCTCGACGCCGGCCGAGCGGCCCTGCGCGAGCTACCGGACGGAGCACCTGACGCAAGCCCGCCGCACAACAGCCAGGCCGACGACGGAGACGGCGACACGGCCGACGTGGTCGCGACGCTGGTGCACCAGCCGAGGCAGGCGCTGTCGCTCGATCGCGCAACCGTCGAGCGCGCGGCGCGCCTCGCGCCCCTGCTCTTTCGCTTGCAGGACGCCCTGGCGCCACCGGCGGCGGAACGCGACGGCGATCCCCACGCGCTGGATGCGCTGGCCGACGCGGCCGAGCTCTTCGGCGCGGGGGCGCTCGACGCTGCGGCCTGGGCGCTCGGCGACTACGGCGTCGATCCGGGTGCGAGCGTCGAGGACAGCGTCGCCGGCACCCCGCCCGACGGACGAGCGGCGCCGCCGAGCGCGCTGGTGCGGCTGCTCATCGACGAGATCGCCGCCGCCCGCGCCGCGCGGCGCGCGGAGATCGCGCTCGATGCCGCCGCGCTCGACCGGCTGTTGCCACCGGCGGCGGCGCCCGCGACCTGCGAGCTGTTCCTGACTCCGGCACCGGCGCGTGCGGGCTGGTTGCTGGGCTTGCACGCACCCGCCGGCGCATCCTGGGGCCGCTTCGCGCACGCGCTCGGACCCGTGCTCGCCGATGCGTTCGCGGCACTGGACGCCGCCGAGCGCGCGGCTCACCCCCGTCAGCGCCGCCTCGACGTCTGCTACGCGCCGTCGCCCGCGCTCGCCGATCTGTGCGCCCACCCGCGCCTGCGCGACGGTGTGCTCGCGCTGTCGGGCTGGCCGCCCCGCGAGCCCCCCGGCGCAGGCGCCGATCGCTCCCAGGCGGTGTCGCCGTCGCAGCTCGGCCTGGTCGTCGCGTCCGGCGTCGCTGGCCCGGCTCTCGCGATCGCAGCCGACCACCACGATGACGGCGCGCTCGAAGAGGTCGTGCCGTCGGCGCTCGCGCGCGTGCGCTCCACGACCGCTCCAGCGGGACTCTATCGCCTGCTCGCCGGCTTCAGCCTCTACCGCCAGCATGCGCCCTGGGCGCTGTCACTGGGCGCGCTCGCCAATCTCGCTCACGTGCCACGGGTCTCGATCGACGGCTTCGTGATCTCGCCCGCGAGCTGGCGGGTGCCCGCTGCGCTCGACGCGCGTGGCTTCCGTCGCTGGCGTCGCGGCGCCGACGGCGCGCCGCCGCTGCCCCGCTTCGTGCAAGTCGGCGTCGAGGACCAGCTGCTGCCGGTCGATCTCGATCGCGCGCACGCGTGGCGCGATCTGGCCGGTCAGCCGCGCGCCTGGGAGATCTGGCCGCCGCTCTCCGACGACGCGCCGAAGGGCAGAGCGCGGCGCGCGCCGCCGGGGACCGTCGACCTCGACGGACGGCGCATCGAAGCGGTGGTGGCGCTGGTCGACGCGCCCGACGACGCCGGCGCGCGCGAAGCAGAGGCGCGGACGCGCGCGATCGCCGGCGCCGGCGCGGTCCCGCCGCCACGCGTGGCACCGGCGGCTCCGGGCTGGCACACGTTCGCGCTCTACGGCGCCGACGAGCGGCAGGACAGCGTCCTGCTCGACGCGGTGGTTCCGGCGGTGCGCGGCGCGCTCGACGCCGGCGAGATCGACCACTGGTTCTTCATCCGCTACGCCGACGAGCGCGGGCGCCGGCCCCACCTGCGCGTGCGCGCGCACGCCGCCAACCGCGCAC
This sequence comes from uncultured Myxococcales bacterium, assembly GCA_964571275.1. GTDB lineage: Bacteria > Myxococcota_A > Polyangia > Fen-1088 > Fen-1088 > DASRQZ01. Next base: position 3,791 of record CAZNCQ010000205.1, read on the forward strand.
ACGCCGACCGCTTCGCCGCGCGGCTCGACCGGCACCTCGACGCCGCGCGCGCGTCGGGCGCGGTCACGCGCGCCGAGAACGGCGCCTACTACCCCGAAGTCGCGCGCTTCGGCGGTCGCGAAGGCCTGGCCGCGGCCCTGCACATCTTCGAGGCCGACAGCGAGCTCGCGTGCGCTCTGCTGGCCGCCGCGCGCGATCCGATTGACCTGCCGGCCGACCTGCCAGCCGCCCCGTCATCCGATGACCGGCTCGACCTGCTCGATCTCCTGGTTGCGGCGTTCGACGCCCTGGCCACCGGGCTCGGCTTCGCGCTGTCCGTCCGCCACGCGATCGCGCGGCGCCGGCGCGACGCCGCGACCGCCACGCTCGCCGCGATCGAAGCCAGCGAGCCGCGCGCGCTGGACGCCGACTTTCGCGCGCGCGCCCGCCGCCTGCGCGCGCTGCTGGGCGCGCCCAGCGGCGCCGGTGCGGCCGAACCGATCGCGCGCCGGATCGCCGCGCACCGCGTGCATGTCGCCGCCGCCGTGGCCGACCTGCCCGAAGCCACACGCGCCCGCCTGACGGCGCCGCTGCTGCACCTTGGCGCCGTCCGCCTCGCGGGCGCCGACCGCGACGCGGAGGCGCGCGCTTATCTCCTCTGGGAGCGCACGCTGGAAGGACTCGCCCGCAGTCCGCCCCACGCGAGGCCGTGAACCATCGACTTCGCGGCCCCGTTGTATGATGCGGCGGATGAGCGTGGGACGGTTGGTGCGAGCGCGGAAGGCCGGCGCGTGGACGCTGGTCTTGATCGGAGCGCCCCTCTGGTGTCTGGGAACCGCCGCCTGGGCCCAGTCCACGCAGAAGCGTCCGGATTGGCCGACGACGCCCGTGCAGGAGCCTCCCGCCTCGCAACGATTGTGGCCGCCGCCGGAGCCGGACCGTCCGCAACACCAGCCCGCGTCAGACGCCGAACCCGCGCCGGAACCAGCGCCGGCGCCGAGCGCCAAGCCGGAGACACCGCCGGAGCCCGCCCCGCTCGAACCCACGGTGGATCCCAATCAGCGCGCGGAGGCCGCCGCGGCCGAGCCGCCGGTCGCGCCACCGACGCCACCGCCGCCGCAATGGCCACCGGGCGGCGTCTTCGTCGAGCTACGCAGCGACGACCCCCATGCCCGGATCGACCAGATCTCTCCCGACGGGCGGTCCGTCCCCGCCTGCGTGGCCCCCTGCCGGCGAGTCCTCTGGCGCAACATCACCTACGTCGTGCAGACCGACCAGGCGCCGCCGACGTCGGCGTTCCTGCTGCCCGACCGGACCGACCACCTGACCCTCGACGTGCATGCCGGCTCGCAGCTGCGACGCAACGTCGGCATGGCGCTGGTCGCCGCGGGCGGCGTCGCCGCGCTCTTCGGTCTCACGCGCGCGAACCAGACCGGGAGCTCGTCCTCGAACAACCACTCCAGCATCGAGCTGCTGGGCCTCGGCGCGGCGGGCGCCATCGCCGGCGTGGTGCTCGTCCGGATGGGGAACACGTCGGTGACCAGCAGCACCGGCGCGACGTTCAGCGAGCGCGACCGGCGTGGCACGAAAGCTCGTGCCACGCCCGCCATCGCGCTCACCCCGCAGGGCCTGGTCTTCTGACTACGGCGTCGCGCTCACCTGGCTGGAATTCGGGCTGTTCCCCGACGCGTTCGTGGCGACCACGGTGTAGTAGTACTTGGTGCCGTGCGTGACCGCGGTGTCGGCGAAGCTGGTCGCCGTCACGCCTGAAGCGATGGCCGAACCGGTCGTGCCCGAGGTCGTCGAGCGGAGCACGATGTAGCTGGAGGCGCCCGACGTCGAGCTCCACTTGACCGTGACCTTGCCGCTGGAGGCGGTCGCCGATACGCCGCTCGGCGCGCCCGTCACCGTGAGCCCGGAGGCGCGAGCGGAATCGGCGCTGCTTCCGGTCGCGTTCTGCGCGCTGACCACGAAGTAATACGTCTTGTTGGTGGACAGCCCGGTATACGTGTAGCTCGTGCCGGTGATCCCGCTGTGCGCGTTGCTGAGCGACCCGGTCGCGCTGGTGGCATCCTTGACGGTGTAGCTGGTCGCGAAGCTCGCGGGATTCCAGCTCAGCGTCACCTGCTGGACACCCCCGTGGGTCGCCAACCCCGTGGGAACCGGCGGCGCCGGCGGGTGGGGAGACATGCTCACCTGACTGGACCAGGCGCTGGTCCCCGCGTCGTTCACGGCGCGAACGTTGAAGTAGTAGGTCGTTCCATCGGTGAGGCTGTCGATCGGCCACAGGTTCTCGGAGATCGCGCCGAACTGTCGATCATTCGGGCCGGGAGGCGTGGGCGAGGTCGACATGTGCAGGTCGTAAGTGTTGGCGCCCTGTGTGGCGGTCCACCTGAGCGTGATAGCGCCCTCCCAGGGGGTCGCCGTCAGACCGGTGGGGGTCCCCGGCACCGTCGGCGCCGCACCCGGGCCACCGAAGTAGAAATACGTGCCCCAACCCGTGCCGCCCGCGGCCGGCGACGGCGACGACGTGTACTTCGTCGGATCCGTCGCAAACGGGTTCAACGGCGCCGGCAAATCGGTTTGATCCGAATCCGGGTCGCAATTATTGCTCGTGTAAATGGTGTTGCGCTGGTAAGCGGCGCCCGGATAACCCGCGCTGGCGAACTGGCCGGTCCCCATATCGGTCGTCGTCGCCGTCCCCAGCATCCCGGAGTCGGCGACCTCGCCGCCCGCTTCGAAGTAGGTCGCATAGTAGTTCTGATTGGGATCAGGACCGGCGAGGGGCGCCCCGCCACCATTGCCGTTGTCGAACAGGCTCGCGGGAATGTAGCCGACCCAACCGTTGGCCGACAGCCACCAGTTCTTGTCCGGTGCTTTGTACCAGTAGACCCGGATCTCCGTGGGGACTGGCGGCGACACCAATGCCCAACCCGGAATCATGCCGGGGTTTTGAATCAGGACCAGGCCCGAACCGGTCATCGTGATGCCGCTCGGCGTGGTGCAGGTCGGATCGAGGTTGTAGCAGCCGGTCAAATGGTAGCCGTCCTTGGTCGAGTACGTGAAGAAGTGAGGATAGTTGTCCTCGTAGAGCGCCGGATCGATGTTCCAGCCCGCCTCCACCGACTGCATGCAATTGGGTGCCGTGCAGAAATCGCCGTAGGTGTCGCCGAGCGACACCAGCCAGATCTGCGAGATGCTGTGATCACCCGGGCCCCACTGCGTGCTCGAAGCCAGGACGTGTGGCCAATCAACGCTCAACGTCGAGCCAGCGCCCGGCGCGGGACAATTGAGCGCGCTCAGATTCATCTGAAGACCCATGCCATAGAGGTAGCCGGGCGAGGGCGGTAGCGCCGAGGGTGGGCTGCTCGGCGGCTCGCCCGCCGCCGGCGGCAACGAAGGTCCGCCCGCGGGGAACCCGGGCGCCGGCGCGCTCGATTGCGCATGCCGTGGTGGCGGCCCCTTCGAGCCCGCGTGAAGCAGGTACGCGTCGAGACCGCCGGCGCGCAGAATCGAGTCGGCTGTCCGCCTCACGATCGGAACGCTCCCCTCGGGGCAGCGACGCCCGTGCCCCTGTTCATCGACGCCGTCGTCTTCGGGCCCGGCGATCGGAGTCGGCGACATCCTGGGCGGCGGAAGAAACGACGGCGGCTTCGTCCAGGGTTGGTGGCCGCGCAGGCCGGGGTGCTTCAACGCTGGTTGCGCCATGATGTCGACGCAATCGATCTCCTGTCCGTTGCTGCCGCGATAGTTGTGCCTTACGTCGGAGCGACGATAGCGCGAGTCGAGAAACTGCTGAACGCGATCCGCTTCGTCGACCGCACCCGACTTCAGCTCCGAGCGCGCCGCAATCAGCGCCGTGTCGGCCGGCGGCGTCGCGTCGTCGCAACCCACGCTCAAGACCAGCGCGCCCACGCCGGCGCACCACAATGACCACTGAACCCCTCGCAACGAAACACCGCCTCGATCCTGAATCCGCCTCATGCCGTCTCCTCTCAGCGTCGCAGCACAAATTCACCCCTCGTGAACCAGCGCGGCGTGAGTGTTCGCACCCCGCGGCCGTGGCTCACTGCGAGGAAGAAATATCCGGGTGACCGGCGGCCCACTCGCCGAGCGACGCCGGCGCGCGCGCTGGCCGTGATCTGCGTCGCGGTCGATGGGCAGGGGTCAGGCGCCGAACGCGGCGAGGAAGTCTTCGGTTTCGCGCGCGTCGCAGAACGCCGACAGGGCATCGACGTCGGTCGCGCCGGCGGACAGACAGATGAAGGTCTGCTCCAGTGGATTGCGATCGTGCACGCGGCTCACGATCGGCGGGCCCCCCAGCGAGAGCAGCGCGCTCGCCGCCTGCGCGAGGATGTGCAGCGGCAGGTAGAGCGGCCCGAGACGATCGTGCTGTCGCGTGTGAGCCAGCTCGTGCGCCAGGGTCAGCCGCTGCGGCAGCGCGCGCCCGTCGAGAATCCCGGGGCGATGCAGGATCGCGTGCCCCAACGTGACCGCGCCGACCCAGTCGAGCCCGCGCCCGCGGCGGATGGGATAAAGCCAGCCGACGGCGGCCGGGCCGCCCACGCGCCGAGGGAGGCGGCCGCTGGCCAGCAAACCGGTGGCGTGGCCAACGACGTTCGTCGGGAGCGTCCAGAGCCAGCGCGCCAGCGCCACGATCGGGTGGCGGCTCCGGGGCCGCGGCCAGCGAACGCGATTGGCGAGCACGCGAAGATCGTAGCAGCATGTGACTTCACACAGACGTGCCGCGCCTCAAAGACGTCATGCCGCCGCACCCGCGCCTGCTGCTGGTCGGCATCAACCCGGGCTTGCGCTCGGGCGCCGTCGGGCATCACTTCGCGGGCAACGGCAATCCGTTCTGGAAGCTGCTGCACGCCGCGCGTCTCACACCGCGCCTCTTGCATTACGAAGAGGACCAGCGGCTCGGCGAGCTCGGCATCGCTCTTACCAACCTGTGCGCGCGCATGACGCGCGCGGCGGCGGAGCTGACCGCGGCCGAGATCGCGCGCGGGCGGCGCGTGCTCATGCGCAAGATCGCGCGCTTGCGCCCGCGCGTCGTCGCGTTCGTGGGGCTCAGTCTCTACCAGATGTATTTTCAGCTTCCGCGCAGCGGCGGCGCCGGCGCCAAGCCCGAGCGCATCTCCGGCGCCGCGGTCTTCGTCGTCCCCAACCCGAGCGGTCTCAACGCCAGCTTCCCGGGCTTCAAGCACAAGCTGATCTGGTTCGCGGCGCTGCGCGCGTTCGTCGACGAGATCGCCGGCGGCGATCACTGATCGCTGTCGGCGGAGCGCGCTGGCCCCAAAGGATCGTGCGAACGCACCCCCGCGGGGATACCGCCGGTCACCTCACCGGAGGCGATGCGGCCATTGGTCCACAACGTCCGGTCGACCATGATGCGGAAGATCCGTTCCAGCGGCTCGGCGGCGGCCGGCCCTTCGAGGATGCGCAGCGCCAGCGCGATCGCCTCGATCGTCGACACACGATCCAGCCGCTGGTCGTGGCGCAGGCGATAGCTCGAACGCACCGCTTGCGGCAGCGCCGCGCACGGCAGCTCCGCCAGGCCCTCGACGCGGCGGCGCGCCTTGTTGGCCTGGCGCCAGGTGCCGTCGGGCACGACCAGCGTGATGGGACGCGCGCTGTCGCGCCACGACTCCAGCGGCCGCGCCTCGGCGTGCGGAAACAACAGGACCGGATCGGTTCCCTGCCACAGCGTGGAAGGGGGCGCGCCGGCGCGGGTGCTGACCGCGCTGTTCGGCAGGCAGCGCGCCGCGAGCCGGCCGGTGTTCGTCGGTTTGCGATCCTCGAGCTGGTGCAGGATCAGCAGGAGCCGCGTGCGGGTCTCGACGCGCGGAATCAAGGCGCAGATACACAGCGTGAGGTGCATGCGGCATTCGGGGCACCGATGCGCGGCGCTGTCATGACGGCTCACTACCGCGAGACTATTGCACGCGCAGCGGAATGTTCGCCATGGCGACGTCGAAGGGCCGGCCGGGTTCGTGCGATTTCTCCAGGCGCGCCTCGAACGTCAGCTGTCGCTCCCCACCCAGGCCACCCGCGAAGTACACGAAGCCGGCGCGCTTCTCCCCGGGCGCCAGCGCACCCTCGGCCAGCGCCCGCGTCTCGATGTCGCGCCGGAACGTTTGCGGGGTGACCGTCGCGGTGCGAAAATCGAGCGGGTTCTGCGGAAACGAGGTCTCCACCCGGCTGAGCGAGTTGACCTCGTTCGGTCCCGGCGGTGGCGAGAGCACGCGGCGCTCCGCGATCGGAGCGCTGCTGAACACCGGCTCGGGCAGCGGGATCGGCTCGCCCGGACCCGCGGCAGGAACCTCGCTGGGCGCGATGCTGGCGAATCGCTCGCCGCCCGCGCCCTGCAGCGCGAAGTCGTCGCGGTGGATCACCACGGGACGGTTGCCGTGGTTCTCGACGATCACCAGGATCGCCGATACGCCGCGCGCCAGCGTCGCCGACCGCCCCGGCCAGGCGTCGCCCTCCACGAGCAAGCGCACGCCGCCCACGTCGGCCACCGCCGCCGAAGGTTGCTCGGGCGCCCGATTCGCCGCGCGCGCCGGCACGAGCTGCGTTCCACGGCCGCAGCCCGCGCTCGCCAGCGCCACGCAGACCCACGATCCAAAAAAGACCGCTGCTGTCCGCATGTGACCCTCCTGCTGAATACCGAATTCAATCTGTCCACGAATGGATGCGGCTCAACCTCGACCGCAAAGACTCCGGGTGGATTGCTACGAGCGGGTGATCCGCCGCCACCGTCGAGTTACGAAAATCCGACCTTCCGACGGGCCCAAGACGCAGAGAACGCCAAGGAATCCTCGCGCCCGGACGTCGCCCCGCGCCTCGGTGTCTGGCACGACCTTTGATGTGCCGTCGTGGATGGGCCGCAAGGTGAGCCAGGAACGGATGACTCTGCACCTGCTACGACACGGCGAGACCGAGTTCAGCCGCCAGGATCGATTTTGCGGGATGCTCGACTCCGAGCTCACGCCAGAAGGCCACCGCATGGCGGAAGCCTTCGCCACTCGGTGGGCGCGCCATGAGAGCCGGCCGATCTGGCGCGCGATCTACATCAGCACGCGCCGGCGCGCGATGGAGTCGGCGGCCCCGTTCGCGGCCACGCTCGGCAAGGTGCCGGTGGTCGATCGCGGTCTCGACGAGATCAACTGGGGCTCGTGGCAGGGCCGCACCAAGGACGAGATCGAGCGCGCCGATCCGCTGGCTTTTCGACGCTGGCTCGCCGATCCGATGCATGGCGCTCCCGGCGGCGAGTCGGTGATCGAAGTCGCGCACCGCGCGCGCGACGTCGTCGAGGGGATCCGCTGCCTGCACGCCGACGCCGACCGGTCGGGGGACGTGCTGATCGTCGGGCACAAGACCTGGCTGCGGCTGCTCGTCTGCCAGCTGACGGGGATCGAGCTCTGCCTCTACCGCGATCGCATTCCGCAGCCGGTCGCCGCGCACAGCGTGCTCGAGTTCGATGGCCGCCGCTGGTGGCTGCGGCGGCTCGCCGATCGCTCGTATCTGCCGCCGGAGCTGCTCGACAAGGGGCTTCCAGCGGCGCCCGCCGGCGGCTCGTCAGGGCCCGTCATCGCGCCAGAGCCGCGTCGCGACCTCGTCGGCAAACAGCCAGCCGCCCGGCGCGAGGCTGACGCGCCCGTCGCCGACGCTGAGCCAGCCGGCGCGAACGCAGGCGGCGACGGCAGCCTCGCGGCCGTCGACGATGTCGCGGCCATAGCGGCGCCGATGGTCGGCGCGGTCGACGCCGTCGATGTTGCGTAGCCCCAGCCACACCGCTTCGTTCTCGAGGTCGGCGGGCGTGCGGCGCTCGACGTGCACCGGTGCCGGGCTGCCCGCGCCGGCGTGCGCGGCGCCGAGGTAGGTCGCGGTCGCGCGGGGATTGGCGAAGCGCCAGCCCCCGCCGTCGGCCAGGGGGCGAAACGACGACGCCGAAGCGCCGACGCCGAGGTAGGCGGCGCCCGCGACCTGCCAGTAGAGCGAATTGTGACGCGCGCGACGGCCCGCGCGCGCGTAGCTCGAGACCTCGTAGTGCGCGAGCCCGGCGGCCGCCAGCGCGTCGTGCCCCGCCTGAAACATCGCCGCCACCACGTCGTCGCCGGCACGCGGGAGCTTGCCCGCGCGGTCGAGCGCGCCGAACGGCGTGCCGCGCTCGATCGTGAGCGCGTAGGCCGACACGTGCTCGGGCGCGAGCGCGAGCGCGGCGTCGACGCCGCGGCGCCAGTCGTCCAGGCCTTGCTCGGGCAGGCCGAACATGAGATCCAGCGACAGGTTGTCGATGCCGGCCGCGCGCGCCGCCGCGACCGCGACCGGGATCGCCGCCGCGTCGTGATTGCGCCCGATGGCGCGCAGCAAGCGATCGTCGAACGCCTGCGCGCCCAGCGACAGGCGGTTGACCCCCGCGCGCACCAGCGCTTCCAGATGCGGCGCCGCGACCTCGCCCGGATTTGCCTCGACGGTGATCTCCAGCGCCGCGCGCGCGGCCGCATCGACGACGCCGAACGCGGCGCAGGCCGCGTCGATCACGCGCGCGAGCGCGCCGGCGCGCCACAGCCCGGGCGTGCCGCCACCGAAGTAGATCGACTGCAGCGCGCCCGCGCCCGCGTACCAATCGCGGCGCGCGGCGATCTCGGCGACCACCGCGTCGGCGTAGGCGTCGTGCGGAATCTCGGCGCGCACCTCGACCGCGAAGTCGCAGTACGGACAGTGCACGCCGCAGAACGGAAAGTGGACGTAGACCCCGAGCGGCACGCCCGGCGCGAGCGCGCCCCGCGCCGGCATGCCTGATGAGGGCGCGCCAGCCGATCCATCGTCCGTGCCGGCCGTCGGAATCACTTCGCCGCGGGCGGCACCGGCGCCGGCATCTTCTTGATCAGCTCCGAGCACAGCCGGATGCGGCGGCGCACCAGCTCGCGGCCGAGCACCGACAGCGTCTCGAACAGCGGCGGCGTCGCCTTCCTCGCGGTCGCCGCCACGCGCAGAAGCATGAAGAGCTCCTTGCTCGACCAGCCGTTCTTTTCGGCGAACCCGCGCGTGAACGCCTCGAGCCCGGGAGGCGAGAAGTCGCGCTGGGTATCGAGCGCCTCGCTGAACAGGCCCAGCATCTCCGCCACCTGCTTGGGCGTGCGCTCCTTCGGCAGCAGATCCTTGGCGACCGGCGCGTAGTCGAGATCGCCCGAGAAGAAGAAGTCGGTCAGCGGCACGAACTCGTCTAGGCGCTGCATGCGCTCGCGC
>CAZNCQ010000206.1:0-13005 GCA_964571275.1 uncultured Myxococcales bacterium
ACGCCGAGGTGGTGTCGCGCTTCATGATCGAGGCGAAGTCGGTCAACCAGATCGGCCACGAGCACATCGTCGACATCAGCGACTTCGGCACGACGCCCGGGGGCGAGTTCTACTTCGTGATGGAGTACCTGCAGGGCCAGGCGATGGCCGAGCGCCTGAAGGCCGTCACCCGGATGCCGGCGCCGCAGGCGCTGAACATCGCGGGCCAGGTCGCCGACGCGCTGGGCGCGTCGCACGATCACGGCATCATCCACCGCGACCTCAAACCCGAGAACATCTACCTGGTCGCGCGCGGCTCGAGCAAAGACTTCGTCAAGGTGCTCGACTTCGGCCTGGCCAAGCTCACCGGCCGCGGGGAAGAGAAGGTCTCGCACAAGACACGCACCGGGTCGGTCATGGGGACGCCGTTCTACATGGCGCCCGAGCAGTGCGAGGGCAAGGCGTCGATCGACCACCGCGCGGACATCTACTCGCTGGGCGTGATCCTGTTCGAGATGCTGACCGGCAAGGTGCCGTTCGGCGGCGAGGGCTACGGCGAGATCATCGTCAAGCACATCACCATGCCGGCGCCGTCGGCACGTGCGATCGTGCCCGAGCTGTCGCCGGCGCTCGACGCTGTGTTGTTCCGCGCGATGGCCAAGAACCCCGACCACCGCTTCCAGACGATGGCGGAGCTCCGCGACGCGATGATGGATCCCGAAGGGTACGCGCAGACTGCGCCCAAGGCCGGCGTGCCCGGGCACACCGACGTCTCATCGAGCAGCGCGCAGCGCTCGGCGATGTCGATGAGCCGCGCCGACCGCGAGCGCGCCTCGCAGCTGGGCGTTCTGGCGACCGGCCTCGCGCCCGCGGGCACGCCCTCGACGTTCCGCGAGACGGTGGGCGAGATCCTCGACGAGGTCCCCGCGCGCAACAGCCGCGGCAAGACCCTCGCGATCGCGCTGGCGGTCGCGGCGGCGGGCGCCGTCGGATTGTTCGCGCTCAAGGCCAACAAGACCAGGACCGCCGCGGCGCCGATCGCCGCGCAGACGCCGGCGAGCGTTCGCGTGAACTTCACCTCGGATCCCAACGGCGCGCTGATCGTGCGCGCCGACACCGGCAAGGAGCTGGGCGAGACGCCGCTGTCGACAGAGATCCCGTACAGCGACACCGCCGTCGAGTTCGTGTTCAAGAAGGACGGCTACGAGAGCAAGGTCGCGTTCGTGGTCCCCAACATGCCCGCGCCGCTGTTCGCGACGCTGGCGCCGGTCGCCAAGGCAGCGCCCAGGGCCGAGCCCGTCGTGGCCGCCGCGCAGCCCGCGCCCGTCGCGGCGCAGCCCGCTGTCCAGAAGAAGCCGAAGAGGAAGCCGTCGGGCCCGCGCATGCAAAAGCTCGACGACGACGCCGTTCTAGAGCCGACGTTCAAGTAGACCTGCGTCGCCGTTCACGTATACGTAGGCGTTACGTAGGCGTTGACCCAACGCCCCGGTCCGTGACGCGTCTCTACGCGCAGACGCGGTTTCGTCCCGCGCTCTTCGCCACGTACAAGAACTCGTCGGCCTGCTTGATCAGCGTCGCCGCGTCCGCGTGCTCGTCGTCGATCGAGCCGACGCCCATCGAGATCGTCACCTGGATGCGCGTGTTCTCGAAGCGGAAGTCCTGCTTCTCCACCAGCTGGCGTACCTTCTCGGCGAACGCCTTGCTGTTGGGGCCGTCGATCTCCGGCAGCACGATGGCGAACTCCTCGCCGCCGTAGCGCGCGAAGAGATCCTCGCGCCGGATCTTGGTCTTCACCGTCGACGCCAGGTGCTTGAGCACGTAGTCGCCCGCGAGGTGGCCGTAGCTGTCGTTGATCTTCTTGAAGTGGTCGATATCGAACATCACCAGCGACAGCGAGCGCCGGTAGCGCTGCGAGCGCGCGATCTCGCGCTCGATCGTCTCCAGAAAGTAGCGCTTGTTGTAGATCTGCGTGAGCCCGTCGATCGTCGTCAGACGGTAGATCTCTTCGTGGTACGCGTTCTCGATGTTGCCGCCGGTGAGGAACTTGAAGATCGTGCGGCCAATCTTGATCAGATCGCCGTCGCGCATCACGTACTCGTCGATCGGCTCATCGTTGACATATGTCCCGTTGGTCGAACCCAGATCGCGCACCAGGATCGATTTACCGGTGTTGACGATCTTCGAGTGGTTGCGCGAGATGGATTCCTGGTCGATCTGGATATCGCATTTTGATGATCGGCCAATCACCAGTGACGACGAGTTGAGGTTGTACTTCTTCCCCAGCTCGGAGCCGTAAATCACGACCAGGCACGCCTCCTTCGCGGTCGGCCGATCGGTGATGCGGCTGATGCTGGTGACGACCGTCTTCGCCCGCACGTGATCGGACTCGGACGTGTCGTTCGGGTCTCTGGGTGGAGTTCGCGCCAAGGTAGGCGTTTCAGCGTAGGGCATTCGCTCAAATCCGTAAAGAATGGGTAATTTGACACTTCCGCCTACATGTATGACCGTGACACGATGACGGTCATTTTTTCGCGTGGCTCGCGGGCCCTGGCGAGCGCGATGGGCGCGGTAGTCGTCGCCGCTTCGCTGCCCGCGGTCGCGCTCGCCGAACCCCCGATCGGCAGTCGCGTGCCCGATCTCCGGCTCGAGACTCTGCGCCGCGACGGCGCCGGCTACATCGTCACGGGCGACGACGGCGGTCGCGTCCAGCTGACCCTCGACCCGCTCCTGCAAGAGCCGATCGAAGACGTGCTGCGCGGCTTCCAGATCCCCTACGGCGGCGCGGTGGTGGTCTCGATCCCCGACGGGCGCGTGCTGGCGATGGTGGGCCGCTCCGCCGCCGAGCCGCGCCTGGGTCCACGCGAGCTCGCGCTCGGCGCCTGGGCGCCGGCCGCGTCGGTGTTCAAGGTCGTCTCCGCCGCCGCGCTGGTCTCGGAAGGCGGTGTCTCGGGTGCGACGAAGGTCTGCTACCACGGCGGTGTGTCGGCGATTCTGCCCGACAACCTGATCGATCTCCCGATCGCTGACCGCCGCTGCGAGACGCTCGCCTACGGCCTCGGCAAATCGCAGAACGCGATCCTCGCCAAGCTCGCGAGCCGCCATCTGACCGCGGCGCAGCTCGCGCGCGTGGGTCATGCGTTCGGCTTCGAAGAGACGATCCCCTTCGACGTCCCCGTCGAGCCGTCGCACCTGGACGTGCCGGCCGACGCGCTGGAGTTCGCGCGCACGGCGGCCGGCTTCTGGCACTCGACGCTGTCGCCGCTGCACGGCGCGCTGCTGGCGGCGGCGATCGCCAACCACGGCGAGATGCCGGCGCCGACGCTGGTCGAACGGGTCTTCGACGCTCGAGGACGCGAAGTGAGCATCCCCGTCACCGCCGGCGGACCGCGGCGCGTGGTCCCCGTCGATACCGCGCGCGAGGTTGGCCACATGATGGAGCTGACCACGCGCATCGGCACCGCGAGGGCGGCGTTTCACGATCGACACGGTCACCCGTACCTGCCGGTCGACGTCGCCGGCAAGACCGGCACGCTGTCCGCGCAGACTGCCAAGGGCTATCTCGGATACAGCTGGTTCATCGGCTACGCGCCCGCCCTGCACCCCACGATCGCGTTCGCCGTGGTTCTCGGCAACCCGGCGCAGTGGCGCATCAAGGCCACCTACGTGGCTCGCCGCATCGTCGCCGAACACCTGGCGCGGCAAGCCGCCCCACCGGGTCGGATGCTCGCAACTCGTTGAAACCTCGGCGCTCCCCACCCGTTCCGACGGCGAGGTGCGCCACTTCCAAACACCCCCGTCGTAGGTCTTTGTGGGTCTTTAGTGTTCCAGTAGGGCCTGGAGCCGTATAGAGTGACGATTCCGGACTGAGCGTCGAGAACGGAAAGCATGCAACTCTACGACTGGCTTTCGAGAGTTTCTACCGATCGCGGCAGCGGGAAAGCGCTTGTCTACCGCGACACCTACCTGTCGTGGCGTGGCCTGCTCCATCGTGTCGATCGTCGCGCGCAGGAGCTGCACGCGATGGGTATCGGCGCCGGCTCGTGGGTCGGGCTGATGCTCGGCAACGTGCCCGACTTCGTGATCCTCGCCCTGGCGCTGTCGAAGATTGACGCCGTCGTCGTTCCGCTCGACCCGACGACCGGCAATCGCGAGCTCGAGATGGTGCTCGAGGCGGCGCCGCTGCGCGCGCTGATCACGCGCCCGCGCGGCGGCGAGGGCGGCCAGGCTGCAGCCGGCCCGCCCTTCTACGCGAATCCGGCGCCGCTGCGCCCGCCCGCGATCGCGCGTCCGAGTACGCCGTCGAAGTTCGTGCCCGAGAATCGGCGGCGCCTGCAGGGGACGCTGCTCACCTGCAGCCTCTACAAGCGTGCGCCGGTCGCCGCGCTCGCCGACAGCAACGCGGCGGTCGTGCAGTTCACCGCCACCGTGGGCGGCGATCCCAAGGGCGTCGTGCGCTCGACGGAGAACCTGGCCGACGCGGCGACTTCGATCGGCAAGACGCTGAGCATCAAGCCGGCCGACCGCGTGCTGTGCACGGTGCCGCTGCACCACAGCTACGGGTTCGACTTCGGCCTGCTCGCCAACCTGGCGCACGGCACCACGCTGTTCCTCGAGGACGAGATCTCGCCCAAGCGCATCACCAAGCTCCTGCGCGAGCAGAGCATCGACTTCTTCCCGGGCAATCCGGGCCTGTTCGGCTCGCTGGTCCGCGTGCCGACGATCAAGCCGCTGCGCATCGCGGGCGCCCGCTACATCAGCTCCGGGTCGATGCTACCGTCGCCGATCGCCGAGAGCTTTCAGGAGCGCTTTGGGATTCGGCTGCTGTCCTGCTACCACAGCACGCAGGCGGGGCCGCTGGCGATCGACCGCGGCGGCAAGGACCCCGAGACCGTGGGCAAGCCGTTCGAGGGCGTCGATCTGCGCGTGGCCGCGCCCGGCGGCGAGAGGATTCCGGCCGGCGAGAACGGACCGATCTGGGTCCGTTCGCGCGGACTGTCGATGCTCTCGGTGCCGAAGATTCACCTGCCCAAGCGCAGCGACGGCGTGCCGATCGGCGGCGCCGACGGCGACAACTGGTTCCGCACCGGCGACCTCGGGCGCATCGATCGCTCGGGCCGGCTGACGATCAGCGGGCGCGAGGACGACCTGGTCAAGGTCGACGGAAAGCGCGTCGCGCTCGGCGAGGTCGAGGGCTGCCTCGAGGCCTTCCCCAAGGTCAAGGCGGCGCAGGCGCGCATCATCACCGACGACCTCGGCGGCCCGATGGTCGTGGCGCGCGTCGTGCGCGCCGGCGTCTGCCGCGTCGAGGACATCATCGACCACTGCGCCCGCAACCTCGCCCCGTACAAGGTCCCGCGCCAGATCGAGTTCTGCGAAGCGTTGGCCTGAGCCCACTCTCCCTGGCCGCGAAGGGGAGAAGCGTCGGCGAGTCACTCCACCGTCGGACGCAGCTGTGCGTTCACGACCGTGTGCGCCCCCTCGGGCAGCTCCACCTCTTTGAAGAACGAATAATAGCCGCCGTGGCGGATCTCGATCCGGTGGAAGCCGGCGCGGATGTGCTTGCCGTCGCGCGCCCAGTCCGAGACGCTGCCGACCAGGATGTCGTCCACCCAGACCGTCGCGTCGGGGACGTTGCTCTCGACGCGCATGCCGACGGCGCCGTACGGGATCGCCGTCGCGCAGCCGACGAGCGCCGTCGCGGATGTCGCCAGCGACAGCGCGAACAGAAACGCGCGCAGCCGGCTCACGGCGAGGCCACCGGCAACGCGGGCGGCGGTCGCAGGCGCACGCGCACGCGGATCAGATCCCCCGCGGTCTGGACGTCGGACACCACGACCGGCCCGTTCACATCGCGCGACAGCGCCGCGGCCAGCGCCGGCGCGGCCAGCCGCGTGCGCACACGGATCTCGGCGCGGCCGAGTAGAATCCGCCGCACCTCCGCCGACGACACGCTGCCGAGCCCGCGCACCGTCTTCAGGAACGTTCCGATCGCCGACGGCTCGACCACGTCCAGATCGAGGACCAGCACGCGCAGGTCGCTGGGCGCGCCCGCCGAGCCGACCCCGCTCGGCGACAGGCGCGGCGCGACCACCGCCGCCGCGCGCGCCAGGCAGTCGGCGCGCGCCGCCGGTGAACGCTCGGCGAAGGCGCGCGGCGCCGCCGAAGCCTCGACCACCGACTGCCCCGACGGCACCGACACGACCTTCGCGCCGATCTGACACGACACCGACGCCTGGCCGGCGCCGCGCACGATCCCCTCGTCGACGACGGTCGCCGACACGAACGCCACCATCGGCAGCGCGCTGCGGGCCGCCGCCTGGACGGCGCGCGCCGGATCGCTCTGCGACGGATCGCCGAGCTGGGCGCGAATGCCATTGGACGCGAGCGCCTGCATCAGCGCGGCGCCCGCGTCGGCGGGGCCGCTCACGACCACCAGCATCGCCGCCGACGCGCGCGCGGATGGCACACCAACCCCCGGTCCCGGCGCCGTCCAGCGTTCGGTCGCGTGGCGCAAGGCCGCGTCGTCGACCTCGGCCTCGATGCGGATCGTGTACAGGCCGTTGGCCTCGTTCTCGTCGACAGTGCGATAGCTCTTGATGAACGTCCGCGCACGCCCCTGCAGCGTCTTGATCGTGCGCGCCTGCGCCGCCCGCGTCTGCGCGTCCAGCTGCTCGGCCAGCGCCTGCTCGACCGCCTGGCGCATCGCTTCGTCGAGCGCACGCTCGCGCGCGCCCGCGGTGTTGCCGGCCACGATCGCCGCCTGGCCGCTGACCAGCCGCACGCCGGGCGGCAGCTGCGCGGGCACCGGCTCGTCGGCTCGCGCCGTGGACGGCGAGCCGACGGTCGCAGCCGCGAGCGCGCCCGCCAGCGCGATGGCGCAGGCGGCGGCCACAGGCGCGCACGACCTCCACCTCGAAGGCGATCTCGCGGCCCGGCTCATCGCAGCACCTTCTGAACGTAGATCACGATCGAAGCGCCGGCGAGCTTGTCGGCCAGATCCTTCTCGACCTTTTCGCCCTTTTCCCGGTGCAAGACCCAGCGCCCCTCGTGGTCGATCCTGACGTTGATGGCGTGCGTGCCGGCCGGCGGCGCGCCGATCCGATAGCGGGCGGCGCCGGTCACGATCTCCGCGTCGTCGTCCTTGGCCTCCTTGCCGGCCTTCTTGCTACCTTCCTTGCCACCTTCCTTGCCGGCCGACTTGCCCGCCGCCAACCGCAGCGCCGGCGCGGCGGCCAGGTGCGCCTCGCTCACGCTGAGCGCCGGGCCCGACGGAGGCTCGGCGCCGAGCCAGTCGCCGAAGCGCGCGCGCAGCCGTACGACCGCGCCGCCGTTCGATTGATACTCGATGTCGACCACCTGCGCCTGCCCGATCGCCAGCTCGACCGCGTCGACGGAGAGAGCGCGCCCCGGGCCGAGCGGCAGCGCCGCGAGCGCGTCCTTGAGCCGAGAGGCCGCCACGGCACGCGCGCGCCGCTCCGCCCCCGGCCGCGCCAGATCCGCCGACGGCATGCGCAGGTCGGCGGCGGCGCCCCCACGAGCCGTCACCGTCCCCTCGGCCCAGTCGATGCTGACCGGCCCGTGCGTCTCCTCGAGCGCCGGCGGCGTCGCGGCGTCGACACGCGCCGGCGCCGTGGCGGACACCGTCGCGTAGACGGCGACCAAGAGCCCGAGACGGGCGGCGGAGGCTACTCCCACTCGATCGTCGCGGGCGGCTTGGAGGAGATGTCGTAGACCACGCGGTTGATGCCGCGCACCTCGTTGACGATGCGCGACGAGATCGTCGCCAGCAGATCGTACGGCAGCGGCACCCAGTCGGCGGTCATGCCGTCGCGCGAGTGCACCGCGCGCAGCGCCAGCACGTTGGCGTAGGTGCGCTCGTCTCCCATGACGCCGACGCTGCGCACCGGCAGCAGCACGCCGAACGACTGCCAGATCGACTCGTAGAGCCCCGCCGCCCGGATCTCCTGCTCGATGATCGTGTCGGCGGCGCGCAGCAGATCGCAGCGCTCCTTCGTCACTTCGCCGAGGATGCGCACCGCCAGCCCCGGCCCCGGGAACGGCTGGCGCGACAGCACGTGCTTGGGCAGCCCCAGCTCGGCGCCGAGCTCGCGCACCTCGTCCTTGAACAGCTCGCGCAGCGGCTCGATCAGCTTCAGCTTCATGCGCTCCGGCAAGCCGCCCACGTTGTGGTGCGACTTGATCATCGCCGACGGTCCCTTCGATGACACCGACTCGATCACGTCGGGGTAGAGGGTCCCCTGCACCAGGAAGTCGACGCCGCCTGCGGACGTCGACCCTGGCGTCGACCCTTGCGTCGACCCTTGCGTCTCGGCGACCCGCTTCGCCTCCTCCTCGAAGACCGCGATGAACTCGCGGCCGATGATCTTGCGCTTCTGCTCCGGATCGGTGACGCCGGCCAGCGCCCCCAGGAAGCGCGCGCTCGCGTCGACCACGCGCAGGTCGGCCTTGAAGGCGTCGCGGAAGATTGCCTCGACCTGCGCCGCCTCGCCCGCGCGCGACAGCCCCGTGTCGACGAAGATCGACGTCAGCCGATCGCCCATCGCGCGCAGGACCAGCGCCGCCGCCACCGACGAATCGACGCCGCCCGAGAGGCCGCACACCGCGCGCCCCTTGTCGCCGACCTGGCGCCGCACGGCCGCGACCGCCTCGTCGACGAAGCTGTTCATGGTCCAGCTCGGCTCGCACTTGCAGATGCGGAAGATGAAGTTGCCGAGGATCTCGCCGCCGCGCGGCGTGTGCGCCACCTCGGGGTGGAACTGCACGCCCCAGAACTTGCGCGACGGCGCCGCCACCGCCGCCGCCGGGCAGTTGGCGCTCTCGGCGACCACGGAGAAGCCGGCGGGCAGCGACTCGATGCGATCGCCGTGGCTCATCCAGACCGATTGGTCGGCGTCGAGCGGGAAACCGTGAAACAGGTCGGACGCGTCGGTGACGCGCAGGTTCGCGCGCCCGTACTCCCGCCGCTCCGCGGGCACCACCTTGCCCCCCAGGACCAGCGCCGTCAGCTGCACGCCGTAGCAGATGCCCAGGATCGGGATGCCGAGGTCGAAGAGCTCGGCGCTGATCTTGGGCGCGCCCTCGTCGTAGCAGGACGCGGGGCCACCCGACAGGATGATTCCACGCGGCGCCAGCTCGCGAATGCGCGCCAGGGAGAGGTTGAATGGGTGAATCTCCGAGTACACCTTCTGCTCGCGCACGCGCCTCGCGATCAGTTGAGAGTACTGGGCTCCGAAGTCGAGGATGAGGATCAGGTCCCGTCGCACGGGCGGAGTCTACTCAATTTTCGCCGCCTGGCGCCCGGCAATTCGACGCGGCCGCGACGGTCCTCAGGACGTCGGCTGCGGCGCGGGGTTGCCGCCCGACAGGCGCCGTTGGCGGCGCTCGAGAACGCGGGCGTGCTGGCGCACGCGCAGCCGGTCGAGGGTCAGGTAAATCACCGGCGTCGTGAACAGGTTCAGGAGCTGCGACAGGCAGAGTCCACCCACGATGCTGACGCCCAGCGGGCGGCGCAGCTCCGACCCGGCGCCGAGCCCGATCGCCAGCGGCACCGCGCCGAACAGCGCCGCCATGGTGGTCATCAGGATCGGGCGGAAGCGCATGAGGCAGGCGCGGCGGATCGCCTCCTTGGGGTCCAGGTTCTCGGCGCGCTCCGCCTCGAGCGCGAAGTCGATCATCATGATCGCGTTCTTCTTGACGATGCCCAGCAACAGAACCACGCCGATGAGCGCGATGATGCTGAAGTCGAGCTTGAAGAGAAACAGAGCGATCAGCGCTCCCAGCGCGGCCGACGGCAGCGTCGACAGGATCGTCAGCGGGTGAATCAGGCTCTCGTAGAGGATGCCCAGCACGACGTACACCACGAACAGCGCCATCAGGATCAGCCACGGCTCGCTCTGCAGCGACGCGGTGAATGCCTGCGCGGTGCCCTTGAAGCCGGCGCGAATGTTCGCCGGCATGCCGATCTCGCGCAGCACCGCGTTGATCGACTGCACCGCTTGCCCCAGTGATTTGTCGGGCGCCAGGTTGAACGAGATGGTCGTCGCCGGAAACTGCCCCTGGTGGGTGATCGACAGGGGCGCCGGCCCCGCCGAGAAGCGGGCGATCTGAGACAGCGGCACGATGCCGCCGAGCGCGCTTCGCACGTACATCTTCCCCAGCTGATCGGGCCCGTCGAACATGTCCGGATTCGCCTCGAGCACCACGCGGTAGTAGTTCGTCGCCGTGAACGACGTCGCCACCTGGCGCTGCCCGAAGGCGTCGTAGAGCGTGTCGTCGATGGCCTGGGTGGTGACACCCAGGCGCGACGCGGTGTCGTGGTCGATGTCGACGTTGATCTGCAGCCCCGCGGTCTGCTGATCGGTGGCGACGTCCCGCAGCTCGGGCAGCTTGCGCAAGCGATCGAAGATCCGCGGCGCCCAGCTCTGCAGCTCGTCCAGGTCGGCGTCTTCCAGCGTGTACTGATACTGCGTGCGCGAGCCGCGGCCGCCGACGCGCAGATCTTGCGTCGCCTGCAGGAACAGCGTGACGCCCGGGATCTTCGCCAGCTTGGGCCGCAAGCGCCCGACGATCTCGTCGGCGGTGGCCTTGCGCTGGCTGTAAGGCTTGAGCGCGACGAACACCGTGCCGGTGTTGCCGGTCGAGCCGTTGGCGCTGCCGACGAACGACACGATGCGCGCGATGTCGGGATCCTGGAGCACGATGGCGTTGGCCTGCTTCTGCCGGTCCTGCATCGCCGACGACGAGATGTCCTGCGACGCCTCGGTGAAGCCGCCCAGCAAGCCCGTGTCCTGCTGCGGGAACAGGCCCTTCGGCACCTTGATCGCCAGCACGATCGTGAGCGCGATCGTCGCGCCGGTCGCCAGCAGCATCAGGCGCGGGTGATCGAGCACCCAGCCGAGCGCCCGGCCATACCCGCGCACGAGCTTGTCGAACGTCGCCGACGACGAGTGCGGGTGCTCGCCGCTCTCGTCCTGCCGCCGCTTCGGAGCCGCCTTCAGCAGCCGCGCCGCCATCGTCGGCGTCAGCGTCAGCGAGACCAGCGCCGAGATCGCGACCGCGATCGACAGCGTCACCGAGAACTCGCGGAACAGCCGCCCCACGATGCCGCCCATGAAGAGGATCGGAATGAACACCGCGATCAGCGACACGGTGATCGACACGATCGTGAAGCCGATCTGCTTCGCGCCGTCGAGCGCCGCGGTCAGCGGATCGACGCCGGCCTCGGTGTGGCGCGCGATGTTCTCGGTGACGACGATCGCGTCGTCGACCACGAACCCGGTCGAGATCGCCAGCGCCATCAACGACAGGTTGTCCAGGCTGTAGTTCAGCAGGTACATCACGCCGAACGTGCCGATCAGCGACAGCGGCACGGCGACCGCGGGGATCGCGGTCGCGCCCGGGCTGCGCAGGAACAGGAACACGACCGCGGTCACCAGGATGACGCTGAGGATCAGCGTGATCTCCACGTCGTGCACCGAGGCGCGGATCGTCTCGGTGCGGTCGAGCGCGATCTCGGTCTTGATCGCCGGCGAGATCGACTGTTCGAGCCGCGGCAGCGCCTCTTTGATCCGCTCGATCGTCTCGAGGATGTTCGCGCCCGGCTCGCGCCGGATGATCATCAGGACGGCGCGGTCCTTGTTGCTCCACGCCGCCAGGCGGTTGTTCTCGACGTCATCGAAGACGTTGGCCACCTGGCCCAGCGTGATGCCGGCGTTGTTGGAGTAGCCGATGATGAGGTCGCGATAGGCGGCGGCGGTCAGCAACTGGTCGTTGGCCCTCAGCGAATACATGACGTTACCGTTGGCGATCGATCCCTTGGGCTGGTTCGAGGTCGACAGCGACAGCGCGTTGCGCACGTCTTCCAGGCTCAGGCCCATGCCGCCGAGCGCGTGCACGTCCGCCTGGACGCGCACGGCCGGCTGCTGCCCGCCGCCGACGAACACCTGCCCCACACCGCGAAGCTGCGAGATCTTCTGCGCCAGGATGCTGTTCGCGTCGTCGAAGACCTTGGCCAGCGGCTGGGTGTCCGACGTCAGCGACAGGATCAGGATCGGCGAATCCGCAGGGTTGACCTTGCGATAATTCGGGCGCGTCGGCAGGTTCGACGGCAGCTCGCCGCCGGCGGCGTTGATCGCCGCCTGGACGTCGCGCGCCGCGGCGGCGACGTTGCGGTCGAGATCGAACTGCATCGTGATGGTCGTCGAGCCGAGCGCGCTCGCCGAGGTCAGCTCGGTCAGGCCGGCGATGCGGCCGAACCGCCGCTCGAGCGGCGTCGCCACCGCCGACGCCATCGTCGTCGGGCTGGCGCCCGGCAGCGCCGCCGAGACCTGGATCGTGGGGAAATCGACCTGCGGCAGCGGCGAGACCGGCAGCTGCGTGAACGCCGCCAACCCCGCCAGCAGCAGCGCCGCCGCGAGCAGCGACGTCGCCACCGGCCGGCGGATGAACGGCGCTGCGATGTTCACGGCGTCTCCGGCTGGCCCGCCGTCAACCCGGTCTTGGGAATGCGCTTGCCGCGCGCGTCCTCGGCGGCGGCGTGCGACGCGCGGTGCGACCCCAGCCCCTTCACCCAGGCGCCGAGCCGCTCCATGTAGAGGTAGATCACCGGCGTCGTGTAGAGCGTGAGCAGCTGCGAGACCAGCAATCCGCCCACGATCGCGATGCCGAGCGGCCGCCGCAGCTCCGCGCCGGTCCCCTGCCCCAGCGCCAGCGGCAACCCGCCGAGCAACGCCGCCATCGTGGTCATCATGATCGGGCGAAAGCGCAGCAGGCACGCCTCGTGGATCGACTCGAGCGGCGTCAGGCCCCGATCGCGCTCGGCCTCGAGCGCGAAGTCGATCATCATGATGGCGTTCTTCTTCACGATGCCGATCAGCAAGATGATGCCGATGAGCGCGACGACCGACAGCTCCGACCCCGACAGCAGCAACGCCAGCAACGCGCCGACGCCCGCCGACGGCAGCGACGACAGGATCGTGATCGGGTGGATGTAGCTCTCGTAGAGCA
>CAZNCQ010000207.1:0-12955 GCA_964571275.1 uncultured Myxococcales bacterium
TGCCAGAAGTCGATGTCGGGCTCGGTGGCGGCGCGCGCGATGTCGGGGTTCGACGCCAGGTGGATCACCACGTCGTGGCCCTCCATGGCGGCGCGCAGCGCGTCCAGCTTCTCGACGTCGCCGCGCACCACGCGCAGGCGCGGGTCTCCGGCGTGGTGGGCGTAGTGCCATTCGCGCCCGGACGAGAAGTTGTCGTAGAGGGTCACGCCCGCGACCGCGGGATCGCCGAGCAGGTGGTCGGTGAAGTGGCTGCCGATGAACCCGGCGCCGCCGACGATGAAGAAGCGCCGCCCAGCCATTCCGCGGTCGCTTTCGCCGTCCCTTTGCCCGTTCTTTTGGATTACTTTGTCGATTCCCATTTGGTCGCGGCGCGCTTGAGCGCAGGGTGGCTGACCAGCAGGTGCCAGACGACGGCGCACAGCCCCTCCGTGTGGGGCGTGATCCGATCCGGCGAGACCGTCGGGATCACCACGCAGGCGTCGGCGTGCTGCTTGGTGGCGCCGCCGTCCTTGCCGACGACACCGAAGACCCGCGCGCCCACGCTCTTGCCGAGCTCGATCGCGCGCACCAGGTTCATCGAGACGTTCTTCTCACGGCTGCCGCCGCCGACCGAAAAAATCAGCAGGCCGTCGCGCGGTCCGAGGCGAGACACCTTGAGCCACTCGGAGAAGCTGGTGTCCCAGCCCTCGTCGTTGACGCGCGCGGTGAGCTCGGAGACGTTGTCGGTCGGCGTGTAGGCTTCGATGTCGCAGATCTTGCGGAAGTCGTTCACGGCGTGACTGGCGTGCCCGGCGGAGCCGCCGACGCCCAGAATGAAGAGGCGCCCGCCGCCGCCAGCCAGCGCGGCCAGCCCCTGCGCCACCGCCTCGACCGACGCCGCGTCGATGGCCTGGATCGCGCGCACGCTCTCGTCGAGGAACTGCCGGACGAAACCGGCGTCGTCGAGCTCGGTCACAGCTCGTACCCGGCGTCGGCGGCGTCGCGGTGGAACATCTTCACGGTGTCGAGGCTGAACTCGCCCAGGTCCTTGCCGACGAGCTCCAGCTTCTTGAGCAGGTCGTGGGTCACCGTGATGATGTGGCAGCCGACCTCGGCCGCCTGGACCAGGTTCAGAAGCTCGCGCGGGCTGGCCCAGAGCAGCTCGATGCTGCGATCGGCGGCGCCGCAGATCTCCAGGGCCGCGCGCATCAGCGGCACGGGGTCGCGGCCGGTGTCCGCGATGCGGCCCGCGAACACCGAGATCACCGACGGCGCGCCGCCCTTCAGCGCCTGCGCGGTCTCGTGCACCTGGCCGAGGGTGCACAGCGCCGTGACGTTGAGCTTCACGCCGGCGCCGGTCAGCTCGCGGATCAACGGTGCCGCCGATTCACTCTTGGTGTTGGTGATCGGAATCTTCACGTAGACGTTGTCGCCCCACGCGGCGATCGCGCGCGCCTGCCGGTTCATCTCGGCGAAGTCGTCGGCGAAGACCTCGAACGAGATCGGCTTCTTCACGATGTGGGCCAGCGCTTCGCGCGCGAACGCGCGGTAGTCCTTGACCCCCGCCTTGCGCATCAGCGTCGGGTTGGTGGTGAAGCCGGCGATCGTCGGATTTTGCGCCAGCTCGAGCAACGCCGGCAACGAGGCGCCGTCGGCGAAAATCTTGATGCGATCGAGAGCCGTGGGTGTTTGCATTTTAGGTGTGGGGGTCAGCGCAGAGGGCTCGATCGGGGCCGCTTCCCCGACTGAATTCCCAAGGTAAATTCCAAAATAAATTCGGCGAAGTCTCGCAAATCACGTCCGCAAAAGGAAGGCTGAACTGAGCGAGCCTGCAGCGCCAGCAGCTCGTCCGCGCCGGGGTCGCTGGCCGTGGCGCTCGCGGCGCCAGCCAGGAACGCGGTCTTGAGGCCGAAGCTCGTGCCCGCCAGGACGTCGACGGCGCGGTCGCCGACCATCCACGACGCCGCGACCGCGTAGGTGGGGTGTTGCAGGAATGCCTCGCGCAGGAGTCCCGTGCGCGGTTTCCGGCAATCACAGCCGTCCTCGGCACGGTGGAAGCAGACGTGCGAGCTCAGGATGCGTGCGCCGTCGCGTTGCGCTTCGGCGAGCACGCGCGCGTGCGCCTCCTCGAGCGCGGCGCGCGTGGTCTTGCCCTTGGCCGCGGCCGGCTGGTTGCTGGCGACGCAGAGGCCGAAGCCAGCGTCGGTGAGCGCGCGCAGCGCCGACGGCACCCAGGGATAAAGCGACACCTCCCCCGCGTGCATCGGGCTGTCGGGGCGCGGCTCGGCCGGGTTGGGGACCGTCCGGTTGAGGACGCCGTCGCGGTCGAGGACGATCAGGACCTGGCGCGCATCCATTGCTCGAAGTCCTGCAGGCCTGCGGGCGAACCGATCTCGAAGAAGCGCTGGGTCACCTCGTGGCCGGCGAGCTCGCCGCGCCGGCTGAGCTCGTGGAAGAGCTCGGCCAGATCCGCGCGCGCAGCTTTGCCGGCCTGGTCGTCCCGTGGCGCCGGCACGAGCTCCGCGATCACGTCGCGCTTCATGGCAGAGAGCCCATAGTCGATGTAGTCGAAGTCGGCCGCCGGGCGCGTCTCATGGCGCTTGTCGTAGAGCGCGACGCGGCCGTCGCTGTAGATCACGTTGCTGCTGTCCCAGCGCCCGGCGTTGTGAAACACGGTCATCAGCGCGGGCGCGCCCGACGCCTGGAAGCGGCGCCAGACGTCGGCGAAGTCGATGGGCAGGAACGAGTCGCCGTAGGTGACGAGAAAAGCCGGGTCGAGCGCGCCGCGATCCAGCGCCAGCCGCAAAGCACCCGCCGTCCCGCGCAGCGCGGTCCCCTCGTCGACGACGCGCACGGCCAGGCCAAAGCGCCGCCCGTCGCCGACGTGGTCGGCGAGCATGTCGCCGCGATACCCGATCGACAGCACCACGCTGGTGACGCCGTGGCGCGCGAGCCAGGCGAGCTGGTGGTCGATGAACGGCACGCCCGCCACGGGGATCAACGCCTTGGGGATGGTCTCGGTGAGCGGCCGCATGCGCGTCGCCAAGCCCCCCGCCAAGATCACGCACTGCATGGAACCACGCGCGACATCAGATGCCGCGAGAATAGCGTAGCCGCCGCCCTAAAACCTCATCGCCGGCCCGATCATCACTTCGGTCCGGCTGATCGCCTGGTAGAAATGGCTGCCCTTGGGCGAGTAGTCGATCGCGAGCGCGCCGAAGAGGCCGACGCCGTGGGTCAGCTGGTATTGCAGGCCGACCGCCGGGCGAAGCTCGAAGAGGCTCTGCGTCCCGCTGATCTTGAGGGTCAGCCTGGGGTCGAGCAGCACCGAGTTCGCCTTCATGCCGGCGATGCCGACGATGCCGAAGCCGAGCTCGCCGTAGATCGCGATGCGCCGGCCCGCGCGGATGAGCACGGTCGGGATCACCAGCGCCGACAGGAACGTGTCGCGATAGGTCGCCTCCTTGAGGAACGTGTAGCCGAGCGCGCCGCCCACGCGAAAGTGGAACACCGCCGCCGGATCGGCGCCGAACGTGTACCCGCCCGACAGCATCAGCGCCAGCGAGGCGTTGGCCTTGCCCTGCACGCCCGACGACCAACCGTCGAGACCGACGCCGAGCCCGACGTCGACCGGGCGCGTCTCGTCGAGCACCTGCGGCGGCGGCGCCGTCACGGCGACGGTGGGCGGGCCCCCGATGGCGTCCGTTGCGGGCGCGTCGCCGGGACCTGACGCCGTCGGCGGTGACGGCTCGGGCGTCGCGCTCGGCGTCGGCGTCGGCGTCGGCGGCGGAGCGGCGGGCGCCGTCGCGGCCGGTGGTGGCGCCGCGGCCGCGGGCGGCGGCGCTGGCGGTCGCATGCTGTCGGTGCCCGGCGTGGAGGTCGGCGTCGGCGGCGACGTCGGACGCGGCGGCGCCTGCCCCGAGTCGACCTGCTTCTGCAGCGCCTGGATCTTCTGCTCGACGTCGGCGCGGTTGTGCGCCTTGGGCGAATTGCGCAGGTAGCCCTTGTAGAAGAAGATCGCCTTGTTGGCGTCACCCGCCAGCCGGTAGGCCTGCGCGATGTTGTAGAGGAAGATCGGGTCGGGCTTCTCGCGGTAACCCGACTGAAAGGCGTCGACCGCCTTGTCGAACTGGCCGAGATCGAAGAAGCGCGTCCCCTCCTGGTACAGCTCCTTGGCGCGCTGGGGATCGTCCGCGCGCGCCGGCGCGGCGAACGGGCCCAGGCCGCCGAGAACCGGGCCGGCGAGCGCGACCGCAATCAGGGGGGCAACGACCGAAGACCGAATTCGGAACGAGGAGATCCGCATGCGCGTCGCGCGCGATGGTATATCGGTCGCCCGGTCCTCGCCAAACCGGAATCGTCTGAATTGTCCCGGCCCGCGTTTCCTGCGCGTGTCGCGGCGGGTGCCGGGCGGCTCAGCTGCGGCGCGTGCGCGGCGCCAGCTCCAGCGCTGCCTTGCCGCGCTTGAAGACCCGGACCGACCCCGAGGTCTGCGAAACGACGATGGCGATGGCCTCCGTATCGCGCGAGATGCCGGCGGCCGCCATGTGGCGCGCGCCGAGTCCCAGCGGCACGTCCACGTCCTTCTCCTCGAAGTTCAGGTAGCGGCCGGCCGCGACGACCACGCCGTCCTCGCGCACGATGAACGCGCCGTCGAGCACCGCGAACGCGTGCAGCGCGTGGCGCACATCGGGGTTCATGATGTTCTTCTCGTCCTCGGAGTAGCCCTGGAACGGGTTCAGCGTCAGCTGGCGCGACTGCTCCATCACCGTGTTGGAGTCGCCGACGACGAATAGCGCGCCGACCGGCCTGCCCTCCCAGCCGCCGACACCGATGCTGATCGCCAGATCGATGAGCGCGTCCATCACGCCGGGCGACATCCCTTCGGTGTTCAGGAAGCCGAACGCGCCCTCGTCGTCTTCCTGCCCGACGGTGACGACCAGGATCGAGTCGGGCATGCTCGCCGGCTTGCGCGAGAGCAGCGCCACGACGACCTCACCCTCCTTGTAGAGACCACGCGAGATGCCGGCCACGAGCGCGATCTTGAGCCGCTCGGGCCGGTCGAGATCGTACTCGGGTAGAGGCAGGACCGTGATCCCCGCCGCTTCGACGACCTGCCGCTGCGCCGGGCTCACGACCGCCTGCACCAGCTTCTTGCGCGCCGCGGGCTTGCCGCGAAAGACTTCGTCGGGTAGCAGGCGATCGCCTACATAGAGCAGGTGATCGACGCTCGGTTTTCGGATCAGCGCGATTGCCGCGCGGATGATATCCGTCTCGGTCGCCGTCGGTGTCTTCGCCATGGGATGGGCGGCCATGCTACGCTGACACGAGGGTTTCATGAAGCTCCGCGCGATGCAGGGCTGGCTGCCGCTTCTGGGCGCTCTGATCGTCATCGGGTTGGCCTTCGACGTGGTGACGCGCTCGCGCCTTTCGGCCACGCCAGAGACTCAATGCCTGGGCGAATACGCCGACACGCTGCAGATCCAGACGCCGCACACGCGCGAGATCGAGCAGGGCCCACGTGGCCAGTACAGCTATCTCGTGCGCAGCACGGCGAAGTACGAGTGTCCGTTCTTTGCCCCCGACGGGAAATTGCGGCGGCGGCGCGTGCAGGCGAGCGAGCTCGGCAGCGCGTTCGCCTATGAAGTCAGCGGCAACGAGACTTATCTGCTCACCAACGAGCACGTCGCGAGCTGGCCCGATGTCACCGATCCCTTCCACCGCATCGACGGCGTGCAGGACGGCTGCAAGCGCGTCGAGGACAAGCTGCGCATCGTCCGCGACGAGCGCGACGACTACGAGCCCGGACAGACGCCGCTCACGCGCGTCGCCGTCGAGCCGCTGCTCGACGCCGCGATCCTGAAGGCGAACCAGCGCTTGAATGCGCTGCCCTACCGCATCGGCAAGAGCGCGGGCCTGCGCCAGGGCAATGCCGTCGAGGTGCGCGGGTTTCCGCTCGGCGTGATGCAGGCGGTGAGCAGCGGCAAGATCGTCAACCCCTACGACCGCGATCAAGAACAGGGCTGGGACCACGTCGACTTCGTGATCGATGCGCTCCTCGCCGAGGGGAACTCGGGCAGCCCGGTGCTGGCGCTGTCGTGCCGGTCGCGCGATCTCGAGCTGGTCGGCATGTACCACGCCGGCTACAAGGGGCACGGCGCGCTCAACGTGGTGGTCGGGATCGATCAGCTGTTCGATTTCATGCGGAAAAAGAAGCGCGTTCCGCGCGCGCTGTCGGCCGAGAACGCGCCCGGCGTCGTCAGCGCCGCCGATCGCGCGCGGCTGGGCGGCGCCATCGCAGAGGGCACGCTGCCGCTGTTCGACTTCGGCGGACTCATCGTGCGCGTCGAGGCGTCGGAGACCGCCCTCCTCTATCACGTCTACGGGCGGCAGTTCCCGCTCGACGAGCGACGCTCGGCGGTGATCGAGGACCTGCCGAAAGACGGCGCGTTCGGGGAGCTCGGGCGCGTCTGGGTCCAGGGACAGCTCACCGAGGGCAAGGCGCAGGGGACGATGACCTGGCACCAGTGGCCGCTCGCGGCGCTGGGCGCCGACGAGCGCGACCTGCTCACGCGCGTGACCGAGTCGATCCGCCTGCAGCTGCTGCACACCATCGACTACCGCCACGCGCTGGCGAACCCGGCGGTCGCCGACGAGCGGCGGCGCGGGCGCGATCTGTCGCGCGTGCTGGCGCGCGACGTGCCGCTGGCCAAGGACCTGGCCTCGAACCTCCTCGACATGGTCGACCGATTGTCGGCGGGCCGCGACGCGGCGCCGGTGGCGACGTCCAGCGACAGCGCGCCGGTGGTCGGCGCCCTGCCCCCGCGCGGCATTCCCGCGCCCGGCGGCAAGTCCGCGCCCTGACCGCTCAGGGGGCGCGCGGCGTCGGTGCGGCTGGCGGGGGCGGTGGCTCTGCCAGCGTCACCTCTTGCACGACCGCGTAGTCGGCGCGCCAGACCAGCGTGCGCGTGTCGGCGGGGACGTTGGCGGGCTTGCCGTCGCACCGAAAACGCAGGGCGTGATGCGGGCCCGGCGGCACGTCCACCACGCGCGAGAACGCCGTGCCGCTGTCGCGCAGGTCAATCGTCTGCGCGGCGCCCTGCTCCCCTTGCACGGCCAGGTGAGCCGGACTGTTTGCCGCGACGGCGGTGAATTTGATCGATACGCGGCGCGGGATCGCCGTCTGGTTGTTGATGGAGATCTCGCCCTCCCGGTCGCACCAGTGAAAGAGCCGCGGCCCGGCGCTCTCGACGCCGGTGCACCCGTTGGTCCACGACACGACCAGCGGGTGAATCGCCAGCTCGTGCTGGAGCGCGCGGTCGCCCGTGCCGGCGTCGCTCGGCAGCTGCGCGGCGTAGCTGCGCAGGTCGAAGAACGCGAAGCGGCGGCTGGGGCTCAGCAGCGGCGGCGCGTCGAGCAACCCCTGCAGCGTGAGCTCGAGCTTCGACGGCGCATCGGGATAGCCGGCGCGATCGATGACGATGCCGGCGAAGCCAACCTGCGCCAGGTTCGCGACCATCTCGCCCGGCTCCTCCGCCGCGGTCTCCGACTGCCAGACTTCGCCGTCGCGCCCATGCATCGTCGGAAAGCTCCAGCGCAGCTGCTGCGAGTGCAGCGACGGCCGCAGCAGATCGTAGCTGTGGGTTTGATTGACCCGCCCGCCTTCGGGGAAGCCGACGTACGGCAGCTCGAAGATCATCGAGCGCGGTGGCAGCGACGTCTCGATCTGCCGGACGAACCCGGCGTCGCCCGTGAACTCCGCCCGCGTCGACGCGTACGGGCGCACGGTGTCGATCGGCGTCTGGTCGAGCAGCCCCAGCGCCAGAAGCACCGGCAAGAGCCGCGGCACGACGCCGGGTAGACGCTGCTGCAACCGCTCGAGGAGCAGCGCGAACGCGAACAGCGCGAAGAACGCGATGAACACGTTCATGCGCGAATAGGTGCGGATCTGCGGCACCTCGAGCGCGATCAGCGCACCGAAGCCGCCGATCGTCGCCAGCAACACCGCCATCAGGTTGAACGTGGACAGCGCGCGCAGGAGGTCGTCGCGCGATTCCGGCGTGCCCGAGCGTGCGGGCGCCAGCAGGCGTACCAGCAGGAAGAGGAAGCCGATGAGAGCGGCGAAACCCAGCGCGGTCGCGCCGTTCTCGCCGACCAGCGGCGCCGTGCGCGAGTAGCGCTGGTTCAGGTTCCGCAGCGCCGTCAGCCGGTGGTTGGGCGCGGGCAGCACGAGCTGCGCGATCTTCATGCCGTAGACCTCCGCCTCGCTGCTGCGGCGGGCGGCGACCTCCGGGTTCGGCCCCTGGCGGTGCTGGTAGATCAGCGTGGGCAGCGTGTTCGCCACCAGCCCGACGGCGATCCCGGCGCAGAGCACGAGGCCCGCGGTCGCGTTGGCCAGCGAGCGGTGCTGGACGGATCCCCAGACGCCGGCGGCCAGCACGAGCACGGCGGCGAAGAATGCGTAGTAGCCCGAGCTGGACGCCACCAGCGTCCAGATCAGCGCGGTCGCCAGCGTGCGGCGATTGCGCAGGTGAAGCCGAGGCCACCATCGCGAGGGATCGGCGCGCGCCAGCGGCGGTTCGCGGCTGGCGACCCAGAGCATCACCAGGATCGCGAGCGGCACCTGGTAGAAGACGTCGAGGAACAGGTGGCCCTCGCCTTTGATCACGCGGCTCGGCAGGAAGGCGTAGAGCACGCTCGCGATGAGCGCGGGACCGAAGCCGACGCGAAAGTGCCGGAACACCGCCATCGCCGCGAGCGCGATCAGCGGGAATCCCAGCAGGAAGTAGAGATTGAGCACCAGCCCCCAGTCGTGGGTGAAGAAGCCCATGACCTTGATGAAGAGCAGGTGAAAGTTTTCGGAGAACGGGAAGTCGTAGAGCAGCAGGTGGCCCGGCGCACCCAGGCTCGGGTTCTTGAGGTACCAGCCGTGGTCGAGCACTGCCTTGACGACCATCCCTCCCGCGAGCGCGTCGCCGGCATAGTCGAACGGGACGCGCAGATCGGCGGCCCACAGCTCGAGCATGATCACGGCGGCGACGATCGAGACCGCGGCGGCCGTAATGTAGGCCGCCAGAGCGCGCGCCCTCGGGCCCATTGCCACCATGATCGCGGCAACATATCACGGGCCGCGCGTCACCGTCGGCGGGCCGAGGGTCCCTCTTCGAGGGTCCCTCTTAGAACGACGTATAGTCGATGAAGTTGCCGGTCATCATGAGCAGCGACAGCACCGTCCAGGATTCGTCGTAGTAGGTGCCGCCGACCAGCAGCTTCCCGCCGGCGATGGCCTGATAGGTCTGGTCGACGAACGACTGATAGGTGGACGCGCTCATCGCGCCGACGCCCGCCGGTCCGACGAACGCCGCCGACTGGCCGCCGTCGGCCGCGAGCGTCGGTTGCGGCGTGCCGTCGAGCGCGTAGCCGTCGACGATCTTCGAGGCGCCGATGCCGGCGAAGAAGCTGCTGGTCTTCGCGAGGTAGCTCTTGGCCTCGGGCGTGCCGAACCAGCACGCGTCGAGGCCGATGCGGAACGGCGTGCGGCACGAGTCGTACTGGTAGTTGGTGGCGCCGGTGGGACAGGCACCGTTGGGCGGCCCACTGCTGTCGCACCAGGCCGGCACCAGGCCGTTGCTCGCGTTCGCGTGCCCGCCGTTGACCGCTGGATTCAGCGCGTTGGCGATGGTGTCGTAGACGGTCTTGGTCACCGCGTCCCAGCCGGAGAGCCCGGCGTCGACGTGGTCGTACTTCTCGAAGATGCGGTAGTAGGCCGGCGCGAAGTACGAGATGTTCACGCAGTGCCAGTCGAAGCCGTGGTCGCCGCCGGACAGCAGCTTGCTGTCGACGACCTCGTGCAGCCAGATGTTGTTGAGCTGGTCCTTCGCGTAATCGAGGTAGTTGCGGTCGAGGGAACCCTTGCCGCCCCACTGTCGATCGGCCATGAGCAGCGCGAACGCCATGTCCTCGTCGGCGTCGCCGGCGCCGCCCAGTCCCAGGCTCTGCGAGCCGTCGGCGCTAATGTACCAGTCCATGAGCCCGAACTCGTCGAGGTGCAGCCGTTCGTACTTCCAAAGCTCGTCGAAGAGGTGCTGCGAGTCGGCGTCGCCCATGTAGACCGCGATGAGCATGCCGTAGCCGATCCCTTCCGAGACCGTGGTGTTGGAATCGAGCCCGGGGTCGTTGGGACGCCTGATGCGCAGGTGCCCGCCCGCGCCGTCGGAGGTCACGGTGTCGGTCTTCCAGCGCGCGTACGCGGCCAGGACGTCTTCGTTGCGGTAGCCGGTCGGGTAGGTGCAGCCCGCGCTCATGCGGTTCTGCGGGAACGGAAATCGGATCCCCGGCATTGCCGGCGTCGGACCGCGTGATGGCCCGGTGTCGCGGGCGGCGTCGGTGGCGCGATCGACGCCGCCGTCGGTTGCGATGCCTGCGCTGCCGCCGCTGCCCTGCCCCGCCGTCTCGTCGATTGATGGGTGCTTGCAGCCGGCAACGCCGGCGAGCAAAGCGACAACGACAACCAAGCGATGAAGCCAGCCGATCATAAGAATTCCGCGCCCGCGGGATTGTCTAAGAGCGGGGGCGGAGACCCGAGGATACGAAAAATCGCGACGAAGTACAGAGGCCTCGTCGACGGTGAATCGTCTCGGTGAGAGCGGCGATGACGGGGCAAGCCATCAACTGTTGGTTTCCTGACGGTTGCGCGGTGGAGAGTCGCCGGACCTTCCTCCGCGAGGACGGCGCGAACGCAGCCTTCGGTCGGCCCCACACTTGCAAAGTGGCCGCTCATGATGCTCGCGGGCGGTGTGATGATTCTCTCGTTCGTGCTTGGCGGCGCCGTCGACCCAGAGGCGCCCCCGCCGCCGTCCGAGCCCGAGGTCGCGCGGCTGTCGGAACGCTGGTACGGGTGGCAGCTGGTGCTCGCAGACGTCTCGTGCCTGGCGATTGGCCACGAGCTGCAGCCGAGCCCGGGCGCGGTCGCGGCCACGGTCGGTTTGGTCATGGCGGCACCGGTCATTCATTTCGCGAACGGCGACTGGAAGCTCGGCATCGCCAGCGTGGCGGTGCGGGGCGCGTTGATGGCGGCGGCCATCCACTACGGCGCAAACTGGAGCTGGACCTCCAGCTCCGTGAAGGATCCCTGCGGGCCCGGGTTCGTCGAGACCTGCGAAGACGCTTTTCACGATCAGGACCGCACGCGGCAGCTGGGTCTGCTGGCGGTGATCCTGGCAGGCGCCGCCGCGATCGTGGTCGACGACGCCGTGCTATCGGTGCAGAAGGAGCACGGCGACTCGACACCCGGGGCGGCGCGGAGCGGACACACCATCGCTCCGACGATGGCGCCGACCGCGGGCGGTCTCGCCATGGGGCTCGTGGGTGTCTTCTGAGCGGGCTCAGCTATAGCGCTTGCGGATCAGCGCGAGGATCGCGTCGCGCGCGCAGTGATCGCAGTAGCCGAAGCGGCTCTTCAGCGTGTCGAGCGTCGCCTGCGCCGCCACCGCCGCGTCGGCCTGCATCTTCTCGGCGCCGTCGGTCATCAGCACCAGCAAGTCCTCGGTGATCTTGCGCACCTGCTTCTTTCGGTCGTTGAAGAACGCCTCGCGCAGCTCGGCGATCGGGCGCGGGAAGATGCGCTCGTAGTCGGGCTTCTGGCGCGGATGATCGATCGACCAGGCGCCGATGCGGGCGATGACCTCGCGGCGGAACTCGTCCTTGCGGTTGCTGACGTCGAGCATGCGCTCGACCTCGCTCATGAAGTCCTCGTCGGGATCCTCGTCGCGGCCGGTGATCGGGTTGTGCACCTTCTCGCGTTTGACCCAGTGGGACGCCTGCGAGGCGTAGCGCTCGAACTGCTCGATATAGCGCCGCTCGTCGACCAGGCCCATCGACGTGCGCACCTCGTCGTCGATGCGTTCGATCAGGCGGTCGCGCACCTGGAAGATGAACTTGCGGTTCTCGTGAAAGCCGCCCGGCAGCGGCTCCTGCTTCAGGAACTCGTACACGGTCACGCCGCGCACCAGCTCCTCCAGCTCGTCGAACACCGCGAACGGCGACAGGCACTGGTACTTCGTGCTCTGCGCCGCGTTCATGAGCAAGAGCTTGATCTCGCGCGGTGACGCCCCGGTGCGCCCTTCGTAGTTCGGATAGTTGTCGGACTCGCGCGCGATCTTGTCGATGCCCGCGCCCAGCTCGCGCTGCTGCTCGGTGGTGATCCCGTCCGGCATCGCACCGTCGGCATAGAGCAGCGCCTTTTCCATGGGGCCGAGGCGCGCGACGACGTCGGCCAGGCTCTTCGAATACTTCTCTGCCAGCGGCTTCTTCATGCGCGTCAGCACCGACCACAGCGCGCTGACCCAGGCGACGTGCGGCGCGACGTGCTTGCCCGACTGGCTGTGCGCGATCTTGATCTGCGCCTGGTAGATCCGCTCCTCGATGCGGTAGTCGAGCAGGTACGGCACGCGCACCAGCTCCATGCGCCCCTTGAACGACTGGAACTCGGGCACCTCCTTGAACGCCGCGAGGTAGCCTTCGTTGGAGGATCCGATGAACACGGTGTCCAGCTCCAGGCTGGCCACATCGAGAGATATCCGCCCCTGCTCGACGGTGCCGAGCAGGTACTTGTACGCCTCGAGCGGCCGCTTGAGCAGGTCGGCGAAGTCGACGACGCCGCGGTTCCCGTCGACGAGCTCGCCCTGATACTCGTAGAGCGTCAGCGACTGCAGCGCCGGCGGCAGCGACGCCAGCGAGCGATCCATGGTCAGCTGGCGCGAGCGCGCGTCGACCGCCAGCTGGGGCTCGACGGTGGCCGCCGCCTGCCGGTAGCGCCGCGACACGAAGAAGCGCTCGACCTGCACGTGGCGCAGCACCTTGGCGAGATCGCCGTGGTACGACGACAGCAGCGCCTCGAAGATCTGGCGGTTGCGGTGCGAGAGATCGCCGCGCAGCAAGTAGTCGGCCGGCCGGTAGCCGTCGCGGATCGGCCCCT
>CAZNCQ010000208.1:0-12778 GCA_964571275.1 uncultured Myxococcales bacterium
CGTGCTCGAACCAGCGCTCGTTGTGGCCCTGCGTGAACAGCACCACGCGCTTCGGTTTCACCACCGTGAGCAGGCGCTGCTGCACTTCCTTGTCCAGCGTCTTGAGCGCGTTGCGCGCCGTCTCGAACTGCACCGGGACCTGGATCATCTCCTTGCGGCCGTTGCGCGCGACCACGACGGTGCCGTTGGTGGTGACCGTCAGCTCGTGCGCCTTCTGCGGGTCGATGTCGTAGTCGTATTGATGAAACGTCAGCTGGCTCGATTCCTTGGCCAGGTCGGTGAAGTAGTTCGCTATCTCCTCGCGCACTTCGTTCCCCGCGGGGAAGAAGGTCGCGACCTCGAGCGGCTGGTCGAGCGCGCGCACGATCTTGCGCGTCGACTCGCCGGGCCGGGTCGTCCGGAAGTAGGCCAGGTCGACCTTCTTGTCCCGCTCCGACGTGACCCAGGCGATGCTGAACGCGAAGATCAGCGCGAAGGCGATGCCCAGGCCCGACAGCAACGCGTCGCGGATGCGCCGGACCTCGAGGTGCGGCGCCCGCGCCATGTTGGCGTAGGCCATCTCGACGAGCGCGATCGGCCAGGCCGACGTGATCCAGATGACCGGCCAGAGCGCGGTCAGCGCCGTCGCCAGCTTTGGCCAGCTGTGCTCGAGTGGCTTGCCTCCGCGCAGGGTCGGCACGTCCGATTGGACGAAGTACACGATCAGCGAGAGCAGCCCGATCGCGTACAGCCCCAGCAGCGAGCGCTCGACCTGGCGCCGGTCTGGATTGGCCTTGTTCGCGCGCACGATGCGCCCGATCATCGACGCGATCACCAGCAGCAGGCCGAGGATGGTCATCACCATGCGCGGCGTGCCGGTGCCGATGGCGCGTTCGCCGATGAAGACCGAGAGCATGCCGACGGCGTAGACCGCCGACCAGCGTGCGCTGCCGCCCAGGCGACCGGCGCTCGAGGATTGTGTCATCGCCATCGCCGTGCCTCCATGACTCGCGTCGCGCTGAACAGGGCGACGTAGGTGACCATCAAGTAGTAGCCGATGTCGCGCAGGTGGACCGCGCCCGCCTGGAAAGGCGGGAAGTGGCGGCCGTGCAGCGCCAGCGCCGTGAACATGTCGTTGAGCGGCGCCTCGGTGACCTTGGCCAGCATCCAGGCGACGATCATCGCCACCACGATGCAGCCCGAGAAGATCGCTGCCAGCACCTGCGTGCGCGCCAGCGCCGACCCGAACGTGCCGATGGCCAGCGTGGCGCTCCCGAGCAGGAACAGGCCCAGGTAGCCGGCCGCCATGTGGCCGAGCGAAATCTTGCCGTTGACGAAGATCAGCAGCGGCATGAACACCGTCGCCGCCGTGAGCAGCGACAGGAAGATCAGCGCCGAGAGGAACTTGCCGATCACGATCTCCCAGTCGTGCACCGGAGACGACGTCAGCAGCACCAGCGTTCCGGTCTGGCGCTCTTCGGCGAACAGGCGCATCGAGATGAAGACGCTGGCGATGATGGTGGTGCCGCTCGAGAAGTAGAAGAACAGGCTCAAGACTTCCGATGACAGCTTTTCGCCGCCGCCGAGCGCGAAGGCGTTGAACAGGAGCCCGTCGACGACCAGAACCGCCGCGGCGATGATGTAGCCGGTCATCGATCGCAGGTACGCCGCCAGCTCGCGGCGCATGATCAGAAAGGTGGATCTCATTGCGGAAGCCCCCCGGTGTGGGTCTTGGTGAGCTGAAGGAAGATCGATTCCAGCTGGGCGGCGCCGCGGTCGATGCGCAGCAGGTCGAGCCCGCCGTTGACCAGCACGCGCGCGATCTTGGGCCGCACGTCGGCGGCCGCTTGCATGCGCACCAGCACGACGCCGTCGGACTCGCGCACGATGGTGGCGCCGGTGACGCCCGGCACCGAGGCCGCGAGATCGACGACGCGCCGGCCGGCGGCGCTCGCGACCTCGACCTCGACGACCCCGCCCGCGCCCATGCGCAACGCCAGCTCCTGCTCGGTGCCCTGGGCGACGATCTCGCCCGATTGGATCACGAGCAGGCGGTCGCAGGTCTGGCTGATCTCCGACAGGATGTGGCTGGACAATAAAATCGTGTGCGCGCCGCGCAGGTTGCGGATGAGCGAGCGCATCTCGATGATCTGCAGCGGATCGAGGCCGCTGGTCGGCTCGTCGAGGATCAGGAGCTTGGGGTTGTGCACCAGCGCCTGTGCGACGCCGACGCGCTGGCGGAACCCGTGCGACAGGCTGCTGATGAGCTCGTCGTGGACGTGGCGCGTGGCGGTCTTCTCCTCCGCCTCCGACACGCGCGTCGCGGTCTCGCCGGCGGGGACGCCGCGCAGCTGGGCCGCGAAGCTGAGGTAGCGCCCCACCGTCATCTCGTTGTAGAGCGGCGGCGAGTCCGGCAAGAAGCCGATGCGGCGGCGGATCTCGTGGGGCGCCTTGGCGATGTCGATTCCGTCGACGCGCACGTCGCCGGCGGTCGGCAGCAGCACGCAGCCCAGGATCTTGAGCGTCGTCGATTTTCCCGCTCCGTTGAGCCCGAGAAACCCGATGACTTCGCCGCGGTCGATGCTGAACGTCAGGTCGCGAATCGCGGCATGTTCGCCGTAGTACTTGGTCAGATCTTTGACTTCAATCATGGCAAAGGGGGGCCTCGCATGGATTTGTCGGCGCGCAGTATGCCCGAAAATCGGCGCACCATTCAATGCGGCGACCGTCGCGGTTATTCCCGAGCGAGGATCTCAGGCGACCTGAGGCGCATTTTCTCGCACATCCTGCGCCGGAGATCCTGCCGGGACCGCCTCCGGATCTGCCTGCCGATCTGCGGCCGTGCGCCCTGTCCCACATTCTGGTCGTCGCGCTCAGGTGTTGTGCTAGCCTTCGCACCAAAATGTGCGGGGTCGTAGGAATTTATGGTCACTCCGAAGCCGCCAACTTAGCCTACCTGGGCCTCCACGCCCTGCAGCACCGCGGTCAGGAGTCAGCGGGCATCGTCTCGACCGACGGTGAGAAGCTGCGCTGGATTCGCGAAATGGGTCACGTCGGCGACATCTTCACCGCCGACCGGCTCGCCCACCTGGGCGGCTTCGCGGCCATCGGCCACGTGCGCTATTCGACGGCCGGTGATTCCACCCTGAAGAATGCCCAACCGATCGCGGTCGACTACGCGGGCGGCTCGGTGGCGGTCGGGCACAACGGCAACCTGGTCAACGCGGTCGAGCTGCGCGAGCGTCTCGAGGCCGAAGGGTCGATCTTCCAGACGACGTCCGACACCGAGGTCATCGTGCATCTGATCGCGAAGTCGCGCGAGACCGCGCTGCCGGCCCGCGCCGCCGACGCGCTTCGCCAGGTGCGCGGCGCCTATTCGCTGGTGTTCCTCTCGGAGGACACGCTGGTCGCGGTGCGCGATCCGATGGGCTTTCGCCCGCTGGCGCTCGGTAAAGCCCGAGCCAAGGACAGTGACGTGTGGGTCGTGTCGTCCGAGACCTGCGCGTTCGAGCTCATCGGCGCCGAATATGTGCGCGACCTCGAGCCCGGCGAGATGGTGATCATCAATGAATCAGGCGTGCAGAGCGTGCGTCCGTTCGCCCCGCAGCCGGGGCACCGCTGCGTCTTCGAATGGATCTACTTCGCGCGGCCCGAC
Organism: uncultured Myxococcales bacterium; assembly: GCA_964571275.1. GTDB lineage: Bacteria > Myxococcota_A > Polyangia > Fen-1088 > Fen-1088 > DASRQZ01. The sequence goes on from CAZNCQ010000208.1 coordinate 3,635, forward strand.
TCGACGATCGACGGGCGATCGGTCTACCGCGCGCGAGAGCGCATGGGGCGCCGCCTGGCCCTCGAGCATGCGGTCGATGCCGACGTCGTCATTCCGGTGCCCGACTCGGGCATGGCGGCGGCCATCGGCTACGCGCGCGAGAGCGGCATCTCCTATGACCAGGGCCTGATGCGGTCGCACTTCATGGGCCGCACGTTCATCGAGCCGTCGCAGCAGATCCGCCACTTCGGCGTGAAGCTGAAGCTGAGCCCGGTCCGCGAGGTGCTCAAGGGCAACCGCGTGGTGGTCGTCGACGATTCGATCGTGCGCGGCACGACCTCGCGCAAGATCGTGGGGATGATCCGCTCGGCGGGCGCGCGCGAGGTCCACCTGCGCATCAGCTCGCCGCCGACGATCGGCCCGTGCCGCTACGGCATCGACACGCCGACCAGCGAGGAGCTGATCGGCGCGAACCACAGCATCGACGAGATCCGCGACTTCGTCGGCGCCGACTCGCTCGGGTACCTGTCGCTGGATGGGCTCTACCAGTCGGTCGAGGGCTGGCGTCCCGGGGTGGGCGCGGCGGACGGCCCGCGCAAGGGTCTGCCGATCTTGCAGACGGGCCCGGTCGGTTCCGAGGGTTTCTGCGACGCCTGCTTCTCCGGCCGCTACCCGATCGCCGACGAACAGCCGGCGCGCCTGCGCCAGCTGCGGCTGATCAGCGCCTGAGCAGCTCTCGAGACGGCGCGTCGCCCTCGCGGTAGCGGGTGGGACGGAGGTCCGGAACCCTCTCAGGGTTTCGGATGTAAATTGAAGAACGACCACATGGTCGCGCTCGCGTTGATGAGTGGCGTTTGACCGGGAGCGCCCGGCCATTCGTGGCCGGCGCCGTCGACGGTGTAGAGCGCGACCGCGGCGCCGCCCGTGCAGTCGCCGTAGGCGGTCAGCGTGACGTTCGCGGTCGCGGGCGACGTCGCGGGACTGGAGTCGCAGCCGTCGTGCGCGCCCCATTGTGCCTCGGCGCTGGGCACGCTGTACGTCCAGTACGGCTGGCCGCCGCCGTCGTAGGGGTTGACGGTGTCGGCCGTGCCGTGGAACGCGACGACCGGCACCGCGCGCGTGCCGTTGCAAGGTGAGGGGAAGCGCAGCCCGGCGACGGGCGCGATCGCGGCGACGGTGGTGGCGAGATCGCAGCCGAGTTGGCTGGTCATGCGGGCGCCGCCCGACATGCCGGTCACGAAGATCCGGTGCGGGTCGATGGCGTAGCGTTGCTGCAGGAACGCGATCGCCTGCGCGAAGAACGCGACATCGTCGGCGGCGTCGGTCGGCAGCGCGCCGCCGCCCAGCAGCGGCTGGCCCGGCACGTTCCAGGCGAACCCGCCGCCGAGCGCGATCGCGCCCTCCGGGTACGCGACGATGAACTGGTTGGCCTCGGCGACGGAGTCCATGCCGGCGAATGCCTCCTGCTGCGCGGCATCTCCGCCCGAGCCGTGCAGGTTCAGCACCAGGGGCCGCGGCGTCGTCGCGGCGCCGCCCGGCAGGTGCACGATCAGGTGACGGGCGACACCGCCGGCGACGAGCGACAGCGATTCGCTGCGCGGTAGCGCCGTGCCGTCGCCGGCGTCGACGAGGATCGGCGCGGCGCCCGGCGCCACCGGATGGCGGCAGCCGGCGACCAGGCCGGCCGCGAACGCCCCGAACGCCGCCACCAGCAGCGCCCGCGCGGCGCGCGTCGATGCGATGGCAGCCGCCCGCGCGATCATGGGCGGATGATACGCGAACTACTTGCCGCAGGCGCTGAGGCAGCTCTCGGGTGGAAAGATCGCGTTGCCGAACAGGAGATCCGCGCAGGAGCTGCTGTTCAGTTGCGCCACGCAGACGCCGCCCCTTGTGGGGTCATAGTTGGGGCAATTGGTGGCGGGATCGACGCAGCCCGCTTCGGTCATCGTCATGCAGTCCGTCACGGAGCCGTAGTAAATATCGGTGAAGCTGGAGTCCTGCATCGCGGTCGGCACGCATTGATACGCGCGCGTGCAGATCGCATCAGCGGACACGCGGCAGAACTCGAGCGGATCGGCGATGGGCGTCGCGTCCACCGACGTGCCGGCATCCGGGGTGCTCCCGCCGCTGCAACCGAGCGCGCTCGCCAGCACAGCTGCCACGAGAAGCCACCCATGAGCGATGGAGCGCACGCGTTCACGGTCGCATGTTTCGGAGCTCGCCGCCAGCGACCCGAGTCGATTGTTGACGTTCGTTACGACGGGCACACGACGACGGACGCCCGGCGGCTACGACGGGCCATCCGTCACGATCGCCTCGGCCTCGATCTCGACGAGGATCTCGGGCGAGATGAGGCCCTTCACCTCGATCATGCTGGTGACGGGGCGGATGTTCGCGAAGAACTCGCCATGCGCGCGGCCGATCTCCGTCCAGCGCGTGATGTCGACCACGAACATGCGCGTCCGCACCACGTCTTCCATGCGCGCGCCCGCCAGCGTGAGCGCCGAGCGGATGTTCTTCAGCGCTTGCACCGCCTGCGCGTAAGGATCGCCGATGCCGACGATCTGGCCGCTGTCGTCGGTCGCGGTCGTGCCCGAGACGTGCACGTGGTTGCCGATGCGCACGGCGCGCGCGTAGCCGACGATCGGCTCCCATGTCGTCGCCGACTGCACATTCAGACGCGCGCCGGCGGCGGCACGCGCGGCCGCCACGGTGTCGTCGATGTAGCGGCGCCAGATCTCGTCCGGCTCCCAGCGGCGCGCGAGATCGCGCGCGGCCGTCGCGGGGCCGGGCTCACCCTCGAAGATGCGGTACGCGTAGATGAGCGCGGAGACGCGCTTGTTGGCCGCGCAATGAACGAAGAGACGCCGCCCGCGGTGCGCGCGCAGTGCCGCGAAGAACCGGAGCGCCGCCGGGATCTCGGGCGCGTTGAAGTCGATCGGAATGTGCACGTACTCCATGCCGTGACGCGCGACCGACGCCGCCTCGTCGGGCAGCGCGCCCGGCGACGTCGCCAGCGCCAGGTTGATCACCACCTGGAACCCGCGCGCGGCGATCGCGCCCAGCTCGGCTTCCGTCGGCTGGCCCGCGGTCGCGAGATCTTCCGACAGCAACAAGAAGTCTTTGATCGACGACAGATCGGCCGAGCTCATGGGCGGCCCGCGCTCATGATAGCGCGGCGTAGGCGCGGCGTGCCTCCACGGAGACCAGCCGCCGCTCCGGCAGCAGGAGCGCGGTCAGCCGCCGCCCGTAGACGCAGCCGGTGTCGAGCCCGGTCGCGAAGCGATGCCGCTGCAGCCCGCGGATCGCGTCGTGCCCGAAGACGATCCTCTCCGGGCCGGGCCAGACCGCGCCCCACGGGCGACCCTCGATCCTCTTCGTCGGGTTGCCGTCCTGGTCGATGCTTCGCATCGTCGTCAGGTGCTCGCGCGTCTGCTTCTCGAACGGGACGCCGGGCACGGCGCCCGCGTGCACGACCACGGTATCGGCGCCATCGCCGTCGGGGACCGGCGCGGCGGCGCCGTTGCTGTCGTCGGCGCCGGCGCCTTCGTACCCGAGGCGCACGAACGCCGGCAGCGATTCGAGGAAGGTCCAGTCCTCGGGGCGGAGCGCGTCGGCGACCACCTGATGCTCGGCGCGCACGCCCTTTGCGGGCGGCGGGATCGCGCCCCGCGCGACGGCGCGGGCGCGCAGCACGTGATCGTCGTGGTTGCCGACGACGGCGAGCGCACCTTCCTCGCGCGCCAGCTGGACCACGCCTTGCGAGTCGGGACCCTTGGCGACGAGATCGCCCGCCAGCACCAGCCGGTCGCCGCGCTGGAAGCCGCAGGTGGCCAGCAGCCGGCCGAGCTCGTCCAGGCAGCCGTGAACGTCGGCGACGATGATCGTCGGCGGCATGATCGGGCGTCGCGCTCCGTCTTTCACGCCCGAAATCCTAGCAGCTCGGCGCACGCGCGCCGTCGGCGATCGCGCACGACCGCGATCCGCGCGGTTGACCGCGCCCAGGTTTACGGCGACGTTAACCCTGGCCCTCACGGCCGGTCTCCAACCGTGACTCCTCGGCCGCACACGCTCCACGTCGGGTCGCTCGCGCGCGCCGAGCTCGGTCGCGCGCTCGGCGCGGTCGAGGACGGCTGGCGCTTTCACCGCGCGCACGGCGCACGCTATCGACGAGCCCGTGCGCTGTGCTCGACCGCCGACGCGATTGACGTGCGGCGCCCGCACGACTGGCAACGCCGCGCCGAGCGGCTCTACCGCCGAGCCGCGCGCGATCTCGACGTGATCGCCGGTGCGGATGGGGCTGGGGGGCCCGGCTCCGTCCAAGGCTCCGTCCGAGGCTCCGTCCGCGGCTCCGAGGCGGTCGCGGCGCAACAGGCGCAGCGCGCGCTCGTGGCGGCGTCGCGGCCCTACCGCCGGATGGCGATCGCGCTCGGCGCGCTGGCGGTCGCAGCGGCCGTCGCGGTTGCGCTGCTCCTGCTGCTCGGGTGCCTGGCGTCGCCGGCGCTGCGGGCGCGCGTCTTCCCGCGCGATCTGGCCGCGGGTCGGCCCTGGCTGGCGAGCAGCGCGATCCCCCCGGTCCACCGTGGCGGCGTCGGCCCGTCGACGCGCAAGGGCGACTTCTTTTTCCAGACCTTCCCCAGCGACCATCCCTGGATCGACGTGGATCTGGGAACGCCCCAGGTGATCCGCTCCCTGCTGGTCGAGAACCGCCGCGACTGTTGCTGGGAGCGCGCTCTGCCGCTCGACGTCGAGGTGCTCGACCTCGAGACCCAGAAGTGGCGCCGGGTCGCGCAGCGCCGCTCGGGTTTCCACGTCTGGACGCACGAGATCGGGCCGCTCCGCGCGCGGCACGTCCGGTTTCGCCTGGCCGGTGTCGGTGTCCTGCACCTGCGGCGCATCTCGCTCTACGAATGGTGACCGCGCGGCTTTTACGGCTCTGGCGCGCGGTGGCGCGCGATCGCGAGACCGCGTGGTGGTTCACCGGCGTCGTCGCGGCGCTGTACCTGGTGTTCTTGATCTGGATGCACGTGCACCACGAGATGTGGCGCGACGAGGTGCACGCGTGGAGCCTGGCGCGCATCGCGCAGGGCTTCGGCGATCTGGTGACGGGCGATCGCCGCTATGAAGGCCACCCGCCGCTCTGGTTCTGGTACCTGCGCGTCTGGAGCTGGATCTTCCCCGAGGCCTGGGGGCTGCAGGTGGCGACGATCGCAGCCGCTGTCGCCGCGGCCGTCGTGCTGCTGCGGTGCGCGCCGTTTCCGCGCTACCTCAAGGTGCTGCTCCTCGCGACCTACGACTTCGGCTACGAGCTCAGCGTCGTCTGCCGGAACTACGTGCTCGGGTGGTTGCTCCTGTGCGTGTTCTGCGCGCTCTACCATCCGCTGCGCCAGCGGCCGTTGATCCTGGCGGTGGTGCTGTCCCTGCTGGCGATGACCAGCGTCTACGGCATGGTCCTGGCCGTGGGCCTGGTGATCTTCCTCGTCGCCGAGAACGTGCAGCTGCGCCGGCAGACGCCGCCGCGACCGCTCACCACCGTGCTGCCACGCCAGCTGATCGCGCTCGCGGTCTTCTCCGCCGCGCTGGTGTTCTGCGCCTGGAGCGTCGAGCCGATGGATCCGAACCCGTTCGCGCCCGGCTGGGATTTTTCGCTGCTGGACGCGCGCATGGTTCCGGCCACGTTGCAGCGCGTGCTCGATGGCCTGGCGCCGCTGCGAGAGGTGCGGCTCGACTTCTGGTTCTGGCCGTTCGAGTGCTGGCAGCGCGTGCCGGGAGCGATCCCCTACCTCGCGGCGGCGCTGCTCGCGGCTGCGATCGCGGTGCTCTACCGGTCGTGGCGCGTGATGCTGTTCTACGTCGCGGCGCTGGCGATGATGATGGTGATCCAGCAAGCGCGCCTGGCCGGCAGCCCGCGCCACTGGGCGCACTACTTCATCGCGCTCTGCGCGGCATGCTGGCTGCTGCGCACGCTGCAGCCGCGCCGCCGCCACCTGCCGTCGCTGATCCTGCTGGTGGCGCTGTGTGTGCCGCAGATCCAGAGCTTCGCGGTCGCGACGCTCGTCGACACGCGTGAGGTGTTCTCGGGCGGCCGCGACACCGCTGCCTTCATTCGCCGCGCCGGCATGCAGGACCTGCCGCTGGTCGCCGGTCCGGGCATGGCGCTGACCGTGGCCGTCTATCTGCGCCGGCCGTTCTACAGCATGGAGACCGAGGAGGTCGAAGAGACGGTGGCGTTTCACAACCGTCGCCGCGACTTTTCGATCAATCAGTTCCTGGCCAAGGCGATCATGGTATCGCGCCAATTTCACAGCCCGGTGACCGTGGTGCTGTGCATGGGCGCGGTGCTCCCGCCGGTCCCGCCCGGCGTCGACGCGCAGCTGCTGTTCACCTCGCGCCCGGCCGTGGTCGCCGACGAGCAGTTCTTGGTTTACCGGCTCGAGGCGCATTAGTGGCGGTGCGCCGGACCTCCTCGGCCCCGACCTTCTCCTCCACGTCCGCGCGGAGGAAAGGGTTTGGGTGAGGAGGTCCGACCCATCGCGTGTCGCGTCTCGCGCTCCTCGCTGCCGGCATCCGTGTAGCATCCCGCCCATGGCCCTCATCGCTCACTCCGTCACCGTGGTTTCCGGCCCTCACCCCGAGGCGGAGCGCCTCGACGCCGAGGTCCGCGCGCTGCGCAGCCGGTTTCCCCGCGCGGCGATCGACCGCTACCTCGGCATGGTGCCGTCCGTGGGGCCGGGCGTGCTGGTGGCGCCGGGCGCTGCGCTGGTCGGTGACGTGAAGCTGGGCGACGAGAGCTCGATCTGGTGGGGCGCGGTGTTGCGCGGCGACCTGGCGCCGGTGGCCGTCGGCGCGCGCACCAACATTCAGGACGGCTCGGTCATACACGTCGCCGACGACACGCCCTGCACCGTCGGCGACGAGGTCGTGGTCGGCCACCGCGCGATGCTGCACGCCTGCCGCGTCGAGGACGGCTGCCTCATCGGGATGCAGTCGACGATCCTCGACGAGGCGGTGATCGGTCACGGCTCGGTCGTGGGCGCGGGCGCGCTGATCACGCAGCGGACGATCATTCCGCCGTACAGCCTGGTGCTGGGCGCTCCGGCGCGCGTGGTGCGTACGCTGACCGCCGAGGACGAAGCGTTTCACCGCGCCGCCGCGCTCAAGTACGTCCGTCTCAAAGAGAACTACCTGCGCGATTCGCTGCGCTAGAAGCGTGCCCGATCTCTCGTGCTAGACTGCCGCGCACCATGATGGAGCTGTCGCCGATCCGCGAGCGCATTGCCAAGCTGGAGAGCCGCCTGGAGATTCTCCGGGGGCATCTTTGACATCGCCGGCAAAAGAGATCGCATAGCGGAACTGGACGCGGAGGCGGGCTCCCCGAACTTCTGGACCGCCACCGAGAAAGCTCAGGCCACTCTGCGCGAGCAGGCGCAGCTGAAGTCGACGGTCGACAGCTTCGACGCCCAGCTCAAGGCGGCCGAAGAGGCGCGTATCCTCGTCGACCTCGCGGACGAGGCCAAGGACGAGGGGACCGCGGTCGAGGCGACGCGCACGCTCGACGTCGCCGAGGTCGTGGTCGGCAAGATGGAGTTTGCGCGCATGCTCTCCGGTCCCTACGACCGGCAGGGCGCGCTGGTCAGCATCAACGCCGGCGCGGGCGGCACCGAGTCGCAGGACTGGGCCGAGATGCTGCAGCGGATGTACACGCGCTGGGCGGCGCTGCGCGGTTACGGGTGCGAGATCCTGGACCTGCAGCCTGGCGACGAGGCCGGCATCAAGAGCGCCACGCTGGGCATCAGCGGCGACTGGGCGTACGGCTACCTGCGCGCGGAGGCCGGTGTGCACCGTCTGGTCCGCATCTCGCCCTACGACGCGCAGGCGCGCCGGCATACCTCGTTCGCCAGCGTCTTCGTCTACCCCGACATCGACGAGACGGTGAAGGTCGAGATCGACGACAAGGACCTGCGCATCGACGTCATGCGGTCGTCGGGCGCCGGCGGCCAGCACGTCAACAAGACCGAGTCGGCGGTCCGCATCACGCACATCCCGACCGGCATCGCCGTGCACTGCCAGCAGGAGCGGTCGCAGCACAAGAATCGCGGCACGGCGATGCGCATCCTGCGGTCGAAGCTGTTCGAGATCGAGCAGAAGAAGATGGAAGACAAGATGGGGGGCATCCACGCCCAGAAGAAAGCCATCGAGTGGGGCAGCCAGATCCGGTCGTACGTCCTGGCGCCCTACCGCCTGGTCTCCGACCACCGCACCGGCCTCAAGGTCAGCAACGTCGACTCCGTGCTCGACGGCGACCTCGACCAGTTCATGATCGCCCAGTTGCTGCAACTGGCGGGCGATCCCTCGGCCGCGCCTGTCAAGGGTGTGCCCGAGGAGGATGATCTGTAACGCCGTAACCAAACGTGCACAATCGGGATACATTGTGGATAAAGTTGGTAATTCTTTTTGATCTCGGTCACTTGCCGGGATCGCGCATGTTGACGACCCGTGGATAGACGATGGCGGACGAACAAGAGCTCATTGCTGAACGCGAGAAAAAGGTCGCCGAGATCCGCGCCCTGGGCGCGAATCCCTACGCCAACGGCTTCGTGCCGACCCACACGACGGCCGAGGTGATCGCCCGGTTTTCCGGGATCAAACCCCCGCCCGAGCCGGCGAAGGGCGAGAAGGGGGAGAAGGCAGAAAAAGGCGCGCCGCCGCCGCTGCTGTCCGACGACCGTTTCTCGGTCGCGGGGCGCATCGTCGCCCACCGCGGGTTCGGCAAGGCGACCTTCGTGAAGATCCTCGACCGCACGGGCGAGCTTCAGCTCTACGTGAAGAAGGACCAGATCGGCGACGCCGCCTACGAGCTGTGGCAGAAGGCGGATCGCGGCGACTTCGTGGGCGCGGTCGGCGGCGCGATGTTCACGCGCACGGGCGAGCTCACGATCCTGGCCGACAAGGCCGTGGTGCTGACCAAGGCGACGCGCCCGCTGCCCGAGAAGTGGCACGGCCTGCAGGACGTCGAGATCCGCTACCGCCAGCGTTACGTCGACCTGGTCGTGAACCCCGACGTGCGCGAGGTCTTTCGCAAGCGCACGGCGATCGTGCGCTCGATCCGGCGCTTCCTCGACGCGCGCGGCTTCATGGAGGTCGAGACGCCGATGATGCACTCGA
>CAZNCQ010000209.1:0-2057 GCA_964571275.1 uncultured Myxococcales bacterium
CGCCGCGCGCGGCGATCTCGTCGAACAGCGCCTGGCTGCACTTCACTTCGCTGACAAAAGTGGCGCCGGGCTTCTCGACGAGGATCTGGCGCGCGAACAAGATCACCAGCTGGTCGCCCCACAGGATGCGCCCCTGGCCGTCGACGGCGCCGATACGGTCGCCGTCGCCGTCGAGCGCCAGGCCAACCTCGGCGCCGGTCTCGCGCACGCGGCGGATGATGTCGACCAGATTGTCGGCGACGGTCGGATCGGGGTGGTGGTGCGGGAAGCGGCCGTCGGGCTCGCAGTAGATCGCGTCGACCTCGACGCCCAGTCGGCGCAGGATCGGCAAGATCGCGATGCCGCCGGTGCCGTTGCCACCGTCGACGACCACCTTGACCGGCCGTGGGCCGAGGTGAATGTTGCCGACGACGGTGTCGACGTAGTCGGCCAGGATGTCGTGGCTCGACGCGACACCGGGCAGCGCGTCGGCTCGGACCTCACCGCTCTCGACGCGCGCGCGCAGGCGCTGCAGCTCCGCGCCGTAGATCGTGCTGCGGCCGGAGACGATCTTGAACCCGTTGTCCTCGGCCGGGTTGTGACTGGCGGTGATCATCACGCCGCCGTCGGCCTCGAGATGAAACACCGAGAAATAGAGGCCCGGCGAGTGCAGCACGCCGACGTCGATCACGGCCAGCCCCGATGCGAGCAGCCCGGCCTTGACCTGAGCGTGAATGCGCGGCGACGAGATCCGGCAGTCGCGGCCGAGCGTGACGCGGCGGGCGCCGCTGTCCCACAAGTGATCGCCGATGGCGCGGCCGAGCGTGCCGGCGAGATCGTCGGGGAAGTCACTATCGGCGACGCCGCGGATGTCGTATTCACGAAAGATTCGGCTGTTCACAGCAGGTCCTCGCGTCCGTTCTTCCTCGCGGCCTCGACGATCTGACGGACATCCTGCGCGCGGTGCCTGGGGATCACCAGCACCGCGTCGGCGGTCGCGATCACGATGAGGTCGTCGACGCCGAGCACGCCGACGTACGGCGCGCCCGGCTCCGCCACCACGACGTTGCCCTTGCCTTCGATCAGCGTCGCGTCTCCGACGACGACGTTGCCGGTCGCGTCGGTCGGGCGGATCGCGGTCATCGCCGCCCAGCTGCCGACGTCGTTCCAGCCGAAGTCACCGGGCACCACGTGCAACCCGGCCGCCTTCTCCATGATGCCGTTGTCGATCGAGATCGACGGCACCGAAGGGTAGCGCTCGCGAACCGCCGCGTCGAAGTCGCGGGCGGCCACCAGCGCGTCCAGCGCCTGGCCCAGCGCCGGCAGGTGCCGCCGCGCCTCGTCGAAGAGGCGGCCCGCGGTGAGGAAGAACATCCCCGAGTTCCAAAGATAGTCACCCGATGCGACGTAGCGCTCTGCGGTCGCCCGATCCGGCTTCTCGACGAACGCGCCCACCGCATGCACCGCGGCGTGCGGCCCGGCCACGCCCGCGATCGGCGACCCGAGGCGGATGTATCCGAACCCGGTCTCGGCGTGCGTCGGCTTGATGCCGACGGTGGTGATCGCGCGCACAGCCTCGGCGAGCGCGGCGCGCACGATCGCGGTGAAGCCCGCCTCGTCGGCGATGTGAGGGTCGGCGGGCAGGACGGCCAGCACCGCCTCGGCGCCAGCGCGCCGAAATGCGACGGCCGCACCCAGCCCGACGGCGGCGGCCGTGTTGCGCGGCAGCGGCTCGACGACCACGTTTTCAGGCGGCAACCAGGGGACCGCGCCGCGGACCGCCGCCTCCTGATCGGCGGCGGTCACGATCAGGATCCGATCCGGATCGCAGAACGTGCGCGCCCGCCGCGCGGCCGCGGCCAGCAACGATTCGGCCCCGCCCAGGCGAAGGAGCTGTTTGGGGTTGCGGCGGCGGCTTGCCGGCCACAGCCGCGTGCCCCCGCCCCCCGCGAGAATGATGGCAAAGGCCGACGACATTCGAGCGAAGGACGTTAGCACGCAGTCACCCGCGCGGCGCCTGCGGAATTCTGCACCCGGGCGGGAGGGCTTGCGAACCCTCCCAGGGTTCCCATCGAAGA